>NZ_JACAPA010000009.1:0-321259 GCF_013385945.1 Pantoea sp. B9002
TCGCCATTCATGGCGACCTGCTATCAGCCATCGCGCCAGCGTTTAAACACCAGCGAAGTGTTAATACCGCCAAACGCAAAGTTATTGGATTGGATGTAATCCGTCTCAATCTGGCGCGCTGCGCCGATGATGTAATCAAGTTCACCGCATTCCGCTGCCGGTTGCGACAGATTCAGCGTCGGCGCAAACCAGCCTTCGCGCATCATCTCAATGCTCATCCAGGCTTCCAGCGCGCCGCACGCGCCCAGCGTATGGCCAAAGTAGCTTTTCAGCGAAGAGATTGGCGTGCTGTTGCCATAGATCGCCGCCGTCGCCTGACTCTCGGCGATATCGCCGCGATCGGTGGCGGTGCCGTGGGCATTGATATAGCCAATCTGATCCGCCGTGACGCCGGCGGTTTTCAGCGCGCGCTCGATACAAATCTGCATGGTTTCACGCTGCGGCTGGGTGATATGTGCGGCATCGCAGTTGGTGTGGAAACCCACCAGCTCGGCATAAATGGTGGCTCCGCGCGCCTGCGCATGTTCCAGCGATTCGAGGATCAAGGTGCCCGCGCCTTCGCCAATCACTAAACCGTCACGCTGCTGGTCGAACGGCGCGGGCGACGTGTGCGGCGCGTCGTTGCGCTGGCTGGTGGCGAACAGCGTGTCAAACACCGCCGCTTCGGATGGACATAACTCTTCCGCGCCACCCGCCACCATCACGGTTTGATAACCGTGGCGAATCGCTTCCCACGCATAACCGATCGCCTGGCTGCCCGACGTACAGGCGCTGGACGTCGGGATCACCCGGCCGCGCAGGCCAAAGAACAGGCCCGCATTGACGGCGGTGGTGTGCGGCATCATCTGCACGTAAGTGGTGCCGGTGATGTTGTTGGTGTGCTTTTCCGTCAGCATGGTGGCAAATTCACTCACCGGTCCGGTGCTGCCGGTTGAGGAGCCGTAGGCAATGCCGGTTTCACCGCTGGTCAGCACTGGATGGTCGATCAAACCGGCCTGCTCCAGCGCGAGTTCGGTGGCGCGCGTCGCCATCAGTGAAACGCGCCCCATCGAGCGAATGCGTTTGCGCGTGTAATGTGCTGGCGGCGTAAAGTCGTCCACCGGCGCGCCGAGCAGCGTATGCAAGCCGTCGTAAATCTGCCATTCCGGCATATGGCGCACCGCATTTTTGCCCTGCTTGATCCGCTCAGCCACTGCGCTCCAGCGCTCACCAAAGGCGGTCACGCCGCCCATGCCGGTTACCACTACACGCTGAATCACAGCATACCTCCATTGATTGAAATCACCTGACGCGTGACGTAGCCCGCGATGTCCGACATTAAGTAGCTGGCCAGTCCGGCGACTTCATCTGCCGCGCCCATGCGCTTCATCGGGATCAGCTTCATCGCCTCGTCAATCACCAGCGGCTCAAGATCGGTCATGCCGGTATCAATCAAGCCGGGTGCGATGCAGTTAACGGTGATTTTACGTTTCGCCAGCTCAATCGCCAGCGCTTTGGTGGCACCGATAATGCCGGCTTTGGCCGCGCTGTAGTTGACCTGGCCGCGATTGCCCATGATCCCCGATACCGAGGAGAGCGTAATAATACGTCCGCCCTTGCGCAGGCCAATCATTGGCATCACACACGGATGAATCACGTTGTAGAAGCTGTCGAGATTGGTGTGGATCACGCTGTCCCACTCATCATCGGTCAGCGCCGGAAACGCCGCATCGCGCGTGATGCCCGCATTGCTCACCACGCCGTAATAGGCGCCGTGCGCGGCGATATCCTGTTCCAGCGCGCTGCGTGTGGCATCGCGCTGCGCCACGTCAAACTGCAAGGTGCGTCCACATCCGCCCGCCGCCTCAATCTCAGCCAGCGTCTGCGCGGCACCGGCGCTGTCGCGGTGATAATGCACCACCATTTCAAAGCCATCCTGCGCCAGACGCAGTGCGATGGCGCGGCCAATACCTTTACTGGCGCCGGTCACTAATACGCTGCGTGTCATGGCTGAACTCCTTGTTGCAATTGAATTAACTCGTGTTCATTGGGCTGATAGGTATTCAGCCGCCCGCTGGCGATGATCGCCTCGCCGCAGCGGATCTCTCCTTCGAAGCTGCCCAATCGGTCGTCACGCATCAGCAGGCGCATTTCAACGCGCAGCGTGCTGCTGGCGGCGAAAGTGGCGCTGCTGGCACGATAACCGCGTCCGCCAAGCAGCATGCCGGGACGAATCTCACTGTCGCCGCGCTGACGCGCATGAAAGCCCGACCAGACGCCAACCGACTGCGCCATGATTTCCACGCCGTACCACGCCGGCAAATCGCCCTGCGGGGTGAGAAAAGGGGCCAGCACGCCCGTAGCGTTGATACAGACTTCGCAGGTCACGCTGTCGTCGGTGACCTGGATGACGCGATCCAGCAGCAGCATCGGTGCGCGATGCGGCAGATAAGCATCAACCGGCAGAAAATCACTCATGAGGCTTTCCTACAATCAGGCAGGTATTGTTCCCGCCAAAAGCAAACGAATTTGAGGCAATCACCGGGCGCGCCAAAGGCTGCGGCGCGGTGATCAAACCGCACTCCGGCAGCGAGGTATCGCGTGCCGCCAGCGAGAAATCCTGCGGCGGCAGCGGCAGATGCTGCTGCAGAATCAGTGCGGCTAAAGCCGCTTCGGTGGCGCCCGCCGCGCCCAGCGTGTGGCCGGTAAGGTGTTTAGTTGAGCTGCACGGCACGCGATCGCCAAACAGGCGATGAATCACCGCAGATTCCACCTGATCGTTCAGCGGCGTGGCGGTGCCGTGCAGATTGATGTAACCGACATCCTGCGGCTGTAAACCCGCCTGTTGCAGCGCCATCAGCATAGCGCGCTCGGCGCCGACGCCTTCAGGATGCGGTGCCGACATGTGCCACGCGTCCGACGATTCACCGCAGCCGAGCAGCGCCAGCGGCTGCTTTTCGCGCGTCAGCAGCAGCAGCGCGGCAGCTTCACCAATCGAAATGCCGTCGCGATCGGCGCTAAACGGCGCGCAGTGACGTTCAGAAAGTGAATCCAGGCTGGCGAAGCCATTAATCGGCATGCGGCTTAGCGAATCCGCGCCGCCCACCAGCGCCACATCCGCTAAACCAGCGTCAATCAAACGTTGGCCGCTGATTATCGCGCGCGCACTGGATGAGCAGGCAGTCGAAATGGTGTAAGCCGGACCGTCCAGCGCTAAAAAATGTGCGAGGAAGCGCGATGGATCGCCGAGCTCCTGCATGCGGTAATCGTAGCCCGGCAATGCACCATCCACCTGACGATCGCCTTCATCAACGCCGGAGGTGCTGGTGCCAAGCACAATCGCCACGCGATCGCGCCCATATTGCGCAATGGCCGCATCCACTGCCGGACGCATCTGCGCCAGCGCGGCCAGCAGCAGCTGATTGTTGCGGGTGTTATGCGCCGCCAACGCGGCAGGAATCAGCGGCAATTCGCCCTGCACCTCGCCCAGCCAGCAGCGTTTGCCGTCTTGCAGCCAGCCGTCGCGCGGTTGCATGCCGGGCGCGTGGCCCGCTTGCAGCTGCGCGGCGATGTGCGCCAGGTCGTTGCCCAGCGCATTCACCATGCCAAAGGCGGAGATGTAGATCATGATGACGCATCCAGATGTTGGATTTGAATCTGATAGCCAAAAGCACGTTGATCGATGCTGATCGGCTCACGCAACTCGCCGCGCTGCAGATAGCGAATCAGCGTTACCACCTTGCCAGAGGGATCGCGCAGCTCGCGGCGATCGTCGATATCGGTCAGCGTCCAGCCGCGCGGCAGCTGCGGCTGCCATGCGCTGATCGGCCAGTGGCTCAGCATCACATCCGCCAGCACCTGACTGGCGGGCGGCATTTCTGGTAGCGCCATCATCTGCTGCGTGTGAATGCCGTTTTTATCATAGGTAACGCGGAACAGGCGAATGCCAAGCGATGACAAACCGGCGAGGCTCAGCTGCTGTGAATCCGCGCTCAGCAACACCAGCAGCGACTGGGTTTTGCCTTTGGCGTGGCCGGTCAGCAACTGCTGCTGCTGGAATGCGGGCGAGATGCCCGGCGCTGGCAGCGTGACGCGCACGCCCGGTTTCAGCCACGCGGTTGGCCGGTTGAGGTCGCTCTGATGCTGCGCGCAGCCGCTTACCAGCAGGCTCAACAGCAGCAAAATGCCCATTTTCATCGTTGCTTCCTTTTCCCCGGAGCCAGCGCCAGCGGCGCCAGCAAGAATGCACAAAAAATCCCGCTGCACAGCACGGTACCAAAACCGCTGATGGCGGCGGTGCTGCTGAACACCAGCATGCCGAGCGTTAACAGCGTGGTCATCATCGCCAGCGTCACCGCCAGCATTGAGGTTAACGGCGTGCCACGCGGATTGCTGAAGAACAGCGTGTAGTTGATGCCGATGCCCAGCACCAGAATCAGCGCCAGCAAGGCAAACAGATTGAGGCTCGCGCCGATCCAGCCCAGCGTCGCCAGCGCCGCCGCCAGCGACAGCCACGACGGCAGCGCGCTGCGCATCCCGGCTTTCACCCCCAGTCGCAGCATGTAGCTGGCGGTAATCAGCAATAATGCCAGCGCCAGCAATCCGCTCAGCAGCGTGCGCCAGAAGCGGAACAGTTCATCATAGCTGGCCTTACGATCGACCCAACTGACGCCCGCCTGCTGGGATGCCAGCTGCTGCAACGCGGCGCTGTTTTTGACGCCGCCGATCGGCACCAGCACGCTGCTGCGTCCGTCCGGCAGCGACAGCCACAGCAGCCGCCAGCCTTCACTCAGCGGACTCGCCAGCCAGTCGGCGGCGGTCACCGGCATAGCGTTGAGATTGGCATTCGCCACCGTGATGCCCGCCTGCTTCAAGCGGTCCAGAATGGTCGGTGCGACTTGCTGTAGCAACGTTACGTCCTGCTGCTGCTGCGCCAGCGAACTCAGCGGCAGCACGCGATAACTGTTAAACCAACCTTGCTGCTTTGCCTGCTGAAGCTCCGGTGCCAGCGCGCTCAGCCGTTGTAGCGCTTGCTGTTCATCATCGCCCCACACCACAAACCAGGTTTGATCGGCCTGCTGACCGGTGAGCTGCGCCAGCTGACGATCCTGTGCTAACAGCTGCGCCGGTGCGCTTTGCAGATGGGCAATATCATCATCGACCTTGAGTTGTAGCATGCCGCTCAGCGCATAGATCGCCACCAGCGCCGGTAAGCCGCGCTTCAGCCAGTTATTGCGCCGCCACGCGGCCAGCCAGCGCGCCAGCCATACCATCGCCGGAATGGGCCGCACCGGCAAACCGCGCACCAGCCACGGATAAAAACAGATCACCGTCAGGCAGGAAGCGCTTAATCCGCTGGCGGCAAACACCGCCAGCTGGCGCAAGCCGGGGAACGGTGCCAGCAGCATCAGCAGCCAGGCAATCGCCGTGGTGCCGAGCGCCAGCAGCAGCGTGCCGCGCACCTTATGCAAGCTTTGCCACGGCGTGGCTTGCTCGCCGTGCACCATGCGTTCGGTTAGATAGTAGAGCGTATAATCGGCCGAAATACCGACAATGCTGAGGCTCATCACTAAGGTGGTGAGATGCAACTCACCAAAACACAGCAAAGTCAGCACCGTGCCCGCCATCGCACCTATCGCCACCGACAGCGCACAGAGCGCCAGCGGTCGTAATGAACGGAACACCAGCCACACCAGCAGCAGCAATCCCGCCAAAGTCGCGCTGCCAAGTGTTTCGACATCATGCTGCGCGCGCTGGCTGGCATCGTCGCTAAACAGCACCGTGCCACGCGTCAGCAGTTGCGCATCCGGCCAGCGGGTTTTCAGCTGTTGCTCCAGCTGATTAAGCGCGGTCACCAGCTGATGGCTCTCTTTGATACTGAAAGCATTGCTCGCCAGTTCGCCGTGCAGGAAATACCAGCGGCGCTGCTGCGCATCCTTGACCGTCAGCCAGCCGTTATGCAGCAGCATGTTGTTGGCGTTCTGCTGCATCGCCAGTTGCGCGCCCCGCACCAGCAGCAGCGGATCGTGGCTGATCTCCTGGCTGCCGACGCCCGCGAAGGCCGAGAACAGCTGCGCCAGAATCCAGTCGGCCTGCGCGCCGCCACCGTTCTGTAAGCGCGCGCGCGTGGCCGGGTCGATCAAACCGTTGCGATGCTGAAACGCGTAGGCGCCCCAGCGCTGCATCTGATCATCATCCAGCTCGCCGCTCACCTGTTTCAGCATCGGCAAGGCTTGCAGCTGCGCTTGCCACCAGGCCGCAACCGCATCGCCGTCTTGATCGTTGGCGCTCACCAGCCATACCAGCTGACGATCGAGGCGCTGCATAAAGCCGTGCTGGATCTCCGCTGGCGCCTGGCCGAGATTCTGCTGCGGCAATAACGCCAGCACGCTGCTGTTCAGCTGGCTGCGCGGCAGTAAAATCGCCAGCGCCACCGCTAATGTCAGGCACACCGCCAGCCACAGCAGCGCAACGGTTTTTTCACTGCGCTGGGGCAAAACGGGCTCGCTCTTCATCGGTTAACTGTTTCGGTTCGGTGCGGGTAGCGCTGAGGGTGATCTCGGTTTTGTCGCCCTGCTTGTCATCCAGCGTGATGCGGTTGAGAAACGCCTCGCCTTGCAGATCGATACGGTTAAAGATCTTATTCAGCGGCGCGGCTTTCGGCGTCAGGCCAAGCTGCCAGCGGTTGTTGCCAAGATCGTGGAAATCGAGCTCAAAATTCTCGCGCAGCACCTTTTCATCCGCCTGGAACAGCGCGCGCAAAAGGTGGTTGAACTGGAACATCTGCGGATTGCTGTCGGCGGTGATCACCTGCGGCGGCTGACCGCTCATGCTCTGCACCATGCGCTTATCATCGAGGATCAGCATCAGCGGGAACGGCGTGGCTTGCTGCCACCACAAACCCTGCTGCTGGGCGATCAGCAGCTGACCGCGTGACACCAGCGGCTGCGCCATTCCGGCAATGGTGCGCACCTGAACAAAATTGGCGCGGATCACCGGCTGGCTGGCGAAGCGCTGTTGCAGCTGCTCGAGCGTGACCGCGCTGGCATTGGCACAGATCACCAGCAGCAGCAGACAAAGGGTTCTGATCACGGTTTCACTCCCAGGCGTTCAAACAGAATAGCGGGCGAGACAAAACACATCTCCTGCGTGGCCGCATTTACCGCCACCTGCAGCGTGTGTGCTTTGGTGGTTACCTGCCCCGCCGCGTTGCGGATCACGTAATCGATGCGTAAACGGTTTTCGTATTCGCTGATACTGGCCGCCACGCGGACCACCTCTTCGCAGCGCAGCGGCTGGCGGTATTTCACATGGGTATCGACCACCGGCCAGACGTAGCCGCTGGCGGCCATTTCGCCGTAGCTGTAATTGACGCTGCGCAGCAAGGCTTCGCGCGCCACTTCAAAAAAGCGGAAATAGTTGCCGTGCCACACCACGCCCATCGGATCGCAGTCGTGAAACGACACGGTAATTTCCACCTCAGCGCGGTAGTTGCTTTCACTCATCGCGGCTTTTCTCCTCGGGCAACGTCCAGAAATCGTAAAAGTTAAACCAGTCCAGCGGCGCCAGCAGCGCGTGCTGTTGTAGCCGTTCGGCGTAGCGATCGACGGTGGCTTGTAACGCCTGCTGGCGCTGGGCGCGCGGCAGCGAGAGCGGATCGGCAAAGGCTTCGCAGTGCACCCGCAATCGCCCCTGTTCACGCAAGGCGAACATCAGCAGCACCGGACAGCGCAATGCTGCCGCCAGCACAAACGGCCCCTGCGGAAACGGTGCAGGATGGCCCATAAATTCACTCCACACCACGCGACGCTCGCCGCCGCGCTGGCGATGCACGGCGGTGCGATCGCCGACAATCGCCACCCATTCACCGGCATCGAGTTTTTGCTGCAGCAGAATGGCGGTGTCCGGGCCGATATCGGTGACCGGCATCAGATTGACGCCCGCCTGCGGCGCAATGCTCTCCAGCACCTCGCGGAAGCGCTGCGCATTGTCGGTAAACACCAGCGCGTTAATCACCAATCCGCTGACCTGTTTGGCCATCGCGCGGCAGGCTTCGATATCACCAAGATGCGAGGCCAGAATCAGATGGCCTTTGCCCTCGGCGTCGCGAATGGTGGCTTCCGCACCGGGCGCGAAATCGATATCGCGTCCCCACTGCAGATCGCCGCGCCAGCTGGCAACTTTATCCAGCATGCTGTAGCCGAAACGCAGAAAGTGACGATAGCTGCTGAGCGGCGCAGGCAGCGCGATGTTCTGCTGCTGCGCCACCGCTTGTACCCGCGTCAGCCACTGCTGCGAGGCGGCGCGCGCGGTGCGTCCGGTTAGCCAGTAAACCGCCACCACCGGCCACAGCAGCAAGATAAAAGGTAAGCGTCCGGCGCGGCGATAGAGCCACAGCATAAAGCGCAAACCGCTCTGCCCGCGCCGTTCCGGCGTTGCCGACCAGTGTTGCGCAGCGCCACGCTGACGCAGCAACTGCGGGATGCGCGGCAACATGCCGAAGAACAGCCGCGTGTGCATCCACGAGATGCGCAGGTTGTCACGCAGCGCGTCAAAGTGCGACACGCCGCTGGCCGGATAGGTCACGCGCGTGGTGATAAAACGGCTCGGCGTGCCCTGCCAATAGAGGCGCACCATGATTTCGGTGTCGAAATCCATGCGCTGACCAATCGGACGGCGATCGCACAACGCCAGCGACGGCGCGAGCGGATAGACGCGGAAGCCGCACATGCTGTCTTTCAGCGAAAACGACAGCGTTTCCACCCACACCCAGAAATGGGTGATATAGCGGCCATAGAGGCGCGATTTGGGAATCGAGGCGTCGTAAAGCGGCTGACCGGAGATCAGACAGTGCGGATAACGCTGCGCTTCGGCCAGCATGAGCGGCGTGTCTTCCACCTGATGCTGACCATCGGCATCCAGTTGCAGCGCGTGGCTATAACCCGCTGCCGCTGCCGCGCGCAGTCCGGCAATCACCGCCGCGCCTTTGCCCTGATTGTGGGGCAGCGTCAGCACCTGCAACTGCGGTGCCTCCAGCGCCGCAATCTGCTGTTTGGTGGTGGCATCGCTGCCGTCATCCACCAGAATCACCGGCAAGTTGAACGGTGCCAGACGCGCCAGCACCGACGCCAGCATCACGCCGTGGTTATAGCAGGGAATCAGTACGCAGGGCGCGAAGTCAGGGCTTAACACAGGCGGATCTTCCCGCTGCTGGCCACCGTCGCCACGTCGCCGTTGATCAGGCTGTAGCTGAAACTGAGCAGCGATTTTTCTGCCTGCCACTGCAGCTGTAACGCCAGTTCGGCATCCGGCGGCACCGGCTGCTGGAACTTGATATTGTCAATCGCGGCGAAAGATTTACCGATGGCTAAACGCGTCAGGCCGTAATGCAGCGCCCAGTCGAGCTGCGCTACGCCGGGCAGAATCGGCAGCGTCGGGAAATGGCCGCGAAACCAAAACAGATCGGCGGCAACGTGCAGGCGCAATGTCAGTGCATCGCCCTGCTGTTCGGCATGCAGTTCAACCGGCAGCATCAAATAACTCCTCAATTTGTGGCCAGGCGCGTTTACTTTGTGCGGTGACAGGAATCGACGTCACCACGCGCCAGTAGCGCGGCATCGCCACCGGCTCCAGCCAGGGTTGCAGCGCGCGTTTCCACTCAATTTTTAGCTGATGCAGCGTTGCTGCATCCAGCATTTCGGGCAGCGCCAGCACCACGCCAATCGCATGACGACCGTGACGCTGAATCGCCAGCGCGGCGGCATCGTCCACGCCGGGCAACGCCAGCAGGCGGCGTTCAATTTCACTCAGCGACACGCGCTTATCTTCAATCTTCACCACGCGATCCTGACGACCCGCCAGCTGAAACTGGCCGGACGGCTGCTGCACAATGCGATCGTCGAGCGCGCAACCGGCATCGGTTTCCAGCAAAGCGGAAAACACCCGCCAGCGTCCAGCGTCCTGCTCACGCAGGGTAATCTGCGGGAAACAGTGCCACAGCGCGTTCTCCTCGCGGGCGCAGCGCCAGCCAATCACGCCGGTTTCGGTGCTGCCATAGATTTCATCAACCGTGCAGCTCAGCGCCTGTTGCGCATGCTGCGCCGCCGTCCACGGCAACGCGCCACCGGCGGAGACGATCAGTTCGCAGCGCGGCCCGGCCAGCGCAGGATCGAGACGCCGCAGAAACGCCGGGCTGCTGATAAACGCGTAGCGACGATCGGGTGATTGATCGGCCAGCTGTTCACTGTAGAAAATTTGCTGCGCGGCAAAGGGTAAACCCAACGCCATTGGCAGCACGATGCGAAAACTCAGGCCATACATATGTTGATGGCTGACGGAGGCAATCACATGGCAATCGCGTAAGCGTGCGCCCCACAAGCTGTAGAGCCAGCGGGCTTCGAGATCCAGCGCGCGCAGCGATTTCACCACGCGACGCGGCGTGCCGGTCGAACCGGAGGTGAACAGCACCAGCGTGGCATCGGCGGCGATCGGCGCTAACGCACCGCTCGCCAGCGCGCCGTCCCAGCGCAGCTGCGGCAGCGAGACCGTCAGCGGCATATCGCTGATCACGCCATCCAGGCTGTCGGCCATCTCTTCGAGTTGGGCCGCGCGACAGTGTCCGGGAATCACCGGCGTTTTACCGGCGTGCCACAGCGCCAGCAGCGCGGCGGTAAACGCATAGCTGTTATCAAAGCACAGCGCCCAATAGTGGCCGGGCTGGTTTTGCAGCCGATCGACCAGCGCCTGCACCTGCTGACGCAAGGAATGCAGCGTATGTTGCTGTTGGCCGTGCCAGGCCACAATGCGATCCGGCGCGCTGAGCCAGTCGCGGAGGCTATGTAGGTTCATGCCTGTTTCCTTATGCGCTGACGCAGCAGCCATTCGCCGCCCATCAGCGTGCCCATCAGCAGATAGCTGATGCACCCATTCCAGAGTGTCCAAAGCGTGACATCATTAAGCAGGCAGGTGAGCAACGCCACGCTGCCGTTGAAGATGAAAAAGCCGCACCACACTTGCGTCACGCGGCGGGTATAACGCACCGCGCGCGGCGGCAGATCCGGTTCGCGCAGCCGCGCCAGCCGCTCTACCAGCGGCATTGGGCTCCACAGCGACGCGCCAAACAGCAGCAGCATCAATGCATTGACCACCAGCGGATACCACAGCAGCAGATGCTGCGATCGCAGCAGCAGACTGGCGAGGCATAATGCGCTGCCCACCAGCGCCAGCAGCAGCATCACGCGCGCCATCGGCCCGGCGGCGCGGCGCAGCGTCCAGACGCGCAGCACAAACAGCAGCGCCAGCAGGCCCGTCACGCCGCGCCACTGTGGCTGGGTGAGGGTTAACCACACCAGAAACGGCCACGCCAGCAGCGCCGCTCCGTTTAGCAGCCGCAGCAGCATGCGATCAGGCTTCGTCGCGCATCAGTTGGTCGACGGCATCCACCACGTCCTGCACGGTACGCACCGCGCGGAAGGTTTCCGGCTTGATCTTACGGCCAGTGCGCTTTTGCAGATGCACCACCATATCGACCGCATCGATGCTATCCAGCTCGAGGTCTTCATACAGGCGGGCGTCCGGGCGAATATCATCCGGCTCAATTTCAAACAGCGAGGTGAGCAGCGAAGCCACTTCCTGGTAAATTTCGTTTTTGTTCATCATGTTGACTGTTCTCAGGCTTGCTGTTGTTCAACAAACGCGGCCAGGGTAGCCACGGAAAAAAAGTGCGCGCGCAGCGTTTCGCTCTCGGCGGAGAGCTGTACGCCGAAGCGATTTTTCACCGCCAGTCCCAGCTCCAGCGCATCGATTGAATCGAGGCCCAGCCCCTCGCCAAACAGCGGTGCGTCGGTTTCGATGTCGTCAGGGCTGATGTCTTCCAGATTCAGCGTGTCGATAATCATCTGTTTGATGTCGTTAATCAGTACTTGCATAACTTAGTTGGTCTCGTCAGGCACCAGCGCCTGTTGCAGATGACGCGTCAGACGACGTGCGGCCAGCGGCTGCGCATCCTCTTCGGCTTCACAAAAGGCGTGGCTGGCAATACGCGATTGTACGCGTACAGTAAAAATCGGTTTAACCAGCGGAATCTGATACCAGCGGCTTTGCTTATCGAGCATGCGCTCGGTGCAGCTGATGTGCACCACGCGCAGATCGCAGCCCGCGCGCACCGCAATGTTGGCGGCACCGCGTTGCAGCTTCAGCGGCTCACCATAACGTGTGCGCGTGCCTTCCGGGAAAATCAGGATGGTATCGCCGCGCGCCAGCCGCTGCTGGCTATCCGGCAGCAGCGTATCGGCTTCGCTGTTAATCAGGTAATCGGCGGCGCGAATCACGCCACGGAAGAAAATGTTGTGCTGCAGCTCGGCTTTCACCAGGCAATCCATCTCCGGCAGCACCGAGGCGATCATCACGTAATCGATCAGTGAAGGATGGTTGGCGACGATCAGGCAGCCGCGATCCTGGCGCAGCTGTTCTGCGCCAACGATCTGGTAATCGTAAACCCCGACAAAGCGGCAGAAACGCAGGAAGCAGCGGAAGCTCCAGGCGATGCTGCTGCGGGCGATTTGGCGACGACGCAGGCCATCGCGCTGCACCAGCAACAGCAGATTGAACCAGATCAGCGACAGTAACAGGCCGCCCACGCTGAACAGCGTGAAGCTGACGGCGGTCATCACCAGCCGCCAGTAATAGTTGAAACCGGGACGCGCCTCGGTCAGCGAATTATCCACCATGCAGACGCTCCCAGTGCCACTGATGGCGCTCGCCGGCCACGCTAAAACGTGGCGTGTTGTGCAGCATCGCCGCCAGAAATTGCAGACTTTGCGGCAGAGGGTTGTGCGGCTCAGCGGGTTTGCCGGCCTGCGCTTTGCAGCGCCACGCCTCGCCCGCGCGCAGCAGCAGCGCTACCGCGTACGGCGCATTAAAACGCTCGATTTCCGGCAGCCACGGACGGTAGTAATCCGGCACCACGCCGTCAAAATCCACCAGCAGCACCTGCGCGTAACCCGCCTGATGCAGCGCCGCCACTTCTATCAATCCTTGCTGGAAGCTATCGATACCGGCCGAAACCGAGGATGAAACCAGCGGCTGACGCGCGGCGATGGTCAAACTTCCCACCGCTGAGTTGTGGACCGACATGGCGAAATCGGTGGGCGACAGCGCTTGCTGTTCCGCCAGCGCGGTGAGAATGCGCAGATTGCGTTCCAGTTCGCCGTGGCGACTGGTGAAGACGATGGCGTCCACGCTTTGCCGCGCCAATAACGCCAGCCCGCACTCAACCGCCGCACGGCTGCCGGCGCTGAGACGACGCGCGGTCATCATCGGCAAAAATTGGGGTTTCGCGATAGGTTGCGTGGCCTCTAACGCCGGTGCCTGTTGCGCCCAGCGTTGCCACTCTTCTGCGGTGCTGTTGCCCGGCGCGATGGCGTGCCAGTCAACAAGGGAGTAAGCGAGTTTCATACCTGTATTCTTTCTTCAGCCTCAGGGATGGTCAGTTTTTCGCTGCGCGGCATCCCTTCCTTGCTCTCTATACCCGTCATCCCATGCGGATGTCGCCGATTAACAAGGCGGGCACTTGGCCCGCCTGTTTCTATTTCGGCAGCGTTACGGCTAACTTTACAACATTATGTCAGCAATCACGCTTCGCGCTTATTTAGCGGCTTCGACCGCCAGACGCGTCTGGATGCCCTGGCTCAGGTTCTGAATCCAGCGATTGTAGTTGCGGTGAATCTGACCGCTGCCTGCTTTCAGATTCTGGCTGCTGACATACTGGATTTGATAGCTGTTCGCGGTGTAGTTCACGCGAATATCCGCGGTATGTCCGCGCTCGGCCAGGTGACCATTCATCACGCCCGGACCGGCTGGCGTCATCACCCAATGGTTAGCGGCACCCGCCTGGACGATGGCTTGCTTCATTTGATCATCCGAGTAGCTCTGACCCACGGCCTGGCTCACATTCTGGATAGGCGCGGTACGCGGTGCACAGCCGGTTAACAGGACCGCAGTAACTAACAACGCAAAACCGATTTTTTTATTCATCATTTCCTTTTCTTCCCCTGTCTTTGCAAGCCGCCTGGGTGAGCGACCGCGCTGGTAAACTTACCAACACTGTTCCGTTCAGACTGTGTAAAGCGGGCGGATAATAACATTATTTGTAAAGACAAGTAAAAAGAAGCATGAATCACTTTAGAATCGTTTACTGCCGATTTAAAACCAGACGCAGGCCGTTTTACGGCGGAATTTCTACCGAAAAATGGCCTTGCGACATGATGTTTAACCCTGCCAGCCGCCACCGAGCGAACGATAAAGATCGATTTGCGCTAACAGCAGCGTATTTTTCACTGACACGATATTCAGCTGGGTGCTGAACAGCGTGCGCTGGGCGTCCAGCTCATCCAGATAAGAGGCGTAACCGTTTTGGTAACGGTTGTGGGCAATGCGATACGCTTCCGCCACGTAGCTCTCCTGTTTCTGCAACTCCACCAGCTGCTCCTCGCTGCGGCGAATGGCATCCAGCGCGTTATCCACATCGGAGAAGGCGTTACGCACCACTTTTTCGTAACCGTACAGCGCCTGATTACGCGTCGCCATCGCCACATCCACCTGAGCAGTCAGCGCTTCGCGATTCAACAGCGGAGCCAGAATGCTGCCGCCAATGCTCCACAGGCGGAACGGATTATCCAGTAGCTGATGCAGTTCGCTGCTTTGCAAGGTGCCGCTGGCGGTGAGATTAAGCGACGGCAACAGTTTGGCCTGGGTTGAGGCCAGTGAAGCGTCGGCGGCCAGCAGCTGGCGCTGCGCCTGCACAATATCCGGACGGCGATTCAGCAGCTGCGACGGCAGCAGCGATGGCAAGGTTTGCGGCTTGATGTGGTCGAACTGGCTGCTGCGCGCGATTTGGCGCGGGTTCATGCCCACCAGCACGCTGAGCGCGTTCTCTTGCTGCTCGATCTGATGCTGCAACTGCGGGATCTGCGCTTTGGCGGTTTGATATTCCGAGGCGGCCTGCATCCATTCGAGGCGCGAGGTGTAGCCGGTTTCAAACTGACGCTGCGCCAGATTGAGCGAGTTTTCACGCGTCGCCAGCGTCGCCTGAGTGACGCGCAGCTGTTCATCCAGCGCGCACAGGCTGAGATAACCCGATGCTACCGAACTGGCGACGGTTAGCTCAGCGGCAGACGCGGCGGCACGCTGCGCATCCAGCGAAGCTTCTGCGGCGCGAATGCTGTTGCTGCGGCTGCCCCATAAATCCACCTCGTAGTTGGCCTGCAGCAATCCCTGAAATACCGCGTTTTCATACGGCTGACCGGTCGCCGCTGACAGCGCACGTTGATGCGTAGCCGCAACGCCCGCCGACAACGTCGGGAAATTATCGCCCTGCGCGGCACGCAACTCGGCACGGTATTGATCCACGCGTGAACGTGCGGTGAGGACATCGCTGTTGTGCTGCAACGCCTGCGTGACGAGGCGATTGAGATGGGCATCGCCGAAGTTCTGCCACCATTGCGCCTCGGGCAACGCATACGGGCCCACCTGCTGACGCCAGCTATCAGGAATCGGCAACGATGAAGGCGCTTTTTCCACTTCCGTTGCACAGCCGCCTACCATCAATGCCACGCAGGTGGCAAACAGTACGCGCTTCATGGCGCATCCTTGTGCGGCTCTGCGGCGGTATCAATGCTCACTTCCACCGACATGCCCGGACGAAGCGCATGCAGATCGTCGTTAAGAATTTTGATGCGCACCGGAATGCGCTGGGCAATTTTCACAAAGTTGCCGGTGGCGTTATCCGGCGAGATAGCGCTGAATTCGGAACCGGCGGCAGGTGAAATAAACTCGACGCGACCATCGTAGTGCTTACCGTCCAGCGCATCGACGCGAATGTTCACCGGCAAGCCGGGACGTACGCGCGCCAGCTGGGTTTCTTTGAAATTGGCGATGATCCATTTGTTTTCAGGCACCACCGAAGTCAAACGTGTGCCGGCGGTCACATAGCTGCCTTTGCGCACCGACAGCTGACCAAGCTGGCCGCTGTCTGGCGCGATGATGCGCGTATTCGCCAGGTCGATGTTTGCCAACTCCAACGCCGCCTGCGCACTGGCAACATCGCCTTGCAGTGACGCGCGATTCACCACCACGGTTTGCAGATTCTGTTGTGAAACGGCGACCTGCGCATCCGCCTGACGCAACTGCGCCTGCGCCTGGGCATTCGCCGCGCGCGCGGCGTCGCGCTCACGTACCGACAGCGAGCCGTCAGCCGCCAGATTCTCGACCCGCTTGAGATCGAGGCTGCTTTTCAGCGCCTGCGCTTTGGCATTTTCCAGCGCCGCTTTGTTGCTGAGAATGTTGGCTTCGGCACTTTTACGCTGCTGCTGGTTATTATTCTGCGCGGCGATTTTCATATCCAGCTGCGCCTGCGCCTGATGCACGCGCTGACGATAGATCCGATCGTCGATGGTCATCAGCAGCTGGCCTTTGGTCACCGGCTGCAAATCCACCACGTTCACTTCGGTCAGATAGCCATTCACCTGCGGGCTAATAAAGGTTACCTGGCCGCGCACGTAGGCGTTTTCCGTTGACTGAACGGTGCTGGTGAACGGCCACAGCTGCCAGGCATAGAGAATCACCAGCACGCCGACGATAACAATGCCGCTGCCAGCGGCGATGGAAAGAATGCGTCGGCGGTTGGTGCGCTCGCGCTCCGCCGCCTGAATGTCGTCCTGTTGGCTCATGAATTCTCCGTCGGGGTTACTGGTTGTGCCGCATTCATTTTAGTCTGACGCCAGTTGATATAGCGTAAGCGCGTCAGGCGATACAGCACCCAGATTAAGGTGATGAAAGCCAGCGCGGCAGTAAGAAGATAGGTGTCGTTATAGGCCAGCACGTTGGCTTGCAGCGTCGCCACCGTTTGCAGCTGGCTGCTGCTTTGCGCGCTGAGCAGCACGCTATCCGGCAACTGGCTGCTGAACAGCGAGCTGTACTGGCTGAGGCGTTCGGTCACGTTGGGATCCAGCTGCGACAGCTGATCGCCCAACAGGCTGGAGTGATACTTTTCGCGCCACGTCTGGAAGGTGCCGAGAATGGCCGCGCCGATCAGGCCGCCTAAGTTCTGGCTCATGCCGAACAGCACCGAGAAGCTGACCAGATTTTTCGGCTGCGTCACCACGCCGCCAATTCCCAGCAGCATGGCGGGCCCGAGGAAGAAGGCGCTGCCGAAGCCGAGTAAAAACTGGCTGAAGTAGAGATTGTGGGCGCGCGTCAGCGGGTTGGATTGCGCATCCATCAGCGAGGCGACGATCATCACCACCAGCGACGCGACAATTGGCCAGCTCAGATGCGTGGGTTTGATGGTCAACGCGCTGGCAATCATGCCGCAAATCACACCGGCAATGATCGCTAACGCCAGGCCGCGCATCTGATCGTTGAGTAAGCCGAGTTGCTGCAGAAAACCGACCGCGCCGGTGTTTTGCTCGGCCAGCAGAATACGCATCATGATCATCACAATACCCAGCCGCACAATCGTGCCGTTGCTGAGCCAGCGGGTATTCAGCAACGGATTCTTGCGATTGTGCTCGACGACGATCGCCGCGACGATCAATACCAGCGCCAGCGCCAATGCCACACCAAGCCACGCCGTGCTGAACCACCATTCGATGCGGCCCAGCGACAGTACCGCGCACAGCAGCGCCATGCCCGGCGCCATCAGCATAAAGGTGAGGAAATCCATCTTTTCAAAGGCTTTGATGCGGTCGCCAGGCGGCAGTTTCACCACCAGCACGCAGCCCAGCGAGATCATCGCCAGACCGAGTTCAAACAGGTACAAACCGCGCCACTCTTGCAGCTGCAGCAGTTCGGTGGAGAACAATCGTGCCAGCGGAATCGCCAGCTGCGATGCGGTGATGCCAATCACCAGGGCTTTAAGCCGATGCTTCGCCGGCCACGCCTGAATCTGGTAATAGATGCCGAGCGAACTGAGCGCCGCGCCGACCATGCCGTGCGCGGTGCGCACAATAATCGCCGAGCTGAGATCGTTAGCCAGCAGGTGGAAAAACGCAACTATCACATACAACACCAGAAACGCTTCGGTGAACAGCCGCAGACCAAACTGCTGGCGGAACTTCACCAGCAGCAGGTTGATGGAGATGTTGCCCATCACATATACCGCGGGCAGCCAGGCGATCTCATTGCTGTATGCGCCGAAGGTGCCTTGCAGATTGGTGAGGTTGGCAGAGACCAGCGCGTTACTCAGCGCGCCGGTAATCGAGATCAATAAGCCAATAATGCCAAACGCGATGCGCTTCGAGGGCGAATGCAGCGGCGTGGAGGGCGAGCCCGGCAGCATCGGCTTTTCATGCGGCAGCCATTCGCGTTGGGCATAAGGATTACGTTTTGCCACGGTTAGACGCTTCCCAAGCGTGCGAGCAGCTGTTGCAGCACCTGTTCCGTTATCGCCAGCGATGCAGGATCGATATCCGCCAGCAACTGCGCACGGAGCGCATCGGCCTGCGTTTTCACTTCGGCAAAGGCCACGCTGCCCTGCTCCGTCAGAATCAGCAGGCGCTTGCGGCGATCTTCCGGCGGCTGTACGCGCGCCAGCAGTTGCTGCTTCACCAGACGATCCACCAGCGGCACGACGCTGGCCTCTTCCAGACCCAGCAACTGCGCCAGCGCTTTTTGCGTTGGCGGCTCGGCGGCGGTGGCCACGCTGGCAATCGCCATCCAGCTGCTCATACTCAATCCGCTCTCTTTAAGGCGACGATCGACAGCCAAACGCCACGCGTGCGCGGTGAGATGCAGCAAACGAGAAAAGGGTTGGGGATAGTCGCTCAAAACGTAGTGGCCTAATGGTTAGGTATCTAACTAAACGGGAGCGTTATTATAGGGTAAGCCGCTCGCCAATGAAAATTTTGCTTACACCTGAAAACGTAGTTGTCAGGGCAAAAATTCTCCAGCTTTCTTTATCAGTTGTACAACTCGCGGAAAATTTAGCTGTTCAGGCACATTCTTGTATAGCTTTTAGAAAACATTACAAATCATAACTCATTGTTAATTAATAACTAGCACGAATTGCTTAAGATCCTTGTTGTACAAGTTGCACCAGATTGTATAAGTTTACGTCCCGTGAGCCAGCTGATGGCTCCGTAACGAATGATGCACTTTGCGTCGCCTCTGAAGGTGTTGTGGATTTCCACCTTCAGAGGTGTCTTTTTGCGTTGGTTGATGAGTTGGGTGTTGCGCGCCTGTCCGCGTGCAAATTTTTCATCATGGAGCTGAAGGCACATTGCCATCAGGCCGATCTTAAGGGCTTCACATATGCAAAACGCCGCAAACAGTAGCGCTGCCATCGCTGACTATTTCAAACTGGCCGGTAACAGCGACAGCACTGAAATGGAAGTTTTCGGGCAGATCATCGCCGAAATCCTGCAAGCCGGTATGCCGGTTTCCAATAAAGCGATTATTGCTTCGCTGATTAACCGTCTTGAGATGGAAAGCGATGTGATTCAGCTGGATATTTATCGCCACCTGCTTGAATTGGTTGTGAATAAAACCCCTGACGATCTCGCGGTCTAAAGCCGGATTCCAGGGATGGAATCACCCT
The DNA here is from genome assembly GCF_013385945.1 of Pantoea sp. B9002. NCBI lineage: Bacteria > Pseudomonadati > Pseudomonadota > Gammaproteobacteria > Enterobacterales > Erwiniaceae > Pantoea > Pantoea sp. B9002. Next base: position 19,574 of record NZ_JACAPA010000009.1, read on the forward strand.
CACCTGCCCCAACGCGCTAGCGTCTCATCTTATTGCCCGGTAACATCCCTTCTCGGAAAATCCTAACTGGTTACTGCCGTACCGCGAGGGTATGCGCACAATAATAAAAGAGCCTGCACAATCTATGAGCCAACCAACTGAGCGCGCCACTGCGGTGGAGAGCGATATCACCGTGGGGCGCGTATTACGTTCGCCTGCCCTGCTAACCCGCGAGTGTCTGGCCGGCATTATTACCGCACTGGCACTGATCCCGGAAGTTATCTCCTTCTCCGTGATTGCCGGTGTTGATCCCAAAGTCAGCCTTGTTGCCTCAGTGGTGCTGTGTCTGACGCTGTCGATTCTGGGCGGTCGTCCGGCGATGGTCACCGCTGCGGCCGGTTCGGTGGCGCTGGTGATCGGTCCGATGGTGCATGCGCACGGCGTTGAATACATCCTGCCGGCGGTGATTATGGGCGGCATTATCCAGATTATTTTTGGACTCGCTGGGTTGTCGCGCATGATGCGCTATATCCCGCGTTCGGTGATGATCGGCTTCGTTAATGCCCTTGGCGTCCTGATCTTCTTTGCGCAGGTCCCGCACGTTTGGGGACAATCCGCTTTGGTGTGGGTGCTGTTCGCCGTCACACTGGCCATCGTGCTGCTGCTGCCAAAAGTGCTGAAAAGCGTCCCTTCACCGCTGGTGGCGATTGTGGTGGTGACGGCGGTGGCGTTGCTGCTTGGCTATCGCGTACCGAACGTGGGCGATGAAGGGCCAATGACCGCCGGTTTGCCAGGCTTCACTACGCTGCTGGTGCCGATCAATCTGCACACGCTGCAAATCATCTGGCCCACCGCTTTGAGCATCGCCTTTGTGGGTTTGATGGAGTCGCTGCTGACCGCCAAACTGGTGGATGACATCACCGATACGCCTTCCGCTAAACGCCGCGAATCCTGGGCGCTCGGCGTTGGTAACATTCTGGCGGGTTTTTATGGCGGCATCGCCGGTTGCGCGATGATTGGCCAAACCATCGTTAACGTCGAGCTGGGCAAAGCGCGTACGCGTGTTTCAACGGTCGCGGCGGGTATCGTGCTGCTGTTGCTGGTGACCGGACTGAGCCAGATTATGGCGCAGATTCCGATGGTAGTCCTGGCGGGCATTATGATGGTGGTGGCGGTGAAAACCGTGAACTGGCACAGCCTGCAACCGGCAACGCTGAAACGCATGCCGTGGTCGGAAACCTTGGTGATGGTGCTGACGGTGGCGGTCACCGTGTGGACCGGCAACCTGGCGATTGGCGTACTGATTGGTGTGATTCTGGCGATGATGCTGTTCGCGCGCCGCATCGCTCACGTCATTCACGCTGAACGCCAGCTGAGCGACGATGGCCAACAGGTGAATTACACCGTACGCGGCCCGCTGTTCTTTGGCAGCAGCAATGATTTGTTTGAACACTTCAACTACGGCCACGATCCAAAAACTGTCACCATTGATTTGACGCATGCGCAGATTTGGGACGCTTCCAGCGTGGCGGCTCTCGATGCCATCGAATATCGCTATCAACGTCACGGTGCAAACGTGACTTTTATCGGGCTGGATAACCGCAGCAGCGATTTCCGCGAGCGGTTGAGTGGCAATCTGGGATAGCAATTATTAGGATTGAGACGAAAAGCGCCGGATTTCCGGCGTTTTTTATGGTTATCGCCGCGCTTCGCTTGCGTAATTTGCTGTCACTGACTTTGCTTAGCTCAAGGTCAATCCTTTGATCTCTTTGAGATTGGTTACTCAATCGCTCATTTATGAGGAGCAGCAGATGAAAGTTTTAGCAAAAGCAGCATTGGTGACGTTAACCTTGGTCTCGCTGGCGGGTTGTATGCACAAAAGTGATGCCGTGGGCAGCGATGGGCGTCCACATGCGCCAAGTAACCAACCGGTGCCAGGCGCTAGCGAAGGTGCAGGTCCGGTGGGACAACCGCAATCGTAATGACTTGCCCGGCTTTGCCGGGTTTTTTATTGGCGATGAGGAAAGGACAAAAACAAAAAAACCGCCCTTAGGCGGTTACGACATTACTGCTTATTGCTTTATTTTATTCGTTTTATCGACTGCGAATATGGTGCCCGGGGCGGGACTTGAACCCGCACAGCCATAAGCCGAGGGATTTTAAATCCCTTGTGTCTACCGATTTCACCACCCGGGCAGGGTGTAAATTGGAGGCGCGTCCCGGAGTCGAACCGAGGTAGACGGATTTGCAATCCGTTGCATGGCCACTCTGCCAACGCGCCTTTAATCTGATATGTAATTCGTTGAATACGAACCACTAAATTTGGAGCGGGAAACGAGACTCGAACTCGCGACCCCGACCTTGGCAAGGTCGTGCTCTACCAACTGAGCTATTCCCGCATAATCTTCGCCTGTTAACTTGTTGCTACGTTGGCTGCCTTCACTCACCCAGGTCACTTACCAATGTAAGCTCCCAGGGATTCGTTCAGTTGCCGCCTTGCACCAACTTAACATGCTCGATTCTGTTACATTCTTCATCAAACTTGCTGATTTTATTCAGCTTCTTGCAGACTCGCTGCCGTTCGATGCGATGCATTCTACTTATCTGACGCAGTGAGTCAATAGAATTATCCACACACTGCGTCCGTTTGCTGCTTTTTAAATCGCATCGATCAGCTATCGAGCAAATCGCCGCGCGCTGCGCTTAAATACTGGAACATTGACCAGAAAGTCAGCACGGCTGCGATGTACAGCGCAACCACACCCACGCCAACCACCGTGGCTTCTGGACGCCACAACAACGCAAACAGCGAGAACATCTGCGCGGTGGTTTTCACCTTGCCGATCCACGACACCGCCACGCTGCTGCGTTTACCAATCTCTGCCATCCACTCACGCAGCGCAGAGATAATGATTTCACGGGCGATCATGGTTGCCGCAGGCAGCGTAATCCACCACGCGTGGAAATGCTCCGCCACCAGCACCAGCGCAATCGCCACCAGCACTTTATCCGCAACCGGATCGAGGAACGCGCCAAAACGCGTGGTCTGCTTCCAGCGACGCGCTAAAAAACCATCAAACCAGTCAGTGACCGCAGCAATCACAAAGATCAGTGCAGTAGCAAAGGGTGCCCATTGAAATGGCAGATAAAACGCCAGGACAAAGAAGGGAATAAGTACGACTCGAAACAGGGTAAGACACGTCGGAATGTTAAATTGCATATGCCAGTAACTGTCTGGTGTGAGTAGGGTTTCATGTATGTTCCTACATTGCCCCCCCTCTTTCAACGTTAGTGTTTCAGTGAGTAGTAGATTTTTTCCGCCAGCGCGGTGGAAATTCCCGGCACTTTGGCGATTTCATCGACGCTGGCATTCATCAACGGTTGCAGGCCACCCATATACTTGAGCAGCTGTTGGCGCCGTTTTGGCCCCACGCCTTCAATACTTTCCAGCGCGCTGGTGTTCTTCACTTTGGCGCGTTTTTTTCGGTGACCTGAAATCGCATGATTGTGAGAGTCATCACGAATATGCTGAATCACATGCAGCGCAGGCGAGTCCGGTGGCAAGGAAACGCCCTCACCTTCCGCTTCAAAGAACAGCGTCTCCAGCCCGGCTTTACGATCGCTGCCTTTCGCCACACCAAGTAAAATCGGACGATCTTTATCCCAGGGCACATTCAGCTCAGCGAACACCTGTTTCGCCTGCGCTAACTGACCTTTACCGCCGTCGATAATGATCACGTCAGGGATTTTGTCCTCTTCCAGCGCTTTGCCGTAACGACGGCGCAGCACCTGATTCATCGCCGCGTAATCATCGCCCGGCGTGATGCCTTCAATGTTGTAGCGACGGTAATCAGAACGCAGCGGGCCATCACGGTTGAACACCACGCACGACGCAATGGTCTGCTCGCCCATGGTGTGGCTGATGTCGAAGCACTCCATGCGATGGATGGTATCGAGCTCGAGGAATGTCGCCAGCGCTGCGAGACGCTGCTGAATGGTCGAGTGCTGCGACAGCTTGGTAATCAGCGCCGTTGCCGCATTGGTGCGCGCCAGTTTCAGATAACGTGCGCGGTCGCCACGCGGTTTACTTTGGATATTCACCTTACGTCCCGCCAGCGCGCTGAGCGATTCCGCCAGCAACTCACGTTCCGGCAGATTGAAGTCCAGCAGGATTTCCGCTGGCAATGTGCGCGCTTCGCTGCCTTGCAGATAGAACTGGCCGACAAAGGTTTGCACCACTTCGGTCAGTTCAGTATCGGCGGGCACCTTCGGGAAGTAGCTGCGGCTGCCGAGCACTTTGCCCTGACGAATAAACAGCACGTGCAAACAAGCCATGCCGGCATCAAAGGCCACGCCCATCACATCCAGGTCTTCACCCTGATTGGAGACAAACTGCCGCTCGGTTACCCGCCTGACCGCCTGAATCTGGTCGCGCAAAATCCCGGCTTCTTCAAAACGCAGTTCCTCACTGGCATTTTCCATGCGCTTGACCAGTTGATTGATTACCTGATCATCTTTCCCCGCGAGGAACAAACGCACGTAATCGGTTTGCTGCGCATACTCCTCTTCGCTGACTAAACCCGAAACGCAGGGTCCAAGGCAGCGGCCAATCTGATACTGCAAACACGGGCGCGAACGGTTGCGATACACGCTGTTTTCACACTGGCGAATCGGGAATACCTTCTGCAGCAACGCGAGGGTTTCACGCACCGCATAGCCGTTAGGAAACGGGCCAAAGTATTCGCCTTTAGCATGCTTCGCGCCACGGTGCATCGCCAGGCGCGGATGGCTATCGCCGCTGAGGAAAATGTAAGGATAGGATTTGTCATCGCGCAGCAGCACGTTATAGCGCGGCTGGTAGAGCTTGATGTAGTTATGCTCCAGCAGCAGCGCTTCCGTTTCGGTGTGCGTCACGGTGACGTCGATGTTCTGGATATTGCTGACCAGCACTTCAGTTTTGCGACTGCCCACCTGCGTACGAAAGTAGCTGGTCAGGCGCTTTTTGAGGTCTTTGGCTTTACCAACATAGATCACCGTGCCGGTCGCATCGTACATACGGTAGACGCCGGGTTGGCTGGTCACGGTGCTGAGAAAGGCTTTGGAATTGAAAACGTCACTCACTACTGATTAATGGCTCCGCATTGAACAGGCCATGTCGAATGGCCAAATGCGTTAACTCGACATCGCCACTGATATTCAACTTACTGAACATGCGATAGCGGTAACTGTTAACGGTTTTCGGGCTGAGACTCAGCTGTTCGGAAATTTCCGTCACTTTCTGCCCGCGCGTGATCATCAGCATAATCTGCAATTCCCTTTCCGACAAACAGCTGAACGGTGATTCGGCTTTTTGCGGTTCGATCTGGCTAAGTGCCATTTGCTGGGCAATATCAGAGGCGATATAGCGTTGCCCCGAATGCACCGAGCGAATCGCACTCACCACTTCCTGCGGCGCGGCGCCTTTACTGAGATAACCCGCTGCGCCCGCCTGCATCACCTTCGCCGGCAGTGGATTTTCGGTATGAATGGTGAGCATGATGATGCGGATATCGGGGTTGAAGCGCACAATTTTGCGTGTCGCTTCCAGGCCGCCAATACCGGGCATATTCATGTCCATCAGCACTACGTCAACCGGATTGCTGCGGCACCATTTCACGGCGTCTTCACCGCAGGCCGCTTCACCCGCAATGACGAGTCCTTTCATATCTTCCAGAATGCGGCGAATACCGGCGCGTACCAGTTCATGGTCATCAACAAGAAGCAGGCTGATCAACGGGACGTACTCCGCAGGTTAAGAAAGGGAAATATATTTCAGAGCGGTCATCTTACCGGTTTTCAGGTGGAAAAAACATCTATCGCTACAGATAAATCTCAAATGAAATGATGCAAATCAATAACATTGTTTGGATCTTGCTTTTAACGCAGAGGGCAATAACATGCAAAATGAAACAAGTAAAATTGTGACTAATATCATTAAGTTATAATTTATAGCTCGATTTTATTGCCGCACTCTCTTTGCCGGGTAAATAATAGTTAAACGCTAATTCTGATTGCTGACAAATAGCGCAATGCGCAATTAATTAGCGGTCTGGCTTTTACCGCTTCGCCTGCATTAAAATTCGTCTGACAACCATATGATATACTCTCTTTTTTACGCACAGGAAGAATGTGTCTACATTGAGTAACACCACCAAGGAGTCAATTATGAGTGATGAAGATTTCGCAACTTCACGAGACACGCAGGCGCTGGCAGACGAAGTCGCCTGTCTGAAAATGATGGTGACGCTGATTCTGAAAGGAATGGGTCAAGCCGATGCCGGTAAGGTGATCATCAACATGGAGCGTTATGTGCAAGCTTCGTTAGGCGATAAGCCGCAGGCGGAAGTGTTTAACAATACGATTCGTCAGATCAAAACCGCTTACCGTCAATAAGCGATGTGCCCCGCGCGCGATGCGCGGGGTATTTAGCTGTGTGATTGCCAGTTCACTGAAACACCCAGCGACGGCAGCACCTCTTCCGGGCTAAAGCGTCGCGTACCCCGATACTTCTCCGCCAGCGCCGGTTGATCAACCGGAATGCGAATGGCAAACAGATTGTCTTCAGATTGGATCAAGCCCGGTGAGAGCGGCTCGTAGACCACCTGATGCTGTTCGAACATCTTCTCAAGCATTGGCGTTGCCGAACTGATCAAATACTCCATGCCGCTCAGTTCTGCTAATTGCACCGAGTGCCACAAAATACTCAGCGGCAGCTCCGCGTCCACCTCAAGGCGCGCCGAGAAGCGCGACATTTCCCATACCTTTTCCTGATCGAAAGGCAAAACAAAACCTTCCGGCACCTCAGGTTCATGCCACGGCAACAGACGTGCGCAGCCGCAAATACCCTGACGTGCGTTCCAGGCAATCAACCAGGTGACATCCGAGCGATCAAAACGATCGTACTCTTGCCCTGGCGTACTCAATCGCGGTGGAATCGACCACCCTTCGCCGCGCGCAAACACGCTATAGCGATACGTTCCCAGTTCTGCCAACAGTGAGGACGGCATATCCTTAAGCTGTGTTTGAATTACTTTCATCATGCGCCTCTGACATCCCCATGTATGCAATGATTTCTTTGAGCCAGCCTGGCAACGTTGCGCGCAGGGTAGACAACTGACACTGGAGAAGGAACTACTAAAATTAGTAGTTGCGTTTTCGCTATATCAGGCCAACCGCTGCGGCATAACAGGCAATTTGCGTTTTATTGGAAACATTAAAACGCTTTTGCATATTCTTTTGGTGAAAATTCACCGTATGTTCTGATATGGCTAAAATAAGTGAAATTTCCGCCGAAGTTTTTCCTTCCGCGGTCCATTTCAGAATTTCTAATTCACGCTGACTAAAATCGTTAGATAAAACGACCATAGAATCGTCATTCAGACGCTCCAACACGCGCAAACTCAGTTCCGCCAGAAGATGCAGTTTGACCTCTAGCTGAACACGTAAGTGTTGGGTCTTACTGTGAAGCGTCGATGCAATAGATAATATACCAATGGTACGATTTGGTGCCATTGCTGAGCAGGAAAAGCCGCTCATTAATCCCGCGGCGTTGGCTTCTGCCCATAAATTACCCGCACCGGTAAATAAATCGCGCGTCCATTCCACGCCGCGTCCCGGCCGTTGACAGAGTAATAGCACCGGATCGACCGTATAATAGTTCTCACTTTCGTAGCGTTTTACCCAGCTTTCCGGGTACGTACTGAACAAAAACAGCCTCGGCCGGGTAAAAGGTACCGGATGCTGAACCAAAAAAGCGAAGTAATCAAAACCCAGCTTTTCAATCTGCTGCTGCAATAGTGATTTCAATTGCGTCACTTGCGTCAGCGCCAGAAATTCATTTTCCATTTCGCCTCGCCAGACGAAATAATTATCGGTCGTCATTATTGCCTTAGCGCTGTTTCACGCTTTTACATTCTGAAATTAGTTCGTGTTAACGCAAAAAAATAAATTAGCCAGACAAAAAATATTGATTGAAAAGAGAGCAAACTTGCCAACAGTTAGCATAACCCTCCTAATGTCAATGCGTTAACGTAATGAAGATGTGTAAGTTCATGCTATTTGTTAACAGGTTCACAACTTTAATTCCTCAGCAGATTAGAATAGGATTTTTCTGAAGTAGTTTCAATCACCCAATTGATTGAAAATGATCGTTAGATTGATAAATTTTTAGCATCGTCATTAACTAAAATTATTGAAGAGAAAAGCAGATTCTTTTGCTGTGAAAGGGGTTTGTACGGTGAATTAGTTTTGACTTAATCTTAATCCCACCTATTTCTGCGGTTGAGATAATGCATTAAGTAATGATGTGATTTCTCTCACGCTGATTAACGGCTACGCTTAATGCTGGCTGAGAGAAAAGATGCAGGGTAAAGATGCTTTGGGAGACAGCGCTGCAGCACGGCTCAGGCGCATTGTCGCATGTAGGTGGGAAACTTAGCGGAACTGACTATGTTGAACCAGTTTGCATTACCTTTCCTTGTTCTGGGCGGCTGCACTGCCCTGATGATTTTAAAAGATCTTTTTCGCCATCCACATCCGGTGGCGGTGATGAATATCATTTGGCCATTAACCGGTTTGTATATGCCTTTTATTGGCTGGATCGCCTGGTGGTACTTAGGCCGTAAACCATCTCAACAGCAAAAACTTGCGCTGTTGGTTCCACAAAAAATACGCAGCAACGCCAGCTGGCAAACCATATTTATTTCCACGTCATTATCCGCAGCGGCTTGTATATTCGGCGATATAATGACAATCCCGATAGTCACTTTGCTAAAACAATTTGCCATTAATCCGACGATAGGGATGCAGGCGCTTATTTGCGTTATCGCTTCATTGTTTATGGGATTACTTTTTCAATTCCTGGCGATTCGCCAACGTGAAAAACATTCATTTGGCAGCGCATTATTATTGGCGTTGAAAACCGAAATTTTTCCCCTGCTGATTTTTCAATTAGGTATTTTTATCTTTATGGCATTGGCCCTAAAGTTTGTGCTGAACGAGCAGGTCAATCCGCTGCTGGCGGCATTCTGGTTTATGCTGCAACTGGCAATAATGATTGGCTTTATTTTCTCCTGGCCGGCTAATCATTTCCTGATAAAACGTGGGCTTAATCCTGCGGTCTAGCTAACGACAGTAACCCGAACCGCGCATGCCAAGATGAAAATGGCTGGCATGCGCGGCGTTGTAATCAGGGCCCAGCGCATTACCGAACGTCGCGCAGCCGTTACGCCACAGCGCATGCAGTCCTGCCGCCACATCCTCCGGCTGTTGCCAGTTTTTCCCTACCTGTAACCAACGCCCATTCGCCAGCTGAAATCCGGTGATATCCCAGGCATCGGCGCTGGCGTGCTCACTCAAACGCCCTTCCTGACGATGATAAATATTGCGACAGGCATAGCTGCCAACATGGGCAATGCGTTTCAGCGGACTGTTAAAACCGGCCTGACGTAACGAGCTGTCGCTGTTAATCACAAACATGGTGCTGGTCACCGCCATCGGACAGCTGGCGAGAAAACTGCTGCTCAACGTGACGTCACCGTAGCCGCTGATACGTAGCGGCTGTTCAATCGGGCAATCACCCTGCATTGGCGGCACAGCGCGAAACTGCACCAGCCGCTGTTCGCTGGCTTGCCGCATCACCGCCAGGCAGGCAGCCGGATCGCCACTCAACTTTTTTAGCTTGTAGCGCGTAATCCAACCGGGCGGATCGGTGACGTTAAGCGGCGTAAAGGGATTCCACTGAGGCGGCAGATGGGTTTTCAACCACGGCAAACTGAGCCAGCCGCAAACAGCCAGCAACGCGACGGCGAACAGAGCGCGCACAATGCCTCACTTTTCCTGATGAAATGAACTAACAAGTGTAGAAGTCATGCGCGCGGAAAGTGACGTAAATTGCTTAATTGTTGAAGATTTACGCAAAATGACTGCGCTTTAAACTCTGTAAATAATTACTGACAGAGCAAAGCACGTAAAAGGTCACAAAGGGGGAAAAACCATTACCGAAACTGCTTAGCTTTCCACTATCTTATGCCACTTGCCTATACAAAGGCTCATAACGAATGCCCTAAATAATTCGAGCCGCAGGAAGGTGGCAAGTGTGTGAATCCTCAGGAGCTTAATTGAGTAAGTGACTGGGGTGAACATGCGTAGCCAACGCATCTGCGGCTTGAAGTATGACGCACAAAACAGCCAATAGAGCTGACACAACATCCCGACAGGAAAGAAAAATTTATGGTTGATCAATCAAAAGAGGCGCTAGTAGAGGCCGAACAGCCGGATAAACTCCAGCGTAACTTACATAATCGTCACATTCAGCTGATTGCTATTGGCGGCGCCATCGGCACCGGGCTGTTTATGGGCTCGGGTAAAACCATCAGCCTTGCGGGCCCGTCGATCATCTTCGTCTACATGATCATTGGCTTTATGCTGTTCTTCGTCATGCGCGCCATGGGCGAACTGCTGTTATCCAACCTCGAATACAAATCCTTTAGCGATTTCGCCGCCGATTTACTCGGTCCGTGGGCGGGCTATTTTACCGGCTGGACGTACTGGTTCTGTTGGGTGGTGACCGGCATTGCCGACGTGGTCGCCATCAGCGCCTATTTCCAGTTGTGGTTCCCGGACTTCTCCATCTGGATGAGCGCCCTGCTGTGCGTCTTTGTCTTCCTGGCATTGAACATCGCTACGGTGAAGCTGTTTGGTGAGATGGAGTTTTGGTTCGCGATTATCAAAATCGTCGCCATTGTGGCGCTGATCATCACCGGCATTGCGCTAGTGAGTATGCATTATCCATCGCCGAACGGCGGCACCGCGTCCCTGAGCAACATCTGGGATCACGGCGGCATGTTCCCGAAAGGCTTGAGCGGCTTCTTTGCCGGCTTCCAGATTGCGGTTTTCGCCTTTGTCGGCATTGAGCTGGTCGGCACCGCGGCAGCAGAAACCAAAGATCCGCACAAAGTTCTGCCGCGTGCGATTAACGCCATTCCACTGCGCATTATTATGTTTTACGTGCTGGCGCTGATGGTGATCATGGCGGTAACGCCGTGGAATCAGGTGCTGCCGAATCGCAGCCCGTTCGTTGAGATGTTTGTGCTGATCGGCTTGCCTGCCGCCGCCAGCATCGTCAATTTCGTGGTGCTGACCTCCGCCGCCTCATCCGCCAATAGCGGTATCTTCTCCACCAGCCGCATGTTGTTTGGTCTGGCGGAACAAGGCGTGGCGCATAAAGCCTTTGGTCGCCTCTCAGCGCGTGCGGTGCCAACCACCGGCCTGTTCTTCTCCTGCCTGTGTCTGCTGGCGGGCGTGGCGCTGATTTACCTGATTCCGGATGTGATGACGGTGTTCACCATGGTGACCACGGTGTCGGCGATTCTGTTTATGTTCGTCTGGACCATCATCCTGTGCAGCTATCTGGCGTACCGTAAGCAGCATCCACAGCGTCATGCTGAATCGAAGTTCAAAATGCCGCTGGGCAAGTTTATGTGCTGGGTATGCATGGCGTTCTTCGCCTTTGTGCTGGTGCTGCTGACGCTGCAGGAGGATACCCGCCAGGCGCTGATGGTCACGCCGCTGTGGTTTGTGATGCTAACCATGGGCTGGTTGTTACGTCGTCGTAAAGCGTAAAAGTTACCGGTCGCCATCAATGGCGTAATGCTTGTTATTTAAGGCAACGGCGCGTGCGTGTTATTGAAAAGGGCTCATTTGCCAAAGGCGCTGGCGCGTCTGCTGCGGCAAAAGGGCTATCCGCAGCGCTGAGGCTTTTACGTTGGGCCAGGAGCCTCACGCATGGATGCGTGAGGCAGTTCGGGGCCGGCCAGGACGGCCGATCCCCGAATGGTCCGTCGGCACAATGTGGAAGCCGAAGGCACCGCGCTAGCGGCGCGAGGACGGCCCGTGACGCAGCAGATGTGTCAGAGCCCGCACGAATAGCAATCCTTAAGAATAATGCAACCAGGTCGCCATAAATGGCGACTCTACAAATCAAAGTCGTTCGCGGAGTTTGTGCCATGCTTGCGACAACGAGGGTCGCACTGAAGGTTCACGCTGCGGCGCTAGCTCCGGCGATTGCGGCGATCCCAGATTGAAGGTAAAGGTGTAATCCGGTTCTTCCCCCATCCGCAAATCGCTGATCAACGTGCGATCGCCCTGTTGCTTCATCGCGTAAAAACCATGACTAAACCACGCCACACGCTCGGCGTGCCATTGCCCTTTGAACGGCGCAAACAGCGCAGGTTGACGATCGTGCCAGCTAATCTGCAGCGGACGCCCCGGTGACAACAGCGACCAATAGGCTTCACCATAACGATCCGGCGTCATGATCACCGTACGCCACACCAGCGTATTAAACGCCGTCGGCGTCACCAGCAGTTGCTCCGGCTGCACCGATTGCTGCGTCAGCGCTTGCTCAATGTGCTGTGTCGCGATGCTTTGTGCCACCATGCTCCAGCCGAGATAGAGCGTACTCACCAATAATCCCGCCTGATTCCAGCGCAAGCCCACAGCATCACGTCGCCACAGGGCGACGAGCAGCGCAATCAGCAGCGGCAAGGTATACAGCGGATCGATGATATACATGCTGCCAATGGCATAGGGGAAATCGGTGAGCGGCAGGCCCAGCTGCGTACCGTAAACGGTGGTGAGATCCAGCAGCGGATGCGTTATCAGCGCCAGCCACATCGCCAGCGTCCAGCCGCGCCACTGCGCGCGACTGCGGGTCGCACCGGCCACCAGCCAGCCGAGCAGCGGTGCAATTAAGGTGAGGATTATCAGCGCATGACTTTCGGTGCGATGCAGCGTCATATTGCGGATGGCGTCGCCGTGATCGATAAACACGTCGAGATCCGGCAAGGTGCCCGCCACCGCGCCCACCAGCGCCGCTTGCCACAGCGGAACGCGTTTGCCCATCACCGCAACGGTGACCGTCGCGCCTAACGTCAATTGTGATAACGAATCCATGCACTCTCCTTGAAAACGCGGGATCAGCGCACGCGGATCCCTTCAATAATCATGCGCTGCACGTTTTCCAGCGTCTGTTCAAAGAACGCCGCATCGTTCAACGTCTGGCCGGTAATCGCTTCTACCTGCGAGGCGAAATCTGCATAGTGCTGCGTGGTCGCCCACAGCAGGAAAAACAGGTGCTGCGGCTGCACGCCCGCCAACCGACCTTCGGCGATCCACTGCTCGATAATTGCCGCTTTCTCATCCACCAGCACTTTTAAATCGCCGGCCAGTTCACCTTTCAGCAACGGCGCGCCCTGCAACATCTCAAGGCAGAACAAACGCGAGGCTTGTGGATGGTCGCGCGAGACTTCCAGTTTGAGACGAATGTATTGACGAATCGCTGTGAGCGGATCGTGATCGTGCTGCAACGCACGCAGCGGCGCCAGCCACACATCGAGGATCTCTTTCAAAACCGCCACATACAGCACTTCTTTCGACGGATAGTAATACAGCAGATTGGTTTTGGAGACATCAGCGCGCTCCGCCACTTTATCCAGACTGGTGCCGTGAATGCCATATTGCGAGAAGAAGGCTAACGCCGCTTCAAGAATGGCTGCCCGCTTTGCGGCGACCGCACGCGAACGGCGTCCCGGTTTTTTTTCATCGCTTTTCACACTGTTACCTCTTCCGTCCTGCGTGAACGCATCATAACAAAGGCCTTCTTTCCTGCCTAATCGCCCACCTGCACCTTTTTTGACCATGCAGCGCATGGAAAACGTGCAGAAGGTTTTGACCAAACGGTCCAAATTGGACCAATTACTCCAGTTTAGTACGGACGATAATTTTAACACTTTGTTATTTAAGCCTTTTAAAAATGTGGCACAGGCTTTGCAATTTTGTGATGGAGCGCCGCCCGCAGGATGCGTGCAGGAAGCAGCGCAGCGCGTGAAGCAGTCCCCGTCTAATGCAGAGAGGTTTCACATGAAAATTGGCGTCTTTATCCCGATTGGTAATAACGGCTGGCTGATCTCCACCCATGCGCCGCAATACAAACCGACCTTTGAACTGAACAAAGCGATCGTGCTGAAAGCGGAGCATTATCATTTCGACTTTGCCCTTTCGATGATTAAGCTGCGCGGCTTTGGCGGTAAAACGGAGTTTTGGGATCACAACCTCGAATCCTTCACGCTGATGGCGGGACTCGCGGCGGTGACCTCGCGCATTGAGATCTACGCCACCGCCGCCACGCTGACCTTACCGCCCGCGATTGTGGCGCGTATGGCCTCAACCATTGATTCCATCTCCAATGGCCGCTTCGGCGTCAACCTCGTCACCGGCTGGCAGAAACCCGAGTACGAGCAGATGGGCTTGTGGCCGGGCGATGCTTACTTCTCCAGCCGCTACCAATATCTGACCGAATACGTCACCGTGCTGCGCGATTTGTGGGGCACCGGCCAGAGCGACTTCAAGGGCGAATTCTTTACCATGAACGATTGCCGCGTCAGCCCGCAGCCGCAGAAACCGATGAAAGTGATCTGCGCCGGCCAGAGCGATGCGGGCATGGCGTTCTCGGCGCAGCACGCCGATTACAACTTCTGCTTCGGCAAAGGCGTCAACACGCCAACTGCCTTCGCGCCAACCGCCGCGCGTATGAAGCAAGCTGCCGATAAAGCGGGCCGCGACGTCGGCTCTTATGTGCTGTTTATGATTATCGCCGCCGAGAGCGACGAAGCCGCACGCGCCAAATGGGAGCACTACAAAGCCGGTGCCGATGAAGAGGCACTCGCCTGGCTCACCACGCAAAGTCAGCAGGACACCAAATCTGGTAGCGACACCAATGTGCGCCAAATGGCCGATCCGACCTCCGCCGTCAACATCAACATGGGCACGCTGGTGGGTTCTTACGCCAATGTGGCACGAATGTTGGATGAGGTTGCATTAGTAGATGGCACGCAAGGCGTGTTGCTCACCTTCGACGACTTCCTGCAAGGCATCGAAGATTTCGGTGAACGTATTCAGCCCTTAATGCAGTGTCGCCACGATTTAATCGCATCCCAGCAGGAGGTTGCCTGATGAGTACCGTTGTTTGCGCCCACACCTCAAGTTTACCGAACGTCACCTTACCGGCGCGCCCGGAAGCCATCGCGCTGCCGCCCGCGCAAAGTGCGCTGATTGTGGTGGATATGCAGAACGCCTACGCCACGCAAGGCGGCTACCTCGATCTGGCGGGCTTTGATGTCTCCGCTACCAAACCGGTGATTGCCAAAATTCATCAGGCGGTCACCGCGGCGCGGGCCGCCGGGATGCAGATCATCTGGTTCCAGAACGGCTGGGACGACCAATATGTTGAAGCCGGTGACGCCGGATCCCCCAACTTCCACAAATCCAACGCGCTGAAAACCATGCGCAAGCGCCCGGAACTGCAAGGCACGCTGCTGTCGAAAGGCGGCTGGGATTATGCGCTGGTCGATGAACTGGTGCCGCAGGAGGGCGATATCGTGCTGCCGAAACCGCGCTACAGCGGCTTCTTCAACACCTCACTCGACAGCATGCTGCGCAGCCGTGGCATTCGCCATCTGGTGTTTACCGGCATCGCCACCAACGTCTGCGTGGAATCGACGCTGCGTGATGGCTTCTTCCTGGAATATTTCGGCGTGGTGCTGGAGGACGCAACCTATCAGGCAGGTCCGGCGTTTGCCCAGCAGGCGGCCATTTTCAATATCGAAACGTTTTTTGGCTGGGTCAGCGATACCGACACGTTCTGCGAAACGCTGAAAAGCTAACGCCTCGCTTCACCTGCAGCCCTTAAGAAGAGGATTTCGCCATGCCTAAAAGTGTGATTATTCCGCCCGGCACCAGTACGCCAATCGCGCCATTCGTGCCCGGCACCTTAGCTGACGGCATCGTCTACGTCTCCGGCACCTTGCCGTTCGATGCCAACAACAAAGTGGTGCACGTCGGTGATGCCGCCGCGCAAACGCGTCACGTGCTGGAGACCATCAAAAAGGTGATCGAAACCGCTGGCGGCACCATGGACGACGTGACCTTCAATTCGATTTTTCTCACCGACTGGAGCAACTACGCGGCGATTAACCAGATCTACGCCGAATACTTCCCCGGCGATAAACCGGCGCGCTTCTGCATTCAGTGCGGCTTAGTGAAACCGGATGCGCTGATCGAAATCGCCAGCGTTGCGCATATCGGCAAACAGGAGGCGTGATGCATCTGGAGATTCAGGGTTTAACCGCTGAAGATGCGCCGACACTGGTGCTCGCTTCCGGTTTAGGCGGCGTCGCCGGTTTCTGGCAGCCGCAGCTGGCGGCGCTGACGCCGCATTATCGCGTGGTGACGTACGATCAGCGCGGCACCGGCCGCAGCGCCGATACGCTGCCGGACGGCTACAGCATGACGATGATGGCGGCGGAACTGGCAGAAACGCTGCAACAGCACGGCATTCAGCATTACGACATTATCGGCCATGCGCTGGGCGGCTTAATCGGCCTGCAGCTGGCGCTGGACTTCCCGCAGCGTGTGGGGCGCGTGGTGGTGATCAACGGCTGGCTTTCGCTGGATGCGCACACGCAGCGCTGCTTCCAGGTGCGTCAGGATCTGCTGATGAACGTCGGCGTCGAAGCCTTTGTGCGGGCGCAGCCGCTGTTCCTCTATCCCGCGGAATGGCTGGCGCGCAATCAGGAGCGCATTAACGCTGAAGATGCGCACCATGTCGCCCATTTCCAGGGCATGGAAAACCTGCTGCGCCGCTTGCATGCGCTGAAAAGCGCGGATTTCCGTCCACATGTGGCGCGCCTCTCCCAGCCGGTGTTAGCGATCTGCAGTCAGGACGATCTGCTGGTGCCGTGGAGCTGCTCACCGCAGCTGGCGCAGGCGCTGCCCAACGGCAGCCTGATTGAGATGGCCTGGGGCGGACACGCGATGAGCGTCACCGATGCCGACAACTTTAATGCGCTGCTGCTGCGCTGGCTGGCCGATACGGCTGCGCCTGCCCAGCGAGCGGCCAGCTAATCACAGGAGCCGCCAATGAGCGTGCATGAACTGCCAGTGTTACCCGGTGTAGAACGCGATGCGTTTCGTAACGCGATGGCGTGCTTAGGCGCGGCGGTGAATATCATCACCACCGACGGCCCCGCCGGACGCGCCGGTTTTACCGCCTCGGCGGTGTGCAGCGTCACCGATACGCCGCCCACGCTGCTGATATGCCTTAATCGTTCGGCATCGGTGTGGCCGATTTTTCGCGACAACGGTTATCTCTGCGTTAACACCCTGGCCGCCGGGCATGAAGATCTCTCAACGCTGTTTGGCGGTAAAACGCCGATGGCAGAACGCTTCGCCGCCGCTGACTGGCTCACGCTTGCCAGCGGTTCACCGCTGTTAGACGGCGCACTGGTGTCGTTTGACTGCAAAGTGGCGCAAGTGGTCAGCGTGGGCACGCACGACATTCTGTTTTGTGAAGTGCAGGCGCTGGTGCGCAATGATGAAACTCACGGCCTGGCGTGGTTTGACCGTGGATATCATCACCTTTTACGGCAGGACGCCCGCTAATGCCGCCTTGTGCGGCCCGCTTTCACTGACACCCTGGAGATGACGATGGCGAGTTCCTGGTTCCCCCGCTGGCAGAAAAAGTCAGCCTTGACCGATGACGGGTTGATTGCACCGGACGAAACGCTGCCGTTTGCGCAGACGATGGTCCTTGGTCTGCAGCATGCTGTGGCAATGTTTGGCGCAACGGTATTGATGCCGTTGCTGATGGGACTGGACCCCAATCTGGCGATTCTGGTTTCCGGCATCGGTACGCTGCTGTTCTTCTTTGTCACCGGCGGACGCGTACCCAGCTATCTCGGTTCCAGTGCGGCATTTGTCGGTGTGATCATTGCGGTAACCGGCTTTAACGGCCAGGGACTCAATCCCAATCTGGCGCTGGCGCTAGGCGGCGTCATCGCCTGCGGCGCGCTTTATACGGTGATTGGCCTGATCGTGATGAAAGTCGGCACCGGCTGGATCGAACGCCTGATGCCGCCAGTGGTGACCGGCGCGGTGGTAATGGCGATTGGTCTTAATCTGGCACCGATTGCGGTACACGGCGTTTCCGGCTCGATGTTCGACAGCTGGATGGCGGTGATGACGGTGTTGTGCATCGGTCTGGTGGCGGTGTTCACGCGCGGTATGATCCAGCGCCTGCTGATTCTGGTGGGGCTGATTGTGGCGTGGGCAATTTACGCGCTGCTGACCAACGTGATGGGCTTTGGTAAACCGGTGGATTTCAGCGGCCTTGCCAATGCGCCATGGTTTGGCCTGCCACACACCACCGCACCGATCTTTGATATGCAGGCCATCGTGATGATTGCGCCTGTGGCGATCATTCTGGTGGCGGAAAACCTTGGGCACATTAAAGCCGTGGCAGGCATGACCGGACGCAATCTCGATCCGTGGATGGGCCGCGCCTTTGTCGGCGACGGTTTGGCAACCATGTTGTCAGGTTCGATCGGCGGCAGTGGTGTCACCACCTACGCGGAAAATATCGGCGTGATGGCGGTGACTAAAGTCTATTCGACGCTGGCTTTCGTGGCTGCCGCAGTGATTGCGTTGGTGCTCGGCTTTTCACCGAAGTTTGGCGCGCTCATTCACACCATTCCCGGTCCGGTGATTGGTGGCGCATCGATTGTCGTATTTGGTTTGATTGCGGTGGCAGGCGCACGCATTTGGGTGCAAAACCATGTGGATTTCAATCAGAATGGCAATTTGATCATGGTGGCAACCACGCTGGTGCTGGGCGCAGGTGATTTTGCCCTGAAGATTGGTAGCTTTACCCTTGGCGGCATCGGTACTGCAACCTTTGGTGCCATCATCCTCAACGCAATTCTGCAACGTCGCGGCGCCGCACTGGCGAACCAGGCGGCACGACAACATCCTTAAGGTTCGAGCGGTGCCTGATCGGGCACCGCTTTCTTGCGGCGAATGCGCAGTTCGCTGACGATCACACCACACACAATCAATGCCGCGCCCAGTAGCGCAGCGGCAGGTAAGCGCTCACCGGCTAAACGCCCTACGACGCCCGCCCATACCGGTTCACCGGCGTAAATCACCGTCGCGCGCGTCGGTGAAACGCTGCGTTGCGCCCAGTTCATCGTCACCTGAATCAACGCGCTGGCGGCTCCCAAACCTAATGCACTCAGCAGCAGCGGCGTCGACATGGCAGGAACCGATTCACCATTCGGAATCATCAGCACAAAGGCGCAGGCCGACGCCACCATCAGCTGAATCAGCGTGACGCGGCGCACATCAACCTGCCCGGCATAACGGCTGATCAGGATGATCTCTGCCGCGATCGCCAACGTACTCAGCAAGGTGGCGATTTCACCCGCATTCAACGTCAAGCTGCCATCCTGCGGACCGGCCACCAGCACTAAACCGGTAAACGCCAGCAGAATGCCCAGCCACGCCATTAATCCGGGCGGGCGGCGCAGGAACAGCCATTGCAGCAGCGGCACCACCGGCACATACAGCGCGGTGAGAAACGCCGACTGGCTACTGGAAATGGTTTGCATGCCCCAGGTTTGCAGGCCATAGCCACCGGCAATCGACAAGCCGATCAGCGCGCCAGCTTTAATTTCCAGCCAGGTCACCTGCTTCAGATAACGACGGAAGAAAAACGCCAGCAGGAGCGATGCCGTGGCAAAACGTAATCCAACAAAGAAGAAGGGGCCGGAATGTGCCATCGCCCGGTGTACCACCAAAAAGGTGCCACCCCAAACCATGGTAATAAAAATAAGGACCAGCTCCTGACGCGAAATACGCAGGCTGAGACGAGAAGAGGAAGCGGACATAACGCACCAGAATAATCAGTTGGCGGTCAGTTTGCTCAGAGAGAGGAGAAAATGCAATGCTTGTTACCGCCGGGCGAACCCGGCGGCCAGGGATTGACGGGCCGTCGCGCTATTTGTTACCGCGGCTGCGTCCCCCTTTTTCACCGGCTTCAGAAGCGCGCTGCGGGTCGTTTCTAAAATTACCCCCGCTGTTTTTGCCGCCTTTGCGACCCGCTTCTGCGGCCCTTTCACGGTCCTCAGCGAAATTGCCTGATCCTCCACGATGTTCGGCCATCATTTCCTCCAGCGATTGATCATCCAGATTGAGGGCTTATCACGTTGCTGCCGTGAAAAGCGCGGTGACGGATATTCCGTCCACCTGCATAAATAATAGACAACTCAATCACCCATCCCGCGCCCTGTTCATACTTTGAAACAGATAATTCACTCATTTAACTGCGAAAAACCGAATTTACCGCCGCGTTACAAGCAGTTAGCCGACACTAAATGGTATCGCAGTCGTCTCTGTTTCTAATTGAGCGTGGATTCACCTTCAAGCAGCACGCTAAAACGCTTCAAGGCCTTTTCCAGCGCATATCCGGCAGTGAGACGCTCGAGTCCGTTAGCCTTTTTTACGGCTTCGCAAGCATGCAGCATAAAATTCGCATTCACTGTTTGCGCCGACGTCATAATATGCGTGGTCAGCGTCAGCAAATCATCACTATTCTGCTGTGACAATAATTGTTGTAACTCTTCAAGATAATAGCGGGTGCTGCGCAAAAGTTGGCCGACAATACGCGCTTTTAGCGTTTTGTCATCGCCCGCCAACATTGAGAAATCCAGCAAGACAGACGTTGGTGGTGCGGTTTGTACCACTTCAGTCAGCGCCCGACGCACGTCATCCAGGGTACAAGGCTTAAATAAACATCCGTTCATCCCGGCGCGCAAACAACGCGAGCGCGCTTCACTCATCGCATCGGCGGTAAATCCAATAATGGGAATTGCGGCATTCTGCCCGCGTTGTTCTGCTTCACGGATAGCGGCGGCCAGTTGATAACCATCCATGCCCGGCATATTGCAGTCAGTGATCATCACATCCCAGTCATGTTGGTGGAACAACGCCAGCCCTGCCTCGCCGCTCTCCGCCTCCATCACCTGGTGCCCTAATAACGTTAACTGCTTATGCATCAACAAACGATTCGCCGCATTGTCATCAACCACCATGATACGCATAGCAGCAAGCTGTTCTGGTGATGTTGGCGGTTCGGCCGAAGCTGCTGACACCGCTGCTGCCAGCGGTAGGGCAACCGACGCCGTTACCGTAGTGCCTACGCCCGGAACGCTCTCCAGGGTGATATCACCCTGCATCATCTGGCAGAACGACTGGCTGATATACAGTCCTAAGCCGGTGCCTTTACGTCGATTGTCCGCCTGCTCAAAGGGCTGGAAAAGGTGATGCTGTTGTGCAGGGGCAATGCCCACGCCGCTGTCTTTTACCTGTAGCGTGATGTGGGCAAAATTGCTGCGAACGTCGACCTGTTGGCTCACCTGCAATGACACGCTGCCGATGTCGGTAAACTTAATCGCATTACTCAGTAGATTAGCGATCACCTGCTTGATGCGCAGCGCATCAATCTGCACATTGTGCGGCATGTCCTGCGGCACCCTCAGCGTCAGTTCAATTTGTTTTTGCAGCGCTAAACCTTTGAAGGTGTTCACCACGCTGCGGGCAATCTCAACAATATTGCCGGGTTTAGGATCAAGGTCGACACGACCATTTTCAATGCGTGAAATATCCAGAATGTCGCCGATCAACTCCACCAAACCGTCGGCAGATTCCGTTGCCACCTCCAACGCCTGCATATCCAGCTCACCCTGTTTTCCCTTCTGGATAGCAATGTCCAGCATGCCAATAATCGCGTTTAACGGGGTGCGAATTTCATGGCTCATGGTGGACAGGAAGGTAGATTTTGCCCGGCTGGCTTCTTCGGCCTGATCTTTCGCGATGCGCAGTGCTTCGGTCATGTTCTGGCGCTCAGTGATGTCCATCCACCCCCCCAGCACGCCAGCCATTTTTCCGGCGGCGTCACGGAAGGGCTGAACCCAGAAAAACACCGCCAGCCGCTGCGGTTCACCCGAGTGTGGATTTAATACGTAATGCCGATCCGCAGAAACGGGTGTGTCATTGGCCATCACATCCATAAACATCTGGTGAACTTCAACGGCTTTTTGCGGATCGTGCAGTGCACCTTCCTCAATAATATTACGCCCCAGTGAAGAGGCTTTTTCATTACCGACCGTATCCAGATAATGTCGATTGCAGTCGGTCAGTCGACCTTGCGTATCACGGGTAAACATTGGGAACGGCGTACCATCCACCAGTTGTCGCATTTTCTGGTTTTGATCCGCCAGCGCTTCTTGCGCCTGCTGCTTGAGGGTAATCTGACGGCGTAGATAGAAAGCCCAAACGGCAGAGATCATAATCAACGCTAACGCCACGCTTAAAGAGGCGATAATTGTGGTGCGATACTGATACCAAAAGCTGTTAGCCACCACCATATTATTCGGCCGCCAGCGGTTGGCAATTAAATCCAATTCATCGGTGGAATAAGAGAGCAACACTTTATCAATAATGCTCTGCAAAATGGGCTGATCCTTTGACATAGCGAAAGCGATATAGGCGGGATTGGTGCCTACCGTGTTCACAATTTTGAATTCATCAGCATATTTGGCGAGAATCTGATACTCACTATTTATTAAGGTATTGATTACTGCATCGACTCGACGGTCATCTAATAACGCCATGACATGATTAGCATCATTTGCTGTCACCAGTTTTATCTCTGGATAACGCTGGCGAATGAAGTCCTCAAGGCCGTTGCCGGCAATCATGCCAAGCGTTTTTCCTTTTAAATCATTCAGCCGAATAACCTGCTGGTTTTCTTTGCGCACAACCAATACAAAGGCATTTCGTACATAACCGAGAGAGAAACGGAGGACTTCACTGCGACGACGACTGGGTGTTAACGAAACCAACATGTCCGCTTTGTTTTCGGCAACCTGATTTATCATCGACGTCACAGTGGACGCGCTGGAAAAGCGAAAATTTAATCCGGTGCGTAACGCCACTAATGACAGGACTTCTGGCCCGATACCGCGCACATTGCCATCA
The DNA here is from genome assembly GCF_013385945.1 of Pantoea sp. B9002. Classification (NCBI taxonomy): domain Bacteria; kingdom Pseudomonadati; phylum Pseudomonadota; class Gammaproteobacteria; order Enterobacterales; family Erwiniaceae; genus Pantoea; species Pantoea sp. B9002. Next base: position 42,524 of record NZ_JACAPA010000009.1, read on the forward strand.
TTATCGATAAACGAGACGGGAGCATAATTCTCCAGCGTTAATACCGAAACCTGAGGGTGATTTTTAATCCAGCTAAGCTCTTCTTCGCTCAAATCGATGCGCCGCCCATTCAGCGTCATCTCACCGCGACCCGGTAACCAACTCTGCAACACTTCCTCTTTAAAACGAGCAGGTAGGGTTGTAATGGCTTGATTAACTAAATCGAGCAACAGTGTGTTTTGCTTATTAAGCGCAAAGCCGATGTTAATTTCCGGCATATTGGCATATTGGGCAATCCGCATATTATTTAAAAAGTTACGACTGACTGGAAATGCATCGCCAAAAAAAGCATCCGCGTGACCAAATGCCACGGCGCTAATTGCATCCTGGTAATTGTCATAAACGTGCAGTTTTGCGAGAGGATAATAGCGTTTAAACACCGCCTCAGGAATAAATCCCCGGGCCATTGCCACCCTACGGTCGGTGAGATAATAGCCAGGTTGCTGATTCTGAGCCATCGGCACCGCAATGATAGGCTGCACACTGGCGTATGGTACGCTGAGAGTAATATCCTGCGGTACTTGCCATGCACTTAAATTAGGCATGATATCAATTTGCTGACGCTGCAGCGCTTGCCAGGCTTCCTGATCGTTATAGAAACGCGTGACTTGTAATTTTATGCCGAGCATTTGCGCTATTTGAATCAGGTAATCGGCCGAAATGCCCTGCATTTCATTGCGGCTGGAGCGTTGGGCAAACGGGGGCCAATCTTGCGATAAAACACCAATTTTAAGCACTGGATGCTGAGTTATCCATGATTTGGCCGCAGGCGACAGCGTGAGTTCAGGCAGCGATTCTGACGCTGGCGTGACGCGATTGAGTAATGCGATTTGCTCCGTTGCCGCGTTTACCGGCAACAAGCCAAATAGCACTATGCTTAACATCAAACCCAATCCGATTCCCGGCCAACGCCAAAATTTCATACTGCTCCTTATCCGCTTACCGCCATAATGATTTTTTTAACTGCCCTCTACAGGCGTCACTTCAGAAAAGCTTTCCCCGTCGGGTTTAATTTCGCTATCAGTTCAACGAGGTTTTTGGTGTCGGTTTTCTGCAGCAGACGCATTTTATAGGTGCTCACTGTCTTATTGCTCAGGCACATGACCCTGGCAATATCGCAGTTACTCGAGCCATTAAGTAGATAACGCAATACTCTATTTTCCTGAGCCGAAAGCGAATGTAACAATGATGCCGAAGGTTCAGAGGCTGTTAATTCAGCCAATTCCACCGTTGGGTGCCAGGGAAAGAAAGCATAGCCGGCATTCACCGCGTCTAAAGCGCGCGGGAGATCCGCCACCAAATTAGCCTCGTCGATTAACGCCGCAGCACCACGGCGACGAAAGGCCTCAGTAGCAGACTCGCAGGGTCTTGACGTAATCAGCAACGTTTTTCCAGCATAATGGCGATTGTTGAACAAGTCTAAAACCTCAGATGCCGAGATCGCCGGTAATTCTGCGTTCATCAGCACCATGTCAGGCTGATATTCTTCAACCAAATGCAGTGCCTCAAATCCGTTCGTTGCATGGCCTATGATCTGCATATTCTCTTGAAGCAAAAGATCATCAATAAGCCCACGTTTCTGCACATGTGATTCAACCACAATTATTCTGTTCATCATCGTTATTAATTAAATAAATCATCACGATATTTGAACAGCTCAATATCGCTCTTGATGCCCAGCTTACGCATGCCAGATTGCTTATGGCCACTGATGGTCTTGCGGCTACGCTTGACCTTGGCGGAGATTTCTAAAATGGTCATGCCGTCTAAAAAGCAGCGTAACACTTCAGATTCACGCGGCGTAAGCAGCTCAACATTACGGAAAACCACGTCTGCCGCGGGCTCTTCGCCCTCAATCTGCTCGTTACCCTTCGCTGCCGCATGCGCCGACATTTTACCAGCGAACAGTGAAAGCTCATGTTCAATGTTTTCAGGCGTATAAATATAACCTTTCGCGACATGACGGATCGCCGCGAAAAACTCTTCCATCGGCGCGCGTTTACTGACATAACCACGGATGCCGATGTTATAGGCGGTGCGAACCACGGCAACACTTTCAACCGATGAGGAGAGCAGGATTTTTATTCCCGGATAATGGTTCAACACTTGTCGGATCAGGGATAAGCCATCTAACTCTTCATCGCCTAAAATATAATCAAGGATTAACACATCCGGTTGGTTGTTACGTAAATAGCGCATCAAATCCTGGCTTAAACCGAAGCAGCCGCTTAGCACCAAATCTTTTTCATCTGTAACAACCACTTCAAGAGAGCGTCGGATGATCGTCGAGTAGCACAATAGAAATTTTTTTATTATTAGATAACCAACTCATTAATAGTCCCCTCCATTAAGGGTGTTGTCACTCTGTTGCATAAAAGATTGAATACTTAGCGTAAATTACCGCTCAGCCAGGGAATCAACTGCCCTGCGCTCGCATAGCCACGGAAAATGGCACTGTAACTGTCGAAGCGATTAGTCACTTCAGCAACACGGTTGTTGTAGTAATCAGACTCGGCTGACAGTACGTCAAGCAGCGTCCTCTTCCCCAGGTGATACCACTGATCAAAGAAGGCTAACCGGATACGATCGGATTCAACGGTTAAATTACGATACAAATCAGCGCGCTGTAACATTGAACGCGCATCCTGATCGGCGTTACGTATACGATAGTCAAGATCGCGCAATTGCTCTGCAATTTGTTCACGGCTAGCTTCTGCACGCTGCAGTGCTGCCTGCTCAGCGGCGGTGCCTGAACCACCGCGGAACAAGCCCCAGCTAACGTTAACACCGGTTTGCCACGCTTGCTGACGGCCAAATTGATCCTCGGCGGTATTTTTACTAACTACCCAGTTAACTTTAGGCAGATTCGACGATCTTACCGCTTTCGCTTCCGCCACTGCGGCTTCGGCCTGTGCCTGCGCCTGACGTACCACCGGATGGTGATTCACGGCGGAAAGCAGTCGCTCCACCGAGGTCTGCTGTAAATTCCACTGGGCGGTACGCGGTAACGCAATGTCGGTGTTACCGATCAGTTTATGCAGAGTGATTTCGGTTTCGCGCGTTTTCGCCAGGGCATTATCCAGAGAAGATTGTGCCTGTAACTCGCGTCCTTTCGCCTGAGTCAATTCACTGCGACGACCAGGGTCAGAACCGACAATGCCGCTCAGCATTTTAACCAACTCTTTCATGCGGGCGACGTATTGCTGGCTCAGCTCAATGATCAGGCGCTGTTTACTCAGTTCCACTAATGCCTGACTCACCTGCCAGGCTAAATCTTCGGCAGAAGCATTAACTGCAATACCGGCCGCCGCTGCGGTTTTTTGTCGGCTATCAATGGTATTGCTGATTTGACCAAAATCAAACAGCGTGGTCGCCATATTCAGGTTTACTGCTGGCGTGTTGCTTTGTTTGGTTTTTTCACCACCCCCGAATTGATAAGAACGCGAGCTGCTCCCAACATCGACCTGCGGCCAACGCTGCCCTTTCGCTTCTTTGACGTTAGCCTCAGCGGCCGATGCGTTAAATTGCGCGCTTCGTAACTGTGGGCTGGTTTTCAGTGCAATTTGCGCGGCGTGATAGAAGATTTCTCTGATCGCGCTCTCCCCCGGTCCCGCCACATGATGGCTGCGGTTCAATGCTTCAGCCGTCGGCAGCGCGTTAGTGCGCTTGAGCAGCACATCATCCTGTTTCGACGCGGCAACCGGTTCCTCCGGTACGGCTGTAAATGGATCAAATGTCACATTTTGCTGCTGTTGCAGTTCCTCTTGCGCACGTTGCTGTGCACGTGGCGTAACCGCAGGTCCCGGATTATTAGTTAAGGCGGGCGCTGGCGTAAGCACCGGTTTTGGCTGCGAGGTTTCCCATACCAGTAAAGGTTGACCTGATTGGATCGGTTTTACCGCTGACATAGGTTTTGGCGCAACGGCTTCGCGTGCGGGAATACTCGCGTTTATCGTTGTGCGGTCCACAGTTACCGGTGCTGACTTCAAATTTGCTGCCGCATGAGGTGCTAACACATCAGGAGCAGGTACGCGCGTTGGAATACTTGCAGTTATCGGCGCGCGGTTCAGGGTTACTGCCGCAGGCGCCGGTTAATGACAAATGGATCGCTGCTTTGTCCAGCAGAAGTGACAACAATCTCATTTGTACCTTCCTGCAAGTTAACCCACAGGCTCCAGTAGCCATTGCTTCTGACCATCGTGGTATGAAGCTGACCATTAATCATCAATTCCAGTAGGCTATTTGGCTCGGCTGTTCCACTCAGGCGCGGAGATTGAATATCGGTCATACCACCGCTAATAATCTCACCCATATCTCCATCATTGCCGAGAATATTGGTGATTTGTGGTTTTGCTGATTGCAGTGGATCGAAGGTTAGATAAAGTGGCTCGCTGGTTACGCCAGCAGAAGAGACCAGGATCATATTGAAACCTTTATTCAAGGTAACGTTGATGCTCCAGTGGCCATTCCAGCCGGCCTTGGCGTGCACGGTTTGGCCATTCACCATCACTTGCAGCATGGCGTTAGGCTCCGCCTGCCCGCTGATGCGTGGCGTGCGGTCATTCGTCGTACCACCGTTAAAAATTTCGCCAATATGCCCTTCATCAGCAAAAATGTGGGTGATTTCTGGTTTCGCTGGCGTAGGGGCTGCAACGTAATCGACAACAAACGGTTCGCTGCTTTGACCCGCTGATGAAACGATAATCTCGTTATGTCCTTCGCTCAGCGTAACGGTGAAACTCCAGTAACCGTTCCAACCTGCCCAGGTATGGTAAACCTGACCATTCACTGTCACTTCAAGGTTGGCATTCGGTTCTGCTTTACCACTTAAACGTGGTGTACGGTCATCCGTTACACTACCGTTAACGATTTCGCCAATCTGACCTTCGTCAGCGAAAGCCGCCGTAATTGTCGGTTTAGGCGCGGCAGGGGCAGCATATTCGATGATGAACGGTTCACTGCTTTTGTTACCTGAGACGGCAACAATTTCGTTGTACCCATCCTGCAACGTTATCCGGATATTCCAGTTGCCATTGTGGCCAATGTAGAGGCTGTATAGCTCACCATTGACGTAGAGCTGAAGCATGGAGTTGGGTTCGCCTTTTCCCTGCAATTGCGGGGTGCGGTCGTTGGTGTTGCCACCGTTTGAAATATCACCAACTTGATGTTCATCAGCAAACACGTAGGTGATTTCAGGTGTGGCGACTTCTGGCAGCGCAAAATTGATGACAAACGTTTCGCTGCTCTTGCCCATTGAGGTCGCGATAATTTCGTTATGCCCATCACTCAATCTGACCTGAAGATTCCAAAGACCATTGTTTCCGATAAGCGTTAAATACATTCGACCATTGACCGACACCTCCAGCAGGGTATTCGGCTCTCCACGTCCACTCAGTCGTGGAGTGCGATCGTCCGTAGAGCCGCCATTGGCGATATCACCCATCTGATTTTCATCGGCAAAGGCAGCAAAGATTTCCGGCTTCATGCTCTCGGGCACGGCATAATCGATAATATACGGTTCGGCGGATTGCCCGTTGATGGAAGCAATGATTTCGTTACGCCCTTCCTGCAGCGTGACCTCAACGCTCCAGCTTCCATTTCTCACCGTGTAAGCCGTGTAAACCTGACCATTCACCGTTACTTCAACGACAGAATTAGGCAGCGCGCGTCCATGGATGCGCGGTGTGCCGTCTTTAGTGCTGCCGCCATTGGCAATTTCACCGATCTGATGTTCATCGGCCCATACGGAGGTGATCTCAGGTTTCGGTAGTGATGCCGTTGAATAGTTAATAATGAAGGGATCAGTGCTTTGTCCGGCAGAGGAGACGATGATCTCATTATGGCCTGCCTGTAGGGTAACGGTCAGCGTCCAGTTGCCGTCGCTTGGGACCCAATGGGTGAAAATCTGCCCATTAACCATCACTTCCAGCCGCGTGTCAGGTTCAGCGGTACCCCGCAAAACTGGCGTACGGTCGTCAGTTTCTCCGCCGTTAAGAATGTCGCCGATTTGGCCCTGATTGGCGAAAACCTCGGTAATGACTGGCGCGCGAGGCAATTCAGGTTCAACAACCGCAACGGGTGTGTAAGTGATGTGATAAGGCAGGCTATCTTCACCGTTTACCTGAACGACAATGTTGTTTTCCCCTTCAAGCAGAAGCAGGTTGCTGCTCCATTCGCCATTTTCGTCGCTTTGTACTGTGGCATGCACCTGTCCATTAATCACAATCTGCACAAGACTGTTAGGTTCAGCGCTACCGCGTAATAGCGGATCACCGTCGGTGGTTTGGGTACCATCGCCGATCGAGACTAAAAAACCATGGTCATCATCTAAAGCAACTGCAATGGTCGGGCGCGTATCGATAGGTGGCTCAATCGTGGTCACGCGAAATGCATCGCTCAGCAGTCCATTTTCGCTAGGTTGTTTCACTTCAATTAGGTGGTCGCCAAAGTCACCGTTGATATTAATCATCACGTTCCAACTGCCATCGGCACGCGTGGTACCAATCTGAACTCGCACGCCGTCAACGAAGATCATCAACGCGGTTAACGGCTCTCCGATACCCGAGAGCGTTAATAAATTCCCCTAACTGGTAGAACCATCATTAATAATCGAACCCGTGGCATCAGTTACACGAGTAATTTCTGGCGGGGTACGCCCAGAGGTGCTGAGTGGAGTAAATTTAGTCGTCATGACAATATCCTTTTTAAGTTAAAAACTTACAACGGCCTTAAGGTCAACTTTGAGCCTTATCGACATTGTGTTTCGTTTTTTCACGTAAAGAAATACAAGATGCGTCGCGGACTAACTAACTGTAATAAACAGAAAAACAAGCACTTTCTGAATAAAAGGAAATGTCTTTCTTTGGTTTCACTGCAAGCTGGAGTGTGGTGAGAAAATTAATAAAAGCGATGAATAAACATGCCGAGGATAAACTCAAACTTTGAAATTACGAGCACTGACACAATTATAACTCTTCAGCCTTAAATATAAAAACCATTAAAAATATTCCATATGATAGTCAGTAACGTCTTGCTCACGAATCTTTACCTAAATGCAAGACCTCTCCCAATTTGCTCTATCCTTTGATTCCTTACACTAAGCAGGACACTTACTAACTAAACAGTGTTGTTGTACTTGAAACACCAGGGAAAACATATTTAATACGTTTATAAGGACTTAAATTTATGTCGACAATATTTCGGTCAAAACCTCAAATCACCTCAGTCATTGATAATTCCAACGATACAGACCAAACAATTCCTTTCCTCGGCCGTACCAGCGATACCACACCCACGTTAGAAGGCACCGCACCCGCCAATAGTATGGTTTTTATCTATTCTCATGGTCGCTTTATCGGTGTTGCGCAGTCCGATAATACCGGCAGCTGGTCATTTACCCCAACTCAGCCACTGAACTATGGTGGGCACTCTTTAAGTGTGATGTCTCAAGGCCAGATGAGCGACACCTTCCCAGTGGTGATTGAATCTCAGCCCGTTCAGCCTGTAAATCCGCTTCCTACTCCCGATCCTATTACACCACCAGCACCGAAAGCAGCAACCATCGGCAGCGTAAAAAATGTGCGCGGTGAACAAAACGATGTTCCTGCAGGCGGCACCACCGACGGTAATTTCGTCATCATCACAGGTACCGCGCCAGCACCGTACGCCACCGTTCAGGTGTTTTCTAACGGTCAGGAAATCGCCCGCGTGATCGCCGATAGCGAAGGAAACTGGCGTTATGAGCCGATTCTGCAAACCGGCAGCACCAACTTGCAGATCGTTTCTCGCGGTGAGTGGAGCGAAGTGATTAACATTGATGTCCAGCCGGTTACCGCGCCGGTTATGCCACCCGCTCCGGAACCTGAGCCAACTCCTGAACCAACTCCTGAACCAACGCCAGAACCAACTCCGGTTCCGGTATCAGCGATTACCGGTATCATCAATCAAAGCAGCGATAACAACGCTGTTCCTGAAGGTGGCACCACTAACGGTAATACCGTCCTGCTAAGCGGCACCGGTGATAAGCCGAATGCGTTGGTGCGCCTGCTGGTAAACGGCAATGAAGTCGCTTACATCCGTACTGACAGCGAAGGTAAGTGGAGCTATAAAGCCACACTTAGCAACGGAACACATCAACTGCAGATCGCGTCAGGGAGTGAGCGTAGCGACCCTTATATGATTACCGTTCAGCCCGAGGGTGCACCGGTTGCACCTGTTGAACCAGAACCGGCTCCAACCCCTGAGCCTATCCCTGAACCAACTCCAGAGCCGACTCCAGAGCCAACACCGGCACCGGTAGCGGCGATTACCGGTATCATCAATCAAAGCAGCGATAACGACGCCGTTCCTGAAGGTGGCACCACTAACGGTAATACCGTCCTGCTAAGCGGCACCGGTGATAAGCCGAATGCATTGGTGCGCCTGCTGGTAAACGGCAATGAGGTCGCTTACATCCGTACTGACAGCGAAGGTAAGTGGAGCTATAAAGCCACACTTAGCAACGGAACACATCAACTGCAAATCGCGTCGGGCGGTGAACGTAGTGAGCCTTATTTGATTACCGTTCAGCCCGAAGGCGTGCCGGTTGCACCTGTTGAACCAGAACCGGTTCCAACTCCTGAGCCAACGCCGGGACCGACACCAGAGCCAACACCAGAACCTGTCATTGCATTGCCACTGAATGTGTTTGACGCAGTCAATGCGGGTGACTTCCTGGAAAGCGGTGACATGACCGCGAACCGAAAGCTAATCCTCTCGGGAACATCGCAGCCTCATTCCGTCGTCGTGATTTATGCGAATGATGAAGTTGTAGGTGAAGCTGTCGCGAATGCCGCAGGCAACTGGTCGTATTCACCGGTATTAAATGATGGCGAAAACATTCTGCATATCACCAATGCCGATGGTTCACAGGCAAGTGAAGGCTTCGTTGTCAACGTGGATGGCGTGACCTCAACAGATCTGAGCATTGATCGTTTGTACAGTACGCAGGGAATGGTTAGCGATGGCGACACCACATCAGCAGACAGCTTCATTGTTAGCGGTACCGCTCTGCGCAATACCACTGTCGAGCTGTATCTGAATGGTTCGTTCTATGGTCGAGTGCAGACCGACTTCAACGGTCGCTGGGATATTAACGCCGGTTTCCCTAATGGCGAAAATACTCTAAGAATCAAAGTCGGCAATGAGTACAGCGAAAACTTCACTTTTACGAAACAGGCGTACGGTTCGATGTTCTCGTTAGAGGAAGGCAATGCAATGCTGCAAGATGAGACGACTCTGTCTAGCCTGTCGTTTAGTGATCTACTGATTGATGAAGGCGATATGTTGCTTGCACCAGACATGCCAGTAACGCTGGATATCACTCCGCTGACGTTAGATCTGGCCGCGATGTCCCAAGATAGCCTGTATGAGGCATTACCTACTGCTTATGCCATGGTGGCGATGCAGCCTTCAGATTCACTGGAAGAGCAGTATCTGCAAAGTCTCTAAGTTCATTAGCTAATAAACAAAGCGCATTGAGCCTTCGCCAATGCGCTTTGTTTTTTGGATTTAGAACTCTATGAAACCCGAATTTTATGGCGAATTATGGGAACAATTCCATGTGCTACGCTTTCCTTTAGATTCGTTTGCTGAAGGGACATTGAGATGCAAGATGAACAACGCGGTAAGGCAAAGATTTTGGTGCTCTATTATTCGATGTACGGACACATTGAAACCATGGCGCAAGCCGTGGCCGACGGTGCAAAGAGTGTGAGCGGCGCGGAAGTCACGATTTTACGCGTGCCGGAAAGCATGGATGCAGAGCGTTTCGCCCAGGTTGGCGGCAAAGTGAATCAGGCCGCGCCTGAAGCGAAACCGGAAGATTTGCCGCAGTACGATGCCATCATCGTTGGCACGCCGACGCGCTTCGGCAATATGGCGGGCCAGATGCGTAACTTCTGGGATCGCACCGGCGGCCTGTGGGCTTCGGGGGCGCTGTACGGCAAAATCGCCAGCGTCTTTGCCTCCACCGGCACCGGCGGCGGCCAGGAGCAAACCATCACTTCCGTCTGGACCACCCTCGCCCACCACGGCATGGTGATTGTTCCCATCGGTTATGGCACTAAAGAACTTTTCGACATCTCCCACGTCCGCGGCGGAACGCCTTACGGCGCCACCACGCTGGCGGGCGGAGATGGATCACGTCAACCTTCGGCGGAAGAACTGGATATTGCCCGTTATCAGGGCCAACACGTCGCCGGACTGGCGGTAAAGCTGCAGGGATAAAATCCACAACAGGAGACCTTCATGACAACAGAACAGTCTAAAGAGCATCACGTAGGCGAATGGGCATCACTGCGCCACACTTCACGCGAAATCGCTGAAGCCATTTTTGAGGTAGCCAACTACGACGAACGTTTAGCCGAGCAGATCTGGAGCCAGCAAGGCAGCGATGAAGTGCTGATTCGCGCCTTCAAAAAAACCGACCAGGATGTTCTGACCTGGGACGATAAAACGGTCGAGCGCAAAAACGTTTGAATTGCAGGCGGGCATTGTCCCGCCTTTGTTACCTTTACATCACCAAGGAGCCTTGTATGTCAGCCTATCAAAGTATCAATCCAGCCAATAACCAACTGTTAAAAGCGTGGAACGAGCACGATGATGCCTATGCACAGCAGGCGCTGAAAACCGCAGATGCGCTTTATCATTCCGCGTGGAGTAAAGGCGATATTCAGCCGCGTCTGCAGGTGCTGCACCGTTTAGCCGACTTGATTGACCAACGTGCCGAAGAGCTGGCGACCATCGCCAGTAAAGAGATGGGCAAACTGATTGGGCAAAGCCGCGGTGAAGTGAAAATCTGTTCGCAGATCGCCCGCTACTACGCTGAACATGCCGCGACATTTTTACAGCCACAACCCTACGCCAGCGATGTGGGCGATGCCTGGCTTGAGTACCATCCGATTGGCGTGATCGTCGCGGTTGAACCGTGGAACTTTCCTTACTATCAGCTGATGCGCGTGCTGGCGCCCAACCTGGCGCTCGGCAATCCGGTCCTGGCGAAACACGCCAATATCGTGCCGCACTGCGCCGATGTGTTTGAAAAGCTGGTAGAAGAAGCCGGTGCGCCAAAAGGCGCATGGACCAACTTGTTTATCTCCACCGATCAGGTCGCGGATCTGATTGCCGATCCGCGCGTGCAAGGCGTGGCGCTGACCGGTTCCGAACGCGCTGGTAGCGCCGTGGCGGAACAGGCCGGTAAACATCTGAAGAAATCGACGCTGGAGCTGGGCGGTAACGATGTGTTTGTGGTGCTGGACGATGCCGATATCGATGAAGCGGTTCGTCAGGGTGCGCAAGCTCGCCTCAGCAACTGCGGCCAGGTGTGCACCGCCGCCAAGCGCTTTATTCTGCATGAGAAAATTGCCGATACGTTTATGGCCAAATTCAGCGCGGCTCTGCAATCTGCCACGCCGGGCGATCCGCTCGATGAGAAAACCACGCTCGGCCCGCTCTCTTCAAAAGATGCGCGCGATCGTTTAGTGAAGCAGGTTGATGAAGCGGTAAAAAATGGCGCGCGCGTGGAGTTTGGTGGACGCGCCATTGATGGCGTCGGCTGCTATTACCAGCCAACGGTGCTCACCGGTCTGACGCCAGACAATCCGGCTTACTATCAGGAGTTCTTTGGCCCGGTGGCGCAGGTGTATGTGGTGGCGGACGATCGTGCCGCTGTGGCGCTGGCGAATGATTCAAATTACGGCCTGGGCGGTTCGGTCTGGACCAAAGACATTGCGCGCGGCCGTAAGATGGCGTCGCAGATTGAAACCGGCATGGTGTTTATCAATTCGCAGAGCGATACCTCAGCAGAGCTGCCGTTTGGTGGCGTAAAACGTTCCGGTTACGGACGTGAGCTGTCGGATTTGGGTATCAAAGAGTTCGCCAACCAGAAATTGGTGGTCGTCGCCGGTTAAGTTCACAGGCATAAAAAAACCCCGCCGCGGCGGGGTTTTCTTTTAGCAGCAAACTCAGTTATTGGTCGCTGGTTTGGCCGGCTCTTCTGGCTTGGCTGGCGTTGCATCGGCTTGTGCTTTCTGCGCCGCTGCCGCATCGGCCTTGGCTTTGTCATCCGCTGCTTTTTGGGCAGTGGCTTTCTCCGCTTTGGCTTTCTCGTCTGCCGCTTTCTGCGCGGCCGCCTTATCCGCCTTCACTTTCTCTTCCGCCGCTTTCGCGTCTGCAGCCTTCTGTGCTGCGGCTTTATCCGCTGCTGCTTTGTCTGCCGCTGCTTTATCCGCAGCAGCCTGATCGGCTTTCTGCTTAGCGTCATCTGCAGCTGGTGCTGCGGCCGCTGGTGCTGGCTGTTCTGCCGCAGCCGGTGCAGCTGCAGGCTGCAGTGGCGTACCTTGCAGAGCGCCATTCAATGCGCCGGTGAATTGATCCCAGCTGCAATAGCCGTTGGCATCCGTTTCACAGCCCGCCAGTTGCAGCGTGACGCGCTTCGGCGGATTTTTCAGGCTCAGCACATCGGCATCGCGCAGCTGATCGGCCGTTTGATAGACGTACTCAATTTTCAGCAGATCTTTGTTGTTCTTCACATCGTGCCAGCGTTCGAATACCACCTGACCGCCAATCGGCGTTTTCTCATCGTTGCCCGGCAGTTCATAAGGCTTAACCTGAAGCGCGCTGAGTAAGGAGGCGATGTTGGAATCATGACCAACCATCAGCGTCACTTTTGGCGCGTTGGCCTTGTCCTGATCGACTAACTGGCTGCGGATGTAATCCACCAGCGGTGCCGCCACTTCGCGCGCCACTTCAGGAGAGGCGAACAGCGCATCCTGATAACCGTTTTTGATCGACGCCAGCTCTTTCCACTGCTCCGGCGTTTTGATCTGGCCCCAGGCAACCTGATCGGCCGGGAAACCTTCGTAATATTGCAGCGTGAACGCATCCACCAGCGAGTTGCCGATTTTCAGCGGGCCGCTTACGTTCGGCTCTTTACCGTTATCCGCGCTGAAGGTGTTGTCGCCACTGCTCAAATCACACTGCTTTTTGCCGTTACAAGCCGGGGCAGATTTGTAATCGACGATTTTTTCCAGGTGCTGGAAGGCAGGCTTCAGTGCCAGCTTTTCATTGGCGGCGGTCATAGCAGCCAACGCTTTCTTGTTGAATTCATCGCTGCCGTCGGTGACGACCGGATTGAAGATAGGATCCATGCTGCCCATCGCATCCTGATGCGTTACCGCGATATCACAGCCTGGGAAGGCGCCAGTGATAAAGTACTGCGCGGTAGCAACAGTGCGCTGCAGGCTGTTGGCGTAGACAAAGATGTTGCTGCTGTCCGGGCAAGTACCGTTCTGGACTAAGCCCTGCTGTGCCAGCCACTGACGGGTGTAATTCCCCATGTAGACTTCCAGCACGCCACCTTTGGTGGTGAGCTCACCACCCGCGACATCCCACTGCGGCCAGCTCTTCTTGGTGGATTGTTCCAGTACGCTGCCGTTATTGGCGAGCGGCGCACGCAGATTGTGACGGCTTAACATCAGCACCTGCTGGAGTTGCATATCTCCATCCGCAGCATAGGCGGACATGCCCATCGGGAGCGCAGCGATGACTGACAACGCGCAAAGACTCAGTTTCTTGATCATTGTGCCTATTCCATAATTCATCAGTGAAACACTCTGGCTTTCAAACGATTAGCCCGCCAAAGAGCGAATTACCGCACAGTGTAACTCAGCTTGCATCGGAAAATCGCCAGATGTTTGCAAAAAACCGTGCATGGAATATAGCAGTAAACGCGCGTGGCGTTGGGGAACGGCAGCAGATTGAAAAGCAACGCGATGTTTTTCGGAATCTGTGAACGCAGAAAAGCAAAAAGCCCGCATTTCTGCGGGCTTCTTTAATATGGCGGAGGAACAGAGATTCGAACTCTGGGATGGTTTCCCATCGACGGTTTTCAAGACCGTTGCCTTAAGCCACTCGGCCATCCCTCCGGGGATTTTTTTGTTGCGTCACTCTGCAAGAGTGAATGGCGGAGGAGGAGAGATTCGAACTCTCGGATGGTTTCCCATCGACGGTTTTCAAGACCGTTGCCTTAAGCCACTCGGCCACCCCTCCGCAATGAGGCGCACTATAAACATCCCCCATAACGATGTAAAGCCTGCAATGATTCGTTCGGCTGAAAAACAGCCAAATTCTATTTTTTCGGCGTCAATTTCGCCATTCTGCTCAGTGAAACAGCAATTTATCGCGTAAAGATGGGTAAAACGCCTTTTCTGTCTTTCAAGCGCTGCGTATCCTCGTGCCATATTTGGTGTTTCTCTCTTTAAGGAGCGCGTGATGGAAAGAATTTTTAGCTCGTCGCAGCAATCGTTAGTCAGCACCCACAAGGTGCTGCGCAATACTTATCTGTTACTTGGCTTTACGCTGGCCTTCTCGGCGGTCACCGCCACACTCAGCACCGTGTTTGCGTTGCCTTCACCGGGCCTGATTCTGATGCTGGTGGGCTTTTATGGTTTGATGTTCCTGACGCATAAACTGGCTAACAGTCCGGCAGGGATTCTGGCGGCCTTCGCTTTCACCGGCTTCCTCGGTTATTGCCTTGGCCCAATCCTGAGTTCGTTCCTCACTGCGGGCATGGGTGATGTGATCGCCATGGCGCTGGGCGGCACCGCGCTGGTGTTCTTCGGTTGCTCGGCCTATGTATTGACCACGCGCCGCGATATGTCATTCCTGAGTGGCATGATGATGGCCGGCTTTGTGGTGCTGCTGGTAGCGGTGGTGGCTAACATCTTCCTGCAACTGCCTGCGCTGCATCTGGCGATTAGCGCCCTGTTCATTCTGTTCTCTGCCGGTGCCATTCTGTGGGAAACCAGCAACATCATTCACGGCGGCGAAACCAACTACATTCGCGCCACCGTGAGCCTGTATGTTTCGCTGTATAACATCTTTGTTAGCCTGTTGAGCCTGCTGGGCTTCGCTAACCGCGATTAAGCTGCTGCAATAGTGATTAAACCCCGCTTCGGCGGGGTTTTTGCTTTTTACGGCCGGGCGAATTTACAATGTGTTGATTAACGCGATGAGGAATGACTGTGAATTTTGCTGGTAAAGAGATTGCCACCGATGCGGAAGGCTATCTGAAAAATAGCGCGGACTGGAGCGAGCCGCTGGCCGCCGCCATCGCAGAGCAAGAAGCGATCGTGATGAGTGACGCGCACTGGGAAGTGGTGCACTTTGTGCGCAACTTTTATCAGGAATTTAATACGTCGCCGGCGGTGCGCATGCTGGTGAAAGCCATGGCCCAAAAGTATGGCGAGGAGAAAGGCAATAGCCGCTATCTGTTCCGTCTGTTCCCGGAAGGCCCGGCGAAGCAAGCGACCAAGATTGCCGGATTGCCAAAACCGGCGAAATGCTTGTAATCAGCCGGTAGTGAATCGGGTCGGCATTTGCGTGGGCTGATGCGGTTCGACCAGCACTTTATCCACCCGCGCGCTACGCGGCCCACCCGCTTTTAACCAGCTGATCAATGCATCGACCTGTTGCGCTTCACCGGACGCCAGCACTTCAACGCTGCCGTCCGCCAGATTGTGCGCATAACCGTTAAGATTCAACTCTCTGGCCTGCGCTTGCGTGTGGTAGCGAAACCCCACGCCCTGCACGATGCCATGCACCCAAATTTTGCAGCATGTGGTTGCCATTGCGTTCTCCCATCACCTTGCGTTGCAATTTGCCGCCATCCGCCGGAAAATGGCGCCTCATTTTTTCAGGTAAGCATAGCAAACTATGACCGTTCGATTGATTCTCGCAAAGGGACGTGAAAAATCCCTGCTCCGCCGCCATCCGTGGGTGTTCTCTGGTGCCGTTGCACGTATGGAAGGTAAAGCCCAGTCTGGTGAAACCATTGATGTCTGTGACAGCAATGGCAAATGGCTGGCTCGCGCCGCGTATTCTCCGCAATCACAAATTCGCGCACGCGTCTGGAGCTGGCAACAGGATGAGTCAATCGACATCACCTTCTTCGTGCGCCGTTTTGAGCAAGCGCAGCTGTGGCGTGACTGGCTGGCAAAACGTGATGGGCTGGACAGCTATCGCCTGATTGCCGGCGAGTCCGATGGCATGCCGGGCGTGACCATCGATCGCTTCGGCAACTTCCTGGTGATGCAGCTGTTGTCTGCCGGTGCCGAGTATCAGCGTCCGGCCATCGTCTCAGCCCTGCAGCAGTGCTTCCCAGATTGCGCTATTTACGATCGCTCAGACGTGTCGGTGCGTAAAAAAGAGGGACTGGAGCTGGCGCAAGGCCCGGTTTCGGGTGAGCTGCCGCCACCGTTGCTGCCGATTACTGAACACGGCATGAAGCTGCTGGTGGATATTCAGGGCGGTCATAAAACCGGTTATTACCTTGATCAGCGTGACAGCCGTTTTGCCACGCGTGGCTACTCAGATAATGCACGCGTGCTGAACTGCTTCTCTTACACCGGTGGTTTTGCGGTTTCTGCCTTGATGGGCGGCTGCCGTGAAGTGATCAGCGTTGATACTTCGCAGGACGCACTCGACGTGGCGAAACAGAACGTTGAACTCAATGGTCTGGATGTGTCGCGCGCCCAGTTCGTGCGTGATGATGTGTTCAAACTGCTGCGTCGTTATCGCGACAGCGGCGAAAAGTTCGACCTGATCGTCATGGATCCGCCGAAATTCGTTGAGAACAAGAACCAGTTGATGGGCGCGTGTCGCGGCTATAAAGATATCAATATGCTTGCCATTCAGCTGTTGAATCCGGGCGGCGTGTTGCTGACCTTCTCCTGTTCTGGCCTGATGCCGACCGATTTGTTCCAGAAAATCATCGCTGATGCCGCCGTGGATGCCGGTCGTGATGTACAATTTATAGAGCAGTTCCGTCAGGCAGCCGACCATCCAGTGATCGCCAGCTATCCTGAAGGGCTTTATCTGAAAGGTTTTGCCTGCCGCGTGCTGTGACTTGAAAACGCTGTCCCTGCCTCCATATTGGATACAGGGCAGTCTTTTGGGAGGTCACAATGATTACGACTAAATTTGGAATTGGACAGCAGGTCCGACATCGTCTCTCCGGGGTGCTCGGCGTTATCGTGGATGTCGATCCGGAGTTTTCGCTTGATGAGCCAGAAGTTGATGATGTCGCTGCCAGCGAAACGCTGCGCGCCGCGCCCTGGTATCATGTGGTGATGGAAGATGAAGAAGGCGATCAGGTGCATACCTATGTCGCTGAAGTTCAGCTGGCGGGGGAAACCTCCTTCGAACATCCCGAACAACCTTCAATGGATGAGCTGGCCGCGTCAATCCGGCAACAGCTGCAGGCACCCAGCCTGAGACATTAATCAAACGGCGACTCAGGTCGCCGTTTCTGTTTTAGTGCGTAATACCCAGCCGCGGAATTTCTATCTTAGGACAACGATCCATTATCACGGTCATACCCGCATCTTGCGCCAGCACCGCTGCCTGCTCATTAATCACGCCCAGCTGTAACCACAACGTATCCGCACCAATGGCGATCGCTTCCTGCGCTACGCCCCACGCCGCTTCGGCATTGCGAAACACATCCACCATATCCACTTTTCCGGGTACATCCGCCAGCGTGGCATAGGCGGTTTGGCCGAGAAGTTGCTGTCCCGCCAGTTTAGGACTCACCGGAATCACCTCGTATCCCTGATCGAGCAAGTATTTCATCACGCCATAGCTCGGGCGATCGGGACGATCGCTGGCGCCCACTAACGCGATACGTTTGGTTTTAGTCAGCACATCGCGAATCGTTTGATCATTCATCTTTTTTCTCCTGGTTCATTCGCTTAAGTGTAGATGGCATTGCGCAGTAGGCTGCAACTGCCGGGCACCAGAACTTTGCGCAGCAGCACGAATAAATATGTAAAAATGTAAATTTACTGCCATAATGTAATACTTTGCTACACATAATCGATTTACCCCCTTCTGCCGGGAGTTGAAATGAAGCTGTCTTTAACTGCTACGGGTTTACTGCTGTTGCTCGTATCAGCCTCATGCCAGGCCATCACTCTCAAGCTCGATCCCGAGATCGAACTGCTGGTGCTGGACGGGCGTAAAATCTCTGGCTCACTGCTGAAAGGCGCTGGCAGCCTTGAGTTGGATCGTGGGCAGCATCAGTTTCTGTTTCGTGTGGAAAAACCGGGCGCTGACGCCGCGCACTTTCAATCGGTGCCGATGATTGTCACTTTTAGCGCCAATGCTCATTCGGTGGCGATTCGCTTGCCCGCGCTCACTAATCGTCGCGAACGTACCACCTTTGACAAAACCCTCAACTTTCAACTGATTGATGAGCGCGGCATCGAAATCACCAGTCTGCGCGACCATTTGCCAAAGCCAGGTGATAACGATTTCGAAAAGGCGATGGTGAATTATAATCGTGATGCCCACGCCGCTTCGGTT
The DNA here is from genome assembly GCF_013385945.1 of Pantoea sp. B9002. Classification (NCBI taxonomy): domain Bacteria; kingdom Pseudomonadati; phylum Pseudomonadota; class Gammaproteobacteria; order Enterobacterales; family Erwiniaceae; genus Pantoea; species Pantoea sp. B9002. Next base: position 60,965 of record NZ_JACAPA010000009.1, read on the forward strand.
CCACGTTTTGCCTTACATTCGCTGAGCGCCAGCGAGGCGCAGTTGAATCTGGATTATGCCTGGCAGGGCGTTAGCGATCTCCCCTCTTTGCAAGGCTGGTTCAAGCGTTTTGATGCCGCCACACGTCTGCGTTTTATTAGCTGGATGAAAACCTTACGCACAAGTTGATAGTGATGAAACGCCAGGGGTAAACTCCTGCATTAACACATAATGCATGAGAAGAAACAGGAAGCCCTATGGAGCAGACCGTTCGTACCCTTCAGGTTCAGAAACATATCGCCCTCGTTGCACACGACCACTGTAAAGCCTCGCTGCTGGAGTGGGTGCAAATCAACCAAAGCACGCTGCAACAACATGTGCTGTACGCTACCGGCACCACCGGCAATCTCATTAATCGTCATACCGGATTGGATGTTAACGCCATGCTGAGCGGCCCGATGGGCGGCGATCAGCAAGTGGGCGCGTTGATTTCGGAAGGCAAAATTGATGTGCTGATTTTCTTCTGGGATCCGCTGAATGCGGTGCCACACGATCCGGATGTTAAAGCGCTGCTGCGCCTCGCCACGGTGTGGAATATCCCGGTGGCTAATAACCGCACCACCGCAGATTTTATTATCCAGTCACCGAAGTTTGCCCAGCAGATTGAGATTCAGATTCCAGACTATCAGCGTTATCTCGCCGATCGCCTGAAACCTTAATCATCAGGCCTTACGGCTTTGCGGCACACCCAATTCGCGCAGGTGTTCGACAAATACCGAAGGCCGATCTTTATCGAACATCAGCCACACCTGCTGGCGCGCACGCGTCATCGCCACATACGCCAGCCGTCGCTCCTCCGCATCCGGGAAATCTTCCGGCTGCGGCAGCAAACCCTCTTCCATTATGGATTCCCGCGCTTCTGCCGGGAAACCGTCGCGTCCCTGATGCAGCCCCAACACAATCACGAAATCCGCCTGTTGCCCTTTGCTGGCATGAATCGTCATGAAATCCAGCTTTAACTTTGGCCAGCGCGTTTTGGCTTTATCTAGGATTGCTGGCCGCAAATGGTGGTAACGCGCCAGCAGCAGCACGCGCTCATCGGGTTTGGCATAACCGCTTAGTTTATCGAACAACGCTTCCAGTTGATCCTGCGGCAGCAAAGTCACCGATTTTTTATTGCCTTTACTCAAGCTGTTCAAGGGCTTGCGCAGCTGATGCGGGTTTTGCTGCACAAAGCGATTGGCAATCTCACCGATGCGATCGTTAAAACGATAGGTGGTATCCAGCACGCAGCGATCGCCATCGCCGAAATAGTGATGGAAAGCGGTGGTCAAACTCATTTCGGCACCGCTGAAGCGATAGATTGCCTGCCAGTCATCGCCCACCGCGTACAGGCTGGTTCGCTTGTTTTGCTGACGCAGCGCCGTCAGCAGTGCGGCTCGCTGCGGTGAGATGTCCTGAAATTCATCGACCAGAATATGCTTCCACGGGCTGATAAAGCGCCCTTTCTCCAGAATGGCAATCGCCTGATGAATCAGCCCGGAGAAATCGACCGCGCCCTCCTCTTTCAGCGCGCTTTTCCATGCTTTCAACAGTGGTGCCATCAGTTTGACGCGCTTGCTGAAATTATCGCGCTGCGCTTCTGCAACATCTGCGATCATTGCCGCCTGCGCGCCGCCGTGCATGCGCATCAAACCCAGCCAGCGCTCCATGCGCGATGCAATACGCTGCGCCAGTTTGTCATCCTGCCAAAACGGACCTTCGGGAATCTCCCACGCCAGCTCATCCTGCAACCATTGACGCCAGCCGCTGGCCTGCGCTTTCTTGCTGTTGCACTGCTCACGCCAGGTCTCAATCAGCAACTGCCGCCGCGCCTTGCTATCGCTTTCCAGTTTGCTGATCACCGGCTGTTTGTTACTGCCTTCGCGGATGATATGCAGCGCCAGCGCATGGAAGGTACGCGCCTGAATCGCGCTCTCACCAAGGCGCGTTTGAATGCGGTCATTCATCTCTTCTGCCGCCTGACGACCAAACGCCAGCAGCAGAATTTGATCCGGCTGCGCCAGCTTGCGTTTCAGCAACCAACCCGCGCGCGCCACCAGCACCGAGGTTTTGCCGCTACCCGCACCCGCCAGCACCAGCAGCGCATCTTCGCCATTCACTACGGCTTCGCATTGCGATGGATTGAGCGGCGTGGTTTCAACCGTGGAAAAGAATTCGTGATAATCGCTGAGGATCTTGCTGGTCCATTGGCGATTACGTTGGCGGATGGCCGCTTCGCCCTGCTCCAGCCATTGCTGGCAGAATTCCCAGCGCTCACGACAGTTGTCAAACTCGGCAATACGCGCGAGAGGTAACGGCAAGGCAGAAAACTGGCGTGTAATGCTCTCTTTTACCGCACTCAGCTCACTGCGTTTCAACCAGCGATCCTGCTGGGTGAAGGCGAGGATTTCCTGCTCCAGCGCGACCAGCACCTCGGCGCTCACCTCGCTCATCTCCTGGCTCCACTGCTGCCAGGCGTGCTGCAAATAGTGGAAAAAGCGCTGCGTTTCCTGCCATTCGGTGCCATGCAGGCGCACCACTTTCTCGTCTGGCAGCAGAAACTCCAGTTCGCCCCATACCATGCCGCGTTTACAGGCAATGTTGAGCAACTGGTTAAACGGGATCAGATATTCATGGCGATCGCCACTGACTTCCACGCCGGCGGCCAGCAAGCGCACCCGATTATAGGGATGCTGTGCCAGACGTTTACCCATTGATGTTGCTTTCAGTTCCATGTCCGCACCGTCATGTGGAATTCGATATCGCGCAGTTTACCTGTCAGACTCTTGGCGCTCCAGCCTTAAAAAGAGCTAAACTTGGCGCCACATATTGCGGATTGCAAAAGGAAAAACACGTTTATGCGTACCGTACTTAACATTCTTAATTTCATTCTCGGCGGATTTTTCACCACCCTCAGCTGGCTGTTTGCCACGCTGATGAGCATCGTGCTGATTTTTACGCTGCCGTTAACGCGCTCCTGCTGGGAAATCACCAAACTGTCTCTGCTGCCCTTTGGCAACGAAGCGGTGCATGTCGATGTGCTGCGCCCCGACAGTAAAAGCCATGTGATGAACACCGGCGGCACCTTCCTCAACATCTTCTGGCTGATACTGTTCGGCTGGTGGCTGTGTCTGGCGCATATCTCGGCCGGTATTGTGCAGTGTCTGACCATCATCGGCATTCCTGTTGGCATCGCCAACTTCAAAATTGCCGCGATTGCGCTGTGGCCAGTCGGCCGTCGCGTGGTCTCCGTTGAAGAAGCGCAGGCCGCGCGTGAAGCCAATGCGCGTCGCCGCTACTGAGGCCGTTCAATGATTCATGACGCCTTGCCAGGCTGGCGACGCTATCTATTTAACAGCAGCCTGCGCTATTTGCTGCGCATCTTCTTTGCTTTGACCGGATGCGCGGCGGTGCCGTGGTGGCTGCACCAAATCGAGTGGACCATTCCGCTGACGCTTGGCGTGGTCGCTGCGGCGCTGGCGGATCTCGACGATCGCTGGATTGGGCGCGTACGCAACCTGTTGATCACGCTGGTGTGTTTCTGTATCGCGTCGGTGTCGGTTGAACTGTTGTTCCCCCATCCGTGGGGATTCGGTTTGGGCCTGGCGCTTTCCAGCTGGGGCTTTATTTTGCTCGGTGCGCTGGGACAGCGTTATGCCACCATCGCCTTCGGTGCACTGCTGATTGCGGTTTACACCATGCTGGGCATCGGCTTGTTCCCGCAGTGGTGGATGCAGCCAGCGCTGCTGTTGATCGGCGCCCTTTGGTACAACTTGCTGACCTTTATCGGTCATTTGATGTTCCCGGTGCGCCCGGTACAGGAACAGCTGGCAGGCAGTTTTTCTCAGCTGGCGCGCTATCTTGAAGCCAAAGCAAACCTGTTTGATCCCGATGGCGGCGATCAGGATGACGCCACGCTGGTTGCCACGGCGATGGTCAACAGCCAGTTGGTGGCCCAGCTAAATCTCACTAAAAGCACCATTCAAAGTCGTTTGCGTGGCGACCGCGGTTCACGCAGCACGCGTCGCAGCCTGCACTACTATTTTGTCGCGCAGGATATTCATGAGCGCGCCAGTTCCTCGCATCTGCAATATCATTTGCTGCGTGATAACTGGCGTTACAACGAAGTGTTGTTCCGTTTCCAGCGCCTGATGAACATGCAAGCGCGCGCGTGTCGGCAACTGGCGGAAACCATTTTGCTGCGTCAGCCGTGGCATCACGACAGCCATTTTGAACGCACCTTCGAACGGCTGGAAACCGCGCTGCAACGCCTTCAGCAGAATGAGCCGCAGGATCCGCACATTCACGCACTGTTTTGGCTGCTGCGTAATCTGCGTGCCATTGATGCGCAGTTGGCGTCGATTGAGTCAGAGCAGATGCTGGCCGAACCGTCCCCGCATAGCGATCACCATCTGTCACGGGAAGGGCTCAGCGGCTGGGCGGATATCCGCTTGCGCCTGAGTCGCCATCTCAGCCCACAATCGGCCCTCTTTCGCCATGCGATGCGTATGTCGCTGGTGTTGTGTGTTGGCTACGCCTTCATTCAAATCACCGGCGTCGACCGCGGTTACTGGATCTTGCTGACCAGCCTGTTCGTCTGCCAGCCCAACTACAACGCCACCCGACGCCGCCTCGCCTTGCGTATTGGCGGCACCTTAGCCGGCATCGCCATCGGTTTGCCGGTGTTGTGGTTGGTGCCCTCGATTGAAGGTCAGCTGGTGCTGATTGTACTGAGCGGCGTACTGTTCTTCGCTTTCCGCCAGATTCAGTATGCGCAAGCCACGTTGTTTATCACCTTGCTGGTTCTGCTGTGCTTCAATTTGCTCGGCGAAGGCTTTGAAGTGGCGCTGCCGCGCGTGGTGGATACCTTGCTTGGCTGCGGCCTGGCGTGGCTGGCCGTGGCCTTTGTCTGGCCCGACTGGCGTTTTCGCAAAATCACCGCCGTTGCCGATCGCACGCTGGATGCCAACTGCCGCTATCTGGATGCGATTATGGAGCAATACCACCAAGGCAAGGACAATCGTCTAGCTTATCGCGTGGCACGTCGCGATGCGCATAACGCCGATGCTGAGCTGGCGTCGGTGGTGTCAAACATCAGTGGTGAACTCAAGCTACAACAACCGCTGCGTGAGAATGCGTTTCGACTACTGTGCCTGAACCACTCTTTCCTCAGCTATATCTCGGCGCTGGGAGCGCACCGCGAACAGCTGGCGGATAGCACCTTGCTGACCTTGCTGGATGACGCAGTCTGCTTCATAGAAGATGTGCTGCAGATCGAACGGGTTACGGATGCGCAAGCCACAGAGATGCAGCAGGCGCTAATGCAGCGCATGAGCGAGATGAAAAACAGCCCGGATACACGCGCACCATTAGTGATTCAGCAATTAGGATTGTTGGTCGCGCTGCTGCCCGAAATTGCCCGTCTACGCCGCACCCTCGTCAACGATTAAGGCTGCTGATGCTCCGCCGCCGCATGCTGGCGGAGCATTTTTAGATACCAGGTGTAAAGCTCTTGCCTGATGGCGCTGGGTAACGCCGCTTCATGATGTCCTGTTATTGCACCTTCCAGCGCCAACAGCGTTTTTAACCCAATGTGCTTATTCACCGCGCGCAGTTTCAGCCAACTTTGGCGCGATCCTGTTTCACACAGCAGCCGCACAGAACTGATCCCCACCTTATGCAGCATCAGCTCCAATCGCAGGCTTAAATTAGGCAGATCTTTCAAACGCAGCGAGACAAGTCTGGTAGCCGCTTCGTCCTGAGCGGCGCGCAGTGAGCTGGCTGATAACTGCAATAATTGATCAGGGTTTTGCCATAACTGTGTATCTACTTTGAAGTAGCTTAAGGTCACCGACACACCACGCTTGCGGTAAATCAGCGGTTCCAGTGAACGCTGTGCGTTATAGACGTGAAGCGCCTCGCTGGCTCGGAGATAAAGCGCATCTTCATTGATATAAGCAAAAATCACCTTCTCAATAGTCAGCGCATACCCCCCAAATTGCGTGCGTGATTCAATTTTACCTAATGCCGCCAACTGCGCTTTCGATTGCTCAACTACCGGGTTATATCTCTTCATAACGCCCCCTCCAATGGATTCCATGCGCGGGAAATTTCCTATAAAAGCTCGCAGATTCATCTGGTTAGAAGATAAAAAAAACGATTTAGCTGTTCAATGAATAAAAGCAGGAGTGCGGGATCTTGTGCAGAAATTGCGAGGCGTTTTCAGAAATTGAGGTTGATCTTTATCCAGGAAGCTATTACTGTACATTCATACAGTTCATTACTGAGTGATTAAATTATGCGTACTCATTTCTCTGGCCCTGCTGATCGTTCACATCGTTTCGCTTCACCTGGCTTAGCGCAACCTTCGCTGGGTGGAATCACTGAACTGCGCTCCAGCGAACAACCTGAAATGATGCAACTTATGCTGCTGCCGGTACTAAAACAGCTGAGCGAGCAATCGCGCTGGCAGCTGTGGCTCACTCCGGCTCATAAGCTCAATCGTAGCTGGATGCAGCAGTCGGGATTACCGTTAGAAAAGAGTATGCATATCACCGAATCTGAGCGTTTTAACACCGTTGAAAGTATGGTGAAGGCATTACGTACAGGTAATTACAGCGTCGTTCTTGCCTGGATTCCGTACGAATTGAGCGATGAAGAGCGTTTAGAATTAGAACAAGCAGCGGCGGAAGGTGAAGCGCTCGGTCTGATTTTGCGTCCGCAGGGACGTCAATATGCCCATTCCAGACAACCTAATGCGACAAAAATTCCCTCAGATTTGTTTCATTAAGTAAATCCAGGAATTTTCTCAGCATTTTTTTTGCAAAAGTTGCATCTAAGCTACTGATTCTTTTCCCGCCAGCTATGACAATGGCTTAGACGCTTTTTTGTTTTCTAATACCGAAGATTTAGCCATATGATTTGTTAAAATGTGTGTATAAATCGCTGTTTTTTTGCTGCCTGGCGTCACATCATACTTGTAAGTTTCCAATCTCGTTGTAGACTTTAGCTCGCCAGGGTGCTCAATAACCTCCGTTTTTTCGGTAGAGTCAAAAGCGAGCGTTTAGACCCGGCGAAGGATTAACACAAAGAGCAACCTTTTTGCTCATTGCCTATTTGGATGATAACGAGGCGCAAAAATGAAAAAGACAGCTATCGCAATTGCAGTGGCACTGGCTGGCTTCGCTACCGTAGCGCAGGCCGCACCTAAAGATAACACCTGGTACACCGGTGCTAAACTGGGCTGGTCTCAGTATCACGATACTGGTTACTACGGTAACGGTTATGAGAACAACAACGGTCCAACTCACGAATCTCAGCTCGGTGCTGGTGCTTTCCTGGGTTATCAGGCTAATCCGTACCTGGGCTTCGAGCTGGGCTACGACTGGTTGGGCCGTATGCCTAACAAAGGCGACAACATCAATGGCGCGTTCAAAGCACAAGGCGTTCAGCTGGCTGCTAAACTGAGCTACCCAATTACCGAAGACTTCGATGTCTACACCCGTCTGGGTGGTATGGTATGGCGTGCTGATTCAACTCAGAACAACAACGGCGTTCGCATCAGCGATCACGACACCGGCGTTTCTCCGCTGGCTGCTGTTGGTGTTGAATACGCACTGACCAAAAACTGGGCAACTCGCCTGGACTACCAGTGGGTTAACAACATCGGTGACGCAGGTACCGTTGGTGCTCGTCCAGACAACAGCATGCTGAGCGTCGGCGTTTCTTACCGTTTCGGTCAGGATGAAGATGCAGCGCCAGTAGTAGCTCCGGCTCCAGCTCCAGCGCCAGTTGTTGAAACCAAGCGTTTCACTCTGAAATCTGACGTTTTGTTCACCTTCAACAAGGCAACTCTGAAGCCAGAAGGTCAGCAGGCTCTGGATCAGCTGTACAGCCAGCTGAGCTCAATGGATCCGAAAGACGGTTCTGTTGTAGTACTGGGCTTCACCGATCGCATCGGTTCAGAGCAGTACAACCAGAAACTGTCTGAGAAACGCGCTCAGTCTGTAGTTGATTACCTGGTATCTAAAGGTATCCCTTCTAACAAGATCTCTGCACGCGGTATGGGCAAATCTAACCCAGTTACTGGCAACACCTGTGACAGCGTGAAAGGCCGTAATGCCCTGATCGACTGCCTGGCGCCAGACCGTCGCGTTGAAATCGACGTGAAAGGTATCAAAGACGTTGTAACTCAGCCACAGGCTTAAGTTATCACGCAGTAAAAAACCCCGCTAAGGCGGGGTTTTTTTATGGCTGAATGTAATGAGAACGAAAAGAATTCTACTCTTTTTCCGAGCCACCATTTCCGAGGATCGCCTGCAGATCTTGCTTCAGCGTAGACATCTGGCTGGCGTACTTCTCTTTGCGTTCGGCATCTTCAATCAACTGGACAATGGTTTCTGACAGCGTATTACTGCGACGCTGCGCCAATCCCGCCAGACGCTGCCACACCAGATATTCCAGATCGATCGATTTCTTACGCGTGTGTTGATGCTCAGCATTAAAGTGACGCTTACGACGCGCACGTATCGTCTGCTTGAGACGATTCTCCAAATCAGGATGAATGTGCTGGGCGATCCACTCGTTAACCTCAACCGGGCTGTTTTCCATCGACAACAACGTATTGACCGCAGCTTGCGCCGCACTAAGCTCAAGATGACGGGTGATCAGTTCACCCTCCCGATGCTTTTTCACCAGGTATTTCCACTTCCATCCACTTTCAAGATTTTCGAGTTGCTGGTATTTCATCGGAATCTCATCGTGATCACGTAACAAACTAAGAATAACAGCTTTTTTCCTGGATGCAGCAAGGAAAAACATGTTGCAGCCGTCACAATCCGGGGCGGAACTCCGCCGTGATTAACCGGGTTGATTCCTGTATAATCGCGCTTTTCCTAAATCAGACTAATGCGAATATTTTGACCAGCACTCAAATTACGTGGCAAGCCCTGCAGCCGGATAGCGACCGCTACCAATCCATTTTCTCGAACGTCTCACTGGAAGATTGCGATAGTCTTGCCGCGGTTCAGCCGCGTCTGCTGAATGCGCTGGCGCATTTGCATCATCAAAGCCTGGGTTTTCCGCTGCTGCTGTTGCGCAGTCAGGAAAACAGCGATTACCTGGCCTGCATCGCCGATGCAGCGCAACGTTTCCAGCCGGATGAGATTGCTCTCTACGGTGGCGACTATCATGTGATGGGCGATAACGTCAGCCTGCTCGCGCCAACCGACATCAATCGCCCTTTCACCAGCCAGGGCGGCGTGCATTTCGCCGACTGGATTGAAACAGAACAGTTGTTCGGTTGCGTACGTCAATATAAAGACCGTGTGCAGCCTGAACCGGGCTTACTGCATCACGCCAATGGCGGCACTTTGATTCTTGCGGTTAATACCTTACTGGCACAGCCGCTGCTGTGGCTGCGTTTGCGTAAGTGCATTGAACAAGGTCGCTTTGATTGGTATTCGCAGGATGAGCGTCAACCGCTGCCCGTCGCCATTCCCCCGCTACCGCTGCAACTGCGTCTGGTACTGTGTGGCGACCGTGATGCACTGGCCGCCTTCCAGGAAATGGACGTCGAAGTTCATGAGATGGCGCTGTATAGCGAATTCGAAGAGAGCCTACAGATTCTCGACGAAGATGACATGACGTCATGGTGCCAATGGACGCTTACCCAAGCTGAACAAGCCGGATTAGCGCAGCCTGAAGCGGATTTCTGGCCATTGTTGATCACCGAAGCGGCACGCATGACCGGCGATCAAGACACCTTGCCGCTTTGCCCGCGCTGGCTTCGTCGCCAGCTGCAGGAAACGGCGCTGCATGGCGACAGCATCAATGGCGAAGCGTTGAAAGAGGCGCTGGAAGCACGCCAATGGCGTGAAGGCTTCCTCGCCGATCGCATGCGCGATGAAATTCTGCTTAATCAGATCATGATTGAAACCGAAGGCGAAGTGGTTGGGCAAATCAATGGCCTTTCGGTGGTTGAGTTCCCTGGCCATCCGCGTCCGTGGGGCGAACCTTCGCGCATTACCTGTGTGGTTCATCCCGGCGATGGTGAGTTCACCGATGTGGAGCGCAAAGCCGAATTGGGTGGCAACATTCATGCGAAAGGCATGATGATTATGCAAGCCTACCTGATTGCCGAGCTGGAACTGGAGCAACAGCTGCCCTTCTCCGCGTCACTGGTGTTTGAACAATCCTATTCCGAAGTGGATGGCGACAGCGCCTCGCTGGCCGAGCTGTGTGCGTTAATCAGCGCGCTGGCTAATCAGCCGGTTAACCAGCAGATTGCGGTAACCGGTTCAGTCGATCAGTTTGGTAACGTGCAGCCCGTCGGCGGCCTGAATGAAAAAATTGAAGGCTTCTTCCACATCTGTAATTCACGTGAACTGACCGGCAAGCAAGGTGTAATTTTCCCAGCCAGTAACGCGCGCCATCTCAGTCTGAATCAGGATGTAGTGGAAGCGGTTAAGGCCGGACAATTCCATCTTTGGGCCATTGAGAGCGTAGATGAAGCGCTGCCGCTGCTGACCGGCATAACCTGGCAGAGTGAAAGCGGCGAATCTCTGCTTAGCACCATTCAGGAACGTATTACCCAGCTGAACCAGCAGGAAGCTCGCCTGCGTCCGTGGCCATTACGTTGGCTCAACTGGTTCAACCACAGCTGATAACATTGCTCAGCGTACAACTGTTCGCTAATATTCGGGCTTCACTAAAAGAAGGCATATTGAGAACATGGTAGATAAACGCGAATCCTATAGTAAAGAAGACCTGATTGCCTCGGGTCGCGGCGAACTGTTTGGCGAAAATGGACCGCCGCTTCCATCCAACAACATGTTGATGATGGACCGCGTGGTCAAAATGACCGAAGACGGCGGTAAATTCGATAAAGGTTTCGTAGAAGCCGAACTGGATATCCGACCTGACCTGTGGTTCTTTGACTGCCACTTCATTGGCGATCCGGTGATGCCTGGTTGCCTCGGCCTTGATGCGATGTGGCAGCTGGTAGGTTTCTACCTCGGCTGGTTGGGCGCAGAAGGTAAAGGCCGCGCATTGGGCGTGGGTGAAGTGAAGTTCACCGGACAAGTCCTGCCAACCGCGAAAAAAGTGACCTACAAAATTCACTTCAAGCGTGTGATCAACCGTAAACTGGTGATGGGCGTGGCAGATGGCGAAGTCTTCGTTGACGGGAACCTGATTTACTCTGCGACCGATTTGAAAGTGGGTCTGTTCAAAGACACCTCAGCTTTCTAATCCTTCCAAACGAAAACCTCCGCACGCAGCGGAGGTTTCTTCCATAATGATAGACATCCAGCAGTGCTAGGCCACCGCTGACCTGTCCTCCATGGCTTGACGCCAACCTCCCAACCAGTGAGACCGTGCATCGATCAATTGATAAGGGCATATCTCTTTCGAGCGGCCCGTAATACCGGCTTGGTAGCCTCGTGAATGTGCTCGTTCCAGGCGGTCTCTTTTCTGTCTCTTCATGCCTCGTTTCCCTCATTTCAGGTCTGGTGGAATCTGGGTGGAAAGAAAGAGTGGCGATATAATGTTCAACCACAGTAATGTTCTAACCCGATGCAGAAGAAAGGTCAATGCGCAAAATTCACGCCAATGTCATGTTTTTGACGTTAAAGTGCCATGTAGAATTGTCAGTTGATTGTCTATCTGGCTGATTAGGCAATAAAAAAAGCCCCTGATTTGACTGCGATCACACTACAGTAAATCAAGGACTTAGCATAAGCATCGAACAAATCTTAATTTAGCGAAACGACACTATTTGCGATTTGTTGTGCAGTTTGCTGCCAGCCGAGAGCCAGAGTACGCACCAGCGCATCATAGCCATCTTCGGTTTGCGGCAGCGTCAGATTAAAGCCATGTTTGATTAGGCGCCCTTGATGCTGCAGTAACCATTCGCCACTCACCACCACTTTCCCATCGTAGCGTCCCTGGAAACCGGTAACATTTACCGAGAGCGTATCGTGCGTGTCGCCCAGCGGCGCACCGGCAACCAGGCGGCCAGGCAGCGCTTTACTGAGATTACTGATCAATGTTTGTTGCAGCTGTTGATCGAGCGGACTGGCCCACAGGTTATTGGCTGCAATCACGTACTTCACATCGCTGGTCTGATACACCAGGCCGTTGCCCGCCATATAATCCGGTACCGTCACCTGCTCAACCCAAATCATTGGTTGGCCAGTGCCAGTGGCACTTTCAACGCGCGCCACATTGCTGCCCGCTGGCAGCTGATAATAGGTATTTTCAATGGTGCTGCTGCAGCCAGCCAGCAGCAATAGCGCCCCGATAATTAGCCCTTTTTTCACTGTTTCGCCCTCTTTGGCTGTGGATCCTGGCCCGGCTTGGCTTCAAACACCAGCGCGTTACTTTTGCTATTCAGCGTTTTCAGCACCGGCTGCAGTTCACGCAATACCTGATCAAGCCGCTGCATATCGCCCACCAGCTTGCTGTAAGCCGGCGAACCTGGCTGCAGCCCTTTCATGCTGCGATTCAGTTCGCGCAGGGTTTGCTGCATGTCTGAAGGCAAGGTTTTCATCGCCGGATTCGACGTGACCTGATTGAGGTTATCCAGCGTTTTCTGCAGCTGCTGCAGCGTGCGCTGGCTCTCTTTCAAGGTGCCAGTGGCTTCGTTCAGCACAGGATTGAGCGGCAAGCCGTTGATCTTATCCAGCGCCGCCATCAATTTCTGCTGAATCTGCGCCAGACCGCCGCTGACGGTAGGAATTACTTCCAGGCCAGCCACTTCATTCGGGCCTTTATACACCGGTGCGTTATCGTAGAAATCGAGATCGATAAATAGCGCGCCAGACAGCAGGTTGCCGGTTTTCAGCGTCGCACGCAGACCGCGTTTTTTGCCTTCCTGCAGATGCTGCTCAAGATTGAAATCCCCGCCCAGACGGTTAACAAAACGATCCGGCTCAATGCGAATCAGCACCGGCACACGATAGTCAGTATTCAGCGCCTGGTTCACGCCCGGAATCATATAAGGCACTTGTGACACCGTACCCAGACGAATGCCGCGGAACTCAACCGGAGCGCCAACCTGCAAGCCACGAATCGAATCGGTGAAGAACAGCAGGAAATCAGTATGAGCGCTGTAGAGCGAATCCTGGATGCTGCGCTGATCGTCGTACAGATGGTATTCCGCCTTGTTCTCCGCCGCCCGGCCCAGCTCAGCGCCGTCCGGCACATCAAAGCTGACGCCGCCGCTGAACAGCGTAGTGAGCGATCCCATCTCTACGCGCATGCCTGATGCCGACATATCGACGGCAATGCCGCTGTCTTTCCAGAAACGCACGTTGGTGGTGATCAGGCGATCGTAAGGCGCCGAGATAAACAGCTGATAAGTCATCATGCGTTTATCGGTATCAAAGCTGCTGGTTTCCACTGAACCCACGCGATAACCGCGGAACAGCACCGGATCGCCCGCATTCAGCTGACCGGCTTTTTTACTGTCGAGCGTCACGCGAATACCTTTGGCATCCGGCGGTGCGAGCGGCGGCGCATCCAGTAGTTGATAGCGTTCTGGCTTATCGCCCTTCGCGCCCGGCTGCAGCTCGATATAGGCACCGGAAAGCAACGTGCCCAATCCGGTAATCCCTTCGCGGCCAATTTGCGGTTTCACCACCCAAAATGCGCTGTCGCCCTGCAGCAGCTTTTCCATGCCGGAATTAAGACGCGCTTTAATCTCGACGTGGTGCAAATCGTCGGTTAGAACCGCGCTTTCCACCACACCGACGTTGACGCTGCGGCTTTTAATGGTGGTTTTACCGGCTTCGATGCCTTCCGCATTCTCGGTAATCAGCGTGACTTCCGGGCCCTGATGGCTGAAGTGATAAAAAAGAATCCATCCGCCGATTAACAGCGTGACGATGGGTACAATCCAGACCGGCGACCAGCGTTTTATCTGGTCGACCTTAGCAGTCCCGTGATGGTTGTCCGTCAAGACGCGGCTCCTTACGTTCAGTTTCTCGTTGTCGATCCCACAGCAGGCGCGGATCAAAGGTCATTGCGGCAAACATAGTGAGAATGACCACCATGGCAAACAGCAGCGCGCCCGGCGCAGGATACACACTCATCAGCCGACCCATGCGTACCAACGCAGAGAGAACGGCGATTACAAACACATCAATCATTGACCAGCGGCCAACGAACTCAACCACCTCATAAATCACGTGCATCTTTTCATCATCGCGCCCGCCGCGCCCGCTGCCGTGCCAACACAGCCAGGCAATCGCCAGCATTTTCAGCGAAGGCACCATGATACTGGCGATGAAGATCACCAGCGCCACCGGCCACGAACCGTCGCTCCACAGCAAAATCACCCCGGCCATAATGTTCGAGGGATATTGCGAACCGAGCGTTTCGGTCACCATAATCGGCATGATATTCGAGGGAATGTAGAGCATCACCGAGGTGATCAGCAGCGCCAGCGTCCATTGCAGACTGTGCTTGCGGCGCGCATGCGCCTTCACACCACAACGCGGGCACGCCAGTTGGTCGGCGGGCAGAATCGCGGTACAACACGGACAGCTGCGTAAACCTTGCTTCAAGCCGCTAACACCGGCCAGCGGCACTTTCGGCAGCGGCGGTAACGGATCGATGCGTTGCCATACCCAGCGGCGATCAACACATTGAAACGCCCGCAGATGCAGCACGCAGAATAGACACCACGGCCAGAAACTGCTGCCGAGGCCAATCTCGCCATACGCCATCAGCTTAACGAAACTGACCAGCACGCCGGCCATAAAGATTTCCGCCATGCCCCAGCTGCGCAGCTGAAACAGCACGCGCGCCAACCCAAGTCGCAGGTTGTGCGGCATGCGAACGTTATTGACCAGCAGGATAATGGTGATCATGCAGAAGGCGGGAATGCCCTGCACAAACAGCAGAAACAGCGTTGCCAGGCTGCGGTAATCTTCGCGATCCATCACCTGCGGGATTTCGAGCAGCGATATCTGGCTGCTCAATCCCGCGACGTGCATATTGATGAAAGGAAACAGATTGGCCAGCACCAGCATAAACAGCGCCGAAAGGGCGTAGCCGGTCGGACGTCGACGCGGCTCCTGCCAGTTGGCTTGCAGCGTGGTGTGACAACGCGGGCAACGCGCACGGCTGCCAACCGGTACAGCGGGCAGCTTTACTGTTAAATCACACTGTGGACAAAGACTCCACTGATGCGCTTGATCCGCTGCACACATGCTGACTCCTTCCGATTACGCGCCGTTTTTCAGCGCTTCCAGCTCTTCCCAGCGTTCAAACGCCACTTCCAGTTCCTGTTCGGTTTGCGCTAACGCATCCAGAACCGGCTGGGTTTTATCGTGTGGCTGGCTGAAGAAGTCCGGATGACTCATTTTGGCCTGCAACTCACCGATGCGGGTTTCCAGCTGTTCCAGTTTTTGCGGCAGCTGTTCCAGCTCACGTGCCAGGTTATAGCTTAGCTTGTTGGCCGGACGTTTGGCGGCGTCACTTTTCTCTGCGGTTTTCGCCGGTGCAGCCGATTTGGCCTGAGAGGCTTTGCCCTGCTTATACGCTGCACGCTGCTGCTGAGCATCGTGATAGCCACCCACAAAGGTGCCGATTTCGCCGTTGCCTTCAAAGATCCAGCACTCGGTCACGGTGTTGTCGACGAATTGACGATCGTGGCTCACCAACATCACGGTGCCCTGATAACCATCCACCAGCTCTTCCAGCAGTTCCAGCGTTTCGACGTCGAGGTCGTTGGTTGGTTCATCGAGAATCAGCAGGTTGCTTGGCTTGAGGAACAGACGCGCCAGCAGCAGGCGGTTACGCTCACCGCCCGACAAGGCGCGCACCGGCGTCATGGCGCGTTTTGGATGGAACAGGAAGTCCTGCAGGTAACCGAGCACGTGGCGCGGTTTGCCGTTAACCATCACTTCCTGCTTACCTTCAGCGAGGTTATCCATCACGGTACGATCCGGATCCAGCTCGGCGCGGTGCTGATCAAAGTAAGCGATTTCCAGCTTGGTACCACAGTGTACGCGGCCGCTGTCGGCTTTCAGCTGATCCAGCATCAAACGCAGCAAGGTGGTTTTACCGCAACCGTTCGGGCCAATCAGGGCGATTTTGTCGCCGCGCTGTACCTGAGTAGAGAAGTCTTTCACCAGGGTTTTGCCACCCACGCTGTAATTGACATCTTCCATCTCAAACACGATTTTGCCTGAACGTGCCGCTTCGCCGACCTGCATATTGGCTTTGCCCATCACTTCACGACGTGCAGAGCGCTCGTTACGCAGCGCTTTCAAGGCACGAACGCGGCCTTCGTTACGCGTGCGGCGCGCTTTGATGCCCTGACGGATCCACACTTCTTCCTGCGCCAGCTTGCGGTCGAACTCGGCGTTCTGCATCTCTTCGACACGCAGCGCTTCTTCTTTACCGGTCAGGAACAGATCGTAATTGCCCGGCCATGAAACCAGCTTGCCGCGATCGAGATCGACAATACGCGTTGCCATGTTGCGGATAAACGAACGGTCATGCGAGATGAACACGATGCTGCCGCTAAAGGTCTTGAGGAACGTTTCCAGCCAGTCGATGGTTTCGATATCGAGGTGGTTCGTCGGTTCGTCAAGCATCAGCACGCGCGGGTTGCTCACCAGCGCGCGGCCCAACGCCGCTTTACGCAGCCAGCCACCGGAAAGCGAAGAGAGCTCGGTATCCGCATCGAGGCCAATTTGCAGCAGCACGTCGTTGATGCGGCTATCCAGCTGCCACAGATTCTGATGGTCGAGGATGGTTTGCAGACGGCCCATCTCGTTCAGGTTTTTCTCGCTCGGATCTTCCATCACCAGATGGGAGATCGCGTGATAAGCCTTGAGATGCTCAGCCTGCTCGGCCACGCCTTCGGCAACGAAGTCGTAAACGGAACCGGTAATGTTGCGTGGCGGATCCTGTTGCAGACGCGCCACCACCAAATCCTGCTCATAAATGATGCGGCCGTCATCCAGCGGCTGTTCGCCGTTGATGATTTTCATCAGCGTCGATTTACCGGCGCCGTTACGGCCAACCAGACAGACGCGTTCGCCCTCTTCGATATGCAGTTCGGTGTTATCCAACAGCGGCGCATCGCTGAACGAGAGGTAAGCGCCATGGATACTGATCAGTGACATAAATCTTATTCCTTACCGGCGTGGCTAACCAGCCAGCAGTTGTGAATTTGACGGTTGCGCGCGAAATCCTGCGACAGCGTTTTTTGGGTAATTTCCTGCGCCTGCAGACCCAGACGTTCTAAGCCGTCGAGATCCATTTTGAAGCCGCGCTTATTGTTGGAGAACATAATAGTGCCACCGCGACGCAGCAGACGTTTTAGGTTCTGCATCAGCATCATGTGATCGCGCTGCACGTCGAAATCGTCTTCCATGCGTTTCGAGTTAGAGAACGTCGGCGGATCGATAAAGATCAAATCGAACTGTTCGTCACTCTCGCGCAGCCAGCTCAGGCAATCGGCGTGCATCAGGCGATGATTACGACCGGTTAAACCGTTAAGGCGCAGGTTGCGCTCGGCCCACTCCAGATAAGTACGCGACATATCCACCGTGGTGGTGGTTTTCGCGCCACCTAAACCGGCGTGTACGCTGGCGGTGCCGGTATACGCAAACAGGTTGAGGAAATCTTTGCCTGCGCTCATTTTGCCCAGCATCTGGCGCGCGATACGGTGATCGAGGAACAAACCAGTATCCAGATAATCGGTGAGATTCACCAGCAGGCGCGCATCAAATTCCTGCACTTCGAAGAAATCGCCCTTCTCACCCAGCTTTTGATACTGGCTTTTGCCTTTCTGGCGTTCGCGGGTCTTCATTACCAGACGATTCGCCGGGATCTCCAGCACGCTCAGCGTAGCGCTGATGACATCGAACAGACGCTGACGCGCTTTGTTGGCGTCCACGGTTTTCGGCGGCGCATACTCCTGAATCACCACCCAATCAGCGTAACGATCGACCGCTACGTTGTACTCCGGCAGGTCGGCGTCATACAGACGATAGCAGTCGATATTCGACTGACGCGCCCATTTATCCAGCTTCTTCAAATTCTTGCGCAGGCGGTTAGCAAAATCTTCGGCGATCTGCGCGCCGCCTTCTGCGCTGGTCGCAGCCAGCTGATAGTTTTTCTGCACGCACTCCAGCGGGCCGTTTTTGGCTTTGAACTGGCGCTCGGCACGCAGTTGCAGGCAGCTCAGCAGTTCTGGCGAGGCGCTAAACAGCGACAGATTCCAGCCGCCGAAGTTCTGCTTCATGATGCGGCCCAGTTGGCTGTGCAGCGCAATCAGCGCCGGTTCGCTTTCCAGACGCTCACCGTACGGTGGGTTGCTCAATACCGTGCCGGTAATCTCTTTGCCTGCCAGCGGATTCTTCAGCTTGATCACATCCTGCTGCGCAAAGGTGAACAGCTCGAACACGCCTGCACGACGGGCGTTGGCGCGCGCCGATTCCAGCACGCGGCTGTCATTATCGTAGCCAAAGAAACGGGCGGTCGCAGCGGCGGTACCGACGCGCGCGCGCTCTTTCGCGGCAGCATGAACTTCCTGCCACGCAGCCTGATTGTGTTTCTTCCAGCGATTGAAGCCCCAATGGGTACGCAGCAGGCCAGGCGCGCGATCGCAGGCGATCAGCGCCGCTTCCAGCAGCAACGTACCGGAACCACACATCGGATCGACCAGCGGCGTACTGCTCTGCCAACCGGAACGCATCACGATGGCTGCCGCTAAGGTTTCTTTTAACGGTGCGGCGCCGGTTTGCTGGCGATAGCCGCGCTGATGCAGTGAATCACCGCTCAGATCCAGCGCGATGCTGACGCGATCTTTGTTCAGCCACGCATTGATGCGGATGCCCGGTTGTTCACGATCAACGTTTGGGCGCTCCAGATTCTGGCGGGTAAAGCTATCGACGATGGCATCTTTAATACGCAGCGCACCGAACTGGCTGTTGCGGATCACCTCGTTGGTGCCGCTAAAATGGATGGCAAAACTGGTGTTGCTGTCGAACATCTCGGTCCACGGAATACTTTGCGCACCCACGTAAAGATCGAGATCGCTCCAGACGCCAAATTCTCCCAGCGGCAGCAAAATGCGCGAAGCCAGACGGCTCCACAGCAGGCTTTGGTACATTACATGGTCGTCGGCCTGAAAGTGGACGCCGCCCTGCACCACCTGCAAATCCTGCGCACCCAGCGCGTCTAGCTCACTTTTCAACAGCTCTTCGAGCCCACGCGCCGTACTGGCAAACAGAGAATTCATATCGTCACTTTTTACTCTTGCTTAAATTGCTGCGCATTATAGCGAATCAGCGTGCTATGTCATAAAGTTAGCTTCTTTTAAACTTATGACCCCTTTTTTGGAGTGGTGATGATTACGCTTTCACGCCTTTACATCCATCCCGTTAAATCCATGCGCGGTCTGCAGCTATCACATGCGCAGGTGCTGGAGAGCGGTCTGGGCTTTGATCGTATCTTTATGGTGACCGAACTGGACGGCACGTTCGTGACCGCGCGCCAGTTTCCGGAAATGGTGCGCTTTACCCCGGCGCTGCTGCCGGACGGACTGTTTCTGCAGGCGCCGGATGGTTCGCAGGCGCTGATCCGCTTCGCTGATTTCACCGCTGAGCAGTCACCCACCGAAGTATGGGGCAACCATTTCACCGCGCGTATTGCACCTGAAACGATCAACAGCTGGTTAAGCACCTTCTTCCCGCGTCCGGTGCAGCTGCGCTGGACCGGCGTGGAACCGACGCGCCGCGTGAAGCGTTTTGATCATGTGCCGCTGAGTTTCGCCGACGGTTTTCCCTACCTGCTGGTGAATATGGCCTCGTTGCAGGATCTGCAGCAGCGCTGTCCGGCCAGCGTGCGCGTTGAGCAGTTCCGCCCCAATCTGGTGGTAAGCGGCGCGGCCGCATGGGAAGAAGATAGCTGGAAACGCCTGCAAATTGGCGAAATCACCTTTGAGATGCCGAAGCCGTGCAGCCGCTGCGTGTTTACTACCGTCGGCACCGAAAGCGGCCGTAAACATCCTGATGGCGAACCGCTCTCCACCTTGCAGGGTTTCCGCAGCGCGCAGGATGGCAGCGGCGATATCGATTTCGGCCTGAATTTGATCGCCCTTAATAGCGGCATTATTCGCGTCGGCGATGCGGTGACCATTATAGAGAAGCAGACGCCGCGCGCTTACGGTGCGGGCGCCGTGGTCGAAACGCTGGCACCGGCCGCCAGCAGCCACAGCGCGGTGACCATTGATTATCAGGGTGCGAGCTTTAGCGGCGACAATCAGCAAGTGTTGCTGGAACAGCTGGAAATGCAGGGTTTCCGCATTCCCTACTCGTGCCGCGCCGGGATTTGTGGCAGCTGCAAAGTGACGTTGGTCGCGGGTGAAGTGAAAGCACTGAAGAAAAGCGCGGTGCGCGCGGATGGTACCATCTTAAGCTGCAGCTGTATTCCGGCAGGCGATATCGAACTGGCGTAAGCCGATTATACCGCCCGCGCAAAGTGGGCGGTTTGTTCCTGCTGCTGTGGACGCAGACGATCGTTCATGATCTTAATCGCATCACCCAACTGCATACCTTTACCCGCCACGGTTAAGGCGTTTTGCGCTAATAAGCACAGCGCGGCATTTTCACCGCTTTCAACCACAAACAGTTGTGCCTGTTCGCCGCTATCGGCCAGCGTCACCGCCACCATATCGCCCGCTGCTGGCTGCCAGCTGTGCGCGTGATTGGTGAAGTGCCAGCTTTTAGGCATCAAAGGTTTAAGAAAACGGCTGGCTACCAGCGCGTTTAAAACTAATTCGGCACGCTGATCGCCTTTTAATCCACTCTGACGGCAACGTTCTTCAAAACTAAAATAGAGCGCGGCGTCATCAACGCAAAAACCGCTGACATTAAAGGCATCAGGCGTCAGCATTTTACGCGAGAAGCGCGAGCGAAATAACATGCCGTCGGCTAAATCCAGCATCATGCGGTCATGCTCTGCGTCGAAATACCAACGCCAGTTGTCATCAGGTTTGATTTTCATGATCTGCCCTGTGGTTTATCGCTGCGCTAAATGGCGCTTAATTAAAAAAATAAATCTGAGAAAAAGCTGAAAAATGCACCAGCAGGACAAAATATAAACGAGCCGAAGGGATAAATAAACCCCTCGGCGCAGTAAAGTGGGAAATGTCTTAGAGGTGGGTCACGATATCTTTAATTAAGCCTGGGCCTTTATAAATAAATCCGGAGTATATCTGCACTAATGTTGCACCCGCGGCAATTTTCTCGCGCGCAGAAACCAGCGAATCAATACCACCAACGCCGATAATAGGTAAGCGGCCCTGCAGCTCTTGCGCCAGGTGGCGAATCACTTCGGTGCTGCGTGACTGAACCGGACGACCACTTAATCCGCCCATTTCTTCGGCATATTTAAGGCCGGTCACCAGCGAACGATCGAGCGTGGTATTGGTGGCAATCACACCATCAATATTGTGGCGTACCAAACTGTCGGCAACCTGGATCAATTCTTCTTCGGTAAGATCCGGCGCGATCTTTACCGCCACCGGCACATATTTAAGGTGCCGTTCTTGCAGCTCTTGCTGTTTTAATTTGATGGCAGAGAGAAGATCGTCCAGCGCTTCACCATATTGCAGCGTGCGTAATCCTGGCGTGTTCGGTGACGAAATATTGATGGCGATATAACCGGCGTGGGCATATATCTTTTCCATGCAGATCAGATAATCGTCTTTGCCTTTCTCGACCGGCGTATCTTTATTTTTGCCAATATTGATGCCGAGAATGCCTTTAAAGCGCGACTTTTTGACGTTGGCAATCAGATGATCAACGCCGTGATTATTAAACCCCATGCGGTTAATAATCCCTTCGGCAGGCACTAAGCGGAACATACGCGGTTTATCATTTCCCGGTTGCGCCAGCGGCGTTACCGTTCCCACTTCGACAAAACCAAAGCCCATCGCGCCGAAGGCATCAATGCACTCGGCATTCTTATCGAGGCCGGCCGCTAAGCCGAGCGCGTTCGGGAAGGTTAATCCCATGCAGGTGACCGGACGTGATGGCAGCGACTGGCGAATCAGCCCTTCCAGCGGGGTGCCGCTAATAAAACGCAGTTGTTGAAAGGTGAGTTCGTGCGCACGCTCAGGATCAAGCTTAAACAGCGCCGGCCGGACGATAGGATATAACATGCACTCTCCTCAATGACGGAAACCAGGGAAGTCGGGGTGCACGGGAAAATGTGCGCCAGAATGGTAAGGTGCTCTGGCGCAAAAGTAAATTGTTCTACTGCATCACAATTTGATCGTTATCAGCGTCGCGCAGAATAGCGGCCAAGCTGTTCGCGACACGCCTGCAAGCCACTGTAAATCGTCGGGCAATACCACATCAGCTTCAGACGCGCGCTGTGCTGCAACACATTGCGCACCAGCTGATTCACCTGCGGCTGCCAGTCCGTTGGGATGACCATGTGATTTTTGCGGATCTGCGCCAGGCAGCTATGCATCACCGTTTGGTAGTAGCTATCCAGCAACGCGGCATCCACCGGCAGTTGCTGCTCGCGCAGGAACTGTTCGCTGCTTTCACGCGCAATAAAGTAGTTTTTCACATAGGAAAAATCGCGCGTGCTTTGCGACAGCGAGGTCAGCATAAAGCGTTTGTAGTAGTAGCTTTGGCTGGTGCAATAAATGTTCCGCGCCTGCAGATAGAGCGCGAACATATACGGCGCATCTTCATGGTTTTGGATTGGCAGAAACTGCAGCGCCAGTTGATCAATCAACCGACGCGAAATGATGCTGCTCCACACGACGCGATGCGCCGATTGATGCTGCATCAGCGTACGCAAGCTGGTGCTGCCGCCGGGCAGTAATCCACTGACATGACGCTGATGAATGGTTTGATAGTGGCGCTGCGCTGCCGGCAGATCGAAAAACATTTTCGCGCCAAAGCAGAACAGATCGATATCTTCATGGCGCGCCTGCACGCGACGGAAGTCGGCGAACAAATCGGTGGAGACAAAATCATCCGCATCCATGAAGTAAACAAAATCACCGGTTGCGACAGAGAGCCCTTTCATACGCGCGGCACTGACGCCGCCGCGCTCACCGCTCAGCAGGATCACCTGCGGATGTTGGGCCGCAAACGCCGTTAGCCAGGCTACGCTGCTGTCGCTGGAACCATCGTCGATCACAATGATCTGTTCCGGCGGCGATGACTGACGCAGCAATGAACCCATCGCCTCTGGCAGCCAGGGCGCGCAATTCCAGTTCGGTATGATGACCGAAACCGTAGGGATACGGTGAGATGACATCATGCTCATCCTCTTTCCTCAACGTTAAACAACGGAATTCTGAGACGCTTCAACACCACGCTATGCAGCAGACAGCAGACGCCGAGATTGAACGCGCCAATCAAGCCGAGCCACAGCAGGTTAAGCCAGCGATTTTGGTTCCACTCGATCGGCAGCAAGGTGCTTAACCAGGCGATGGCCGCAGAAACCGCCCAAATCAGCATTACGTCGCGGGTTAACCAGGTGAAATGAATGCCCGGTGCGAAGCGGCGATGCACCAGCCACGCCCAGCCGACCAGATAGAAGATGTTCTGCCCCAGCCACAGCCAACCGGTACCCAGTGCGCCGTAGTGAATGGCGCACCAGATGTTGAGCGGCACCAGCAGCACGGCAAAGCAGGTGAATCCTTTCATGTGCAGCTTGAGGTTGCCGTTGATGTATTGCAGGTGATAGAGCAAACCGCAGATGGCCTGAATGCCGCTGCCCAACGCATACAGGCTGAGGACAAATGACATCTCATCAACGATCTGACTCTTCTGCGTCCACGCCCACAGCAGCGGGCCGGCGTAACAGGCGATGGTGATACTGAGCGGCGCCATAAAGATCGCCACCGCCTGCGTGGTGTAGCGATAGAGTTTCAGCGACTCCGCATCGCCCTCTTTACGGGTTTTCATGCCGGTCATGCGTGGCACAATCGCCTGCATGATTGGGCTACTCAGCAGCAGAATGCCGGTCGCGGCGGTTGCCACCACGGTAAACGAACCGTATTCGCTCAGCGGCAGCGTCTTGGAGAGCACCAATCGGTCGATTTGCGAAATGAAGGTCCACACCGCACTGGAAAATGCCGCGCTGAGCGCAAAACGAATAAAGGGTTTCAGCACCTCTTTCAGATCGCCGCGCTTCTCTTTACGCGCCGCTTTGGGGATCAGCTGGCAGGATTTGTAGATACAGCAGGCCGCTTCGGCAATCGATACCAGCAACTGCCAGACAAAGAACGCCAATACCGGATTAGAGAAGAACTGAATCACCAGCACCGCGCCAAAGGTGCGCAAGGTGGTGATAATCAGGTTGACGCCGTTTAGCCACACCTGATGTTCGAAGCCCACAATCACGCTGCGATACGGACTGGTGCGCCAGCGAATCGCGGCGGTGATCACCATAATCGCCACGGCAATCACCACATCGCCCGCCGGAAGATGACGCGCATCCAGCCAATGCGTGGCAATCCACGGCGTCGCCAGCCAACCCAGCACCACCAGCACAATCGTGGAGAACAGGAAGAATTTGGTCAGCGTGGCAAACAGCGCCGGGAACCAGACAAATTCCGCCTGATTAGCACGATAGCGCGCCGCTTCCCGCATCAAGGTGGTCGAAACACCGGCATCGAGTAATTGCAGCCAGGTTAATAAGATCGAAAAGAAGCCCACTAAACCGTAGGCTTCCATTCCTAAGTGTTGAATATAAAGTGGTACAACCAAAATACCTGACAGCGTCAGATAGATTTGACCAACATAGTTGGCAATCGCGTTACGTTTTATAGACATAGGTGTTTTGGCATCTGGGGATTATCTCAGTGGCCTTAAGCGTGACATAAAAGTATTCACGCGCACACCGGAGTTATTCTTAAAATTAACGTTGGTGCTAAGCGCCCAGCCTTTTTCTCATTTTCATCATGGAGAAATAGATGTCAGGTTGTTTCAACATAAGTTTTTCCATTGCACCCTTGGCCGGGAAGTTTTCCGCAAAGTAGGTTAAGGCATGGCGGGTATTATCTGAGAATTTATCGGCACCACTTAACTCATGCTGGACTAATTGTAATAAGCCGCTGCGTAAATAACTTTCCCGATAGCGGTTTCGCTCCGGAATATAGTGTGACAAACGCGTGAGTTTTTCATAATCAGTAATAAATTGCTGATAGGTTAAGCGCGGCGCGGCCTCTGCTTTAGTGGTCAGCGACGCTTCACTGGCGTAATCGAGCACCCACGCAGTTTGCGTATGCAGTAAGCCGGCCAGCATCACATCCTGAATACGCGTCAGCGGCCCACCCGCGCGGGCCAGGCCAGCCCGCAAGATCACCGCAAAGCCGCCCTGCTGCCACCAGCGCTGCGCATGCAGTTGCTGAAACAGCTGCAGAGAAGAGTGTAAACCGTTCGCCAGCTCGCGCTTCGCCAGTGAGACAACGAAACAGTTCAGCTCGGGACGCTGGTCACTGAGCTTCGCCACGTCCTGCAGCAGGCTGGCCGGCAAGGCGCTGCGCTCAGCGCTGAACAGCAGAAAATCATCTTCAGCCGGCGTGCTGTGCGGGAAAGTCGGCAGCAATGAGGAGGTGAGATGCGCTCCCGCGGCATCGGGCTGCAGCCAATAACAGACCAGCTCTTCTTCAGCTTTAGGCGAGGATGAGATGCGATTGAAGGTGGCAGGCGCGACCTGCTGCTCAGTTAAATCCTGAGCAAATGAAGAACTACCCATATATATCTCCCTAAGAATAAATTGGCTTGCCGCAACGGCAGTTCACGCCACAAAACGCGGGCGTAAATAAATAAGTGAAATATCGTTATCGTGTTCTAGCGGAAATTAGCTCAACCAATTATAAACAGGCCTGGAATTGTAATTCCAACCACTATTAGCATTACCACGTAACTTAAGAGATTCATTGTTCAGCGCGGCTGCATGAAGTGTGAAGTTGATCAGCAAAAATTTGCGTGAGTTGTAACAAGCGAGATGAATAGCGCGTATTTTATTAACCTTTATTCGCGTTTAGACATGAATTTCGTGAAATAAAAACCACGCTATATTAGGAAATAGTTGCTACTTGCTAAGTTTAATCCGATTCATGAAGAAATGAATAGTGGGGAATGGTTGATCTTTTCCCATAACTTTCAATACAAAGCACTGCATGTAATCGGTAACGGCGCGCTCTGTATAAATATATTTCTTTAGTTACCACTCTGTTTTACCCATGCATAACGCCCTTTAATCATTAACCTCACTCAAATGGGCCCCAGGATTTATATAACCGCACCCTTGCAGCAGCGCTTTTCAGATTATGCCTAAGCTCTCCTGGTCTGCGTTTTTATCCCCTCTTTATATGTCACTGGCTATCCCATTTTGCGACTTAGGATTACCAGATAAATCATTTAAGCCTCGCTGCCTGCTCTGACAGTATTGAACACATCAGTTCTGAATATCAGATAATCAATAACTTTCAGTTATAAGGAGTGACCATGCGGGTTATTACGCTGGCGGGCAGCCCTCGCTTCCCTTCACGCTCTACTGCGCTGCTGAGCCTGTGCCAGCACGCGCTGGAAGCACGCGGTGTCGAAGTGATTCCGTGGAATATTCACAACTTCCAGCCTGAAGATTTGCTCTATGCACGTTTCGATTCTCCCGCATTAGCCGCGTTGAAAGCCGATTTGGCGCTGGCGGATGGCGTGATTGTCGCCACGCCTATTTATAAGGCTTCGTTCTCTGGCGCACTGAAAACCCTGCTCGATCTGCTGCCCGAGCGCGCGCTGGAACACAAAGTGGTGCTGCCACTGGCCAGCGGCGGCAGCGCTTCACATCTACTCGCGGTGGATTACGCGCTGAAGCCGGTACTTAACGCACTGAAGGCGCAGGAAGTGTTGCACGGCGTGTTCGCCACTGACGGCCAGATTACCGATTACGACCGCCAGCCGCTGCTCGATCCGCTGCTGTCGCAACGCATTGATGAAGCGCTGGATACCTTCTGGCACGCGCTGCATCGTCGCCACCAACCTTACGCACAAGCGGTATAAAGGAAGAGAGATGAAAAGGATATTGATGGGTTTATTCATGCCAGCCGTCGCGGCGCTGCTCACCTTGAGCGTGAGCGCGCAGGCCGCCGACGCACCGGAACAGTTGCGCATCGGTTATCAGAAAGGCTCGGTGAGCATGGTATTGGCGAAAACCCACAAGCTGCTGGAGCAGCGCTTCCCGCATACCAACATAAAGTGGGTGGAATTCCCGGCGGGCCCGCAAATGCTCGAAGCGCTTAACGTCGATAGCATCGATTTAGGCAGCACCGGCGACATCCCGCCGCTGTTTGCGCAGGCCGCAGGTGCCGATCTGCTGTATGTCGGCTCGGAACCACCCAAGCCGCAGGCCGAAGTGATTCTGGTGCCGAAAGACAGCCCGATTCACAGCGTGGCCGAACTGAAAGGCCATAAAGTGGCGTTCCAGAAAGGCTCCAGCTCGCACAACTTGCTGTTGCGTGCGCTGGAGCAGGCCGGACTGAGCTTTAAAGACATTCAGCCAACCTATCTAACGCCCGCCGATGCGCGCGCCGCGTTCCAGCAAGGTGACGTTGATGCCTGGGCAATTTGGGATCCTTACTACTCTGCCGCCCTGCTGCAAGGCAACGTGCGCGTGCTGGCCGACGGCAGCAAACTCAATCAAACCGGCTCCTTCTATTTAGCCACGCGCAAATACACCGAGGCGAACGGCGCATTTGTGCAGCAGGTACTGAATACCTTTAGCGACGCTGATGCGTTAACGCGCAGCCAGCGTGACCAGAGTATTGATCTGTTGGCGAACGCGATGGGCTTACCGAAACCGGTGATTGCCAGCTATCTCGACCATCGTCCACCGACCACCATTACGCCGGTCAGCGCCCATACCGCGCAGGCCCAACAGCAAACGGCCGATCTGTTTTATGCCAATCATCTGATGCCGGTAAAAGTGAATATCGCTGACCGCATCTGGCATCCACAATCCGCCCAGCCAAAAGGAAATTAATCATGAGCGTATCCGTATTTTGGTTTCTCCCGACGCACGGCGATGGTCACTATCTTGGCACGGCGGAAGGTTCGCGCCCGGTTGATCATGGTTACCTGCAACAGATTGCGCAGGCAGCGGATCGCCTTGGCTTCGGCGGCGTGCTGATCCCCACCGGCCGCTCCTGTGAAGATGCCTGGCTGGTGGCGGCGTCATTGATTCCGGTAACGCAGCGTCTGCGTTTCCTCGTCGCACTGCGTCCGGGCGTGATTTCGCCTACGCAGGCGGCGCGTCAGGCCGCCACGCTGGATCGTCTGTCGAATGGTCGCGCGCTGTTTAATCTGGTTACTGGCGGCGATCCGGAAGAGTTAGCCGGTGATGGCGTGTTCCTCGATCACCGTGAACGTTATGAAGAATCCGCTGAGTTTACCCGCGTCTGGCGTCGGGTTAGCGAAGGCGAAACCGTCGATTACGAAGGCAAGCATGTGAAGGTGCGCGGTGCGCGCCTGATGTTTAAAGCGGTGCAGGAACCGCGTCCGCCGCTGTGGTTTGGCGGATCGTCGGATGCCGCGCAGGATCTGGCCGCCGAGCAGGTCGATGTTTACCTCACCTGGGGCGAACCGCCTGCATTAGTTAAAGAGAAGATTGAGCAAGTGCGCGCCAAAGCGGCGGCACAAGGCCGCACCGTACGCTTCGGAATTCGTCTGCACGTGATTGTGCGCGAAACCAATGAAGAAGCGTGGCAAGCAGCGGATCGCCTGATTGCCCATCTCGACGATGCCACCATTGCCAAAGCGCAGGCCGCGTTTGCGCGCACCGATTCGGTGGGCCAGCAGCGTATGGCCGCACTGCACGGTGGACGTCGCGATAAGCTGGAGATCAGCCCGAATCTGTGGGCCGGCGTGGGTTTGGTGCGCGGCGGCGCAGGCACCGCGTTAGTGGGCGATGGCCCAACCGTGGCGGCGCGCATGCAGGAGTATCAGGATCTCGGCATCGAGACCTTTATTCTTTCCGGCTATCCGCATCTGGAAGAGGCTTATCGCGTTGGCGAGTTGCTGTTCCCGCACCTCGATTTGGCGATTCCGGAAGTACCGAAGCCGCGCGTGGTGCAAGCGCACGGTGAAGCGGTGGCTAACGATTTCACGCCGCAAAAAGTGTCGCAGAGCTAAAGGAGCAGATGATGGCGAACGTTAAAAAACAGCTGACCAATGCTGTACTGCCCTGGGTTTTGCCGGTGGTGCTGATTGCGCTGTGGCAACTGGCATCGCAAGTGGGTTGGCTGTCGACGCGCATTTTGCCGTCGCCGGAAAACATCCTCATCACCTTCTGGAAGCTGACGGTGAGCGGTGAACTGTGGCAAAACCTGGCGATCAGCAGCTGGCGTGCCGCCATCGGTTTCTCCATCGGCGGCTCGATTGGTTTGATTCTGGGTTTGATTACCGGCACGTCGCGCGTCGGCGAACGCTTGCTGGATACTTCAGTGCAAATGCTGCGTAACGTGCCACATCTGGCGCTGATTCCGCTGGTGATTCTGTGGTTCGGCATCGATGAATCCGCCAAGATTTTCCTCGTGGCGCTGGGCACTTTGTTCCCGATTTACCTCAACACTTATCACGGCATTCGTAACATTGATCGGGGTTTAGTCGAGATGGCGCGCAGCTACGGCTTGTCTGGCTGGAGCCTGTTCATTCAGGTGATTCTGCCGGGTGCGCTGCCTTCGATTATGGTTGGCGTACGTTTTGCCCTTGGCCTGATGTGGCTGACGCTGATTGTCGCCGAAACCATTTCCGCTAACTCAGGCATTGGTTATCTGGCGATGAATGCGCGTGAATTCCTGCAAACCGACGTGGTGGTGGTGGCCATCATTCTCTATGCCCTGCTCGGCAAACTGGCTGACGTTGCGGCACAACTGCTGGAGCGCGTCTGGCTGCGCTGGCATCCGGCCTACCAATTGAAGGAGAACGCATGAGCAACGCAACCCTAAATCCGGCGCGCCTAAATCGCGGTACGCCGGTTGGCGTGAATGGCGTCAGCAAGCAATATGGCGATCGCACCATCCTGAATAATATCGATCTGCATATTCCTTCCGGGCAGTTCGTCGCCGTCGTCGGCCGTAGCGGCTGCGGGAAAAGTACCTTGCTGCGTCTGCTGGCGGGTCTGGAATCCACCACGCGCGGGGCGTTGCTGGCGGGCAATGCCCCGTTATCCGAAGCACGCGAAGATACGCGTTTGATGTTCCAGGATTCACGCTTACTGCCGTGGAAAAAGGTGATTGATAACGTTGGGCTGGGACTGAAAGGCCGCGAATGGCGCGCCGCCGCGCTGGAAGCGCTCGAAGCCGTGGGATTGGCGGATCGCGCCAATGAGTGGCCTGCCGCGTTATCCGGCGGTCAGAAACAGCGTGTGGCGCTGGCGCGTGCGCTGATTCACCGCCCAGGTTTGCTGCTGCTCGACGAGCCGCTCGGTGCGCTGGATGCGTTGACGCGTATCGAAATGCAGGGGCTGATTGAGTCGCTGTGGCAGCAGCATAACTTCACCGTGCTGCTGGTGACGCACGATGTCAGCGAAGCGGTGGCGATTGCCGATCGCGTATTGTTGATTGAGGAAGGCCAGATTGGCCTGGATTTGATCGTCGATCTGCCGCGCCCACGCCGTCGCGGATCGGCACGTTTGGCAGAGCTGGAAGCGGAAGTGCTGGATCGGGTGATGAAGCGTGGTTCATCGGAACAGCCGTTGAAGTTTGCGCAGCAGAGTTAATTAAAGACGCGCGATAAATCGCGCCGCTACGGATGTGTGCATTTATTCGTAGCGGCGCAATTTATTGCGCATTGTTTTCTTACGCGTTCAACGCCTTGGTGATCTTCTCGTACAGATCGCCAGACAGCTTATCCAGCCCTTTCAACGTTTCCAGCGCTTTACGCATCAGCGCCTGACGATCGGCATCGTAACGTTTCAAGCGAATCAGCGGCTCGATCATGCGCGCAGCCACTTGCGGGTTGCGCGTGTTGAGATCGGTCAACATCTCCACCAGGAACTGATAACCGCTGCCATCTTTGGCGTGGAACGCCGCGGGATTGCCTGAGGCAAACGCTCCAATCAGTGAACGGATACGGTTCGGGTTGCCCATGGTGAACGAACGGTGATTCAGCAGCTCACGCACGTTGCTCAGCACGTCCGCCGCTGGGCTGGTGGCTTGCAGCACAAACCATTTATCCATCACCAAACCATCCTGATGCCAGCGCTCATCATAGGCCGCCAGCAGCGTATCGCGGCAAGGCAGGTTCGCCGCCACCGCTGCAGCCAGCGCCGCTAATGCATCGGTCATGTTGTTCGCCTGCTGATATTGCGCCTGCACCAGCTTGTCCGCCTGTGCCGCATCGGCAAAGGCCAGATAACCGAGGCAAACGTTTTTCAGCGTGCGTTTGCCAATCTCCGCGTGCTCAATTTTGTATTCGCTGCTTTGGTTGGCCAGATAGAGCGCGAAGAATTCGTCACTCAGCTCTTTTGCCAGCGTACGCACCAGCGCATCGCGCACCGCTGAGATCGCCAGCGGATCGATGACATCAAACAGTTCGGCGATTTCATTCTCAGACGGCAGCGAGAGAATCAACGCTTTCAGCGCCGGATCGCCCTGCTCATCCAGCAATACTGCGCGGAAGGCATCAGCCACATGCAGCGGCAGCGACAGCGGCTGGCCCTGCTGATGACGTGCGACGTTGAGGCGAATGTAGGTGGCCAGCAGGCTTTGCGCCGCATCCCAGCGCGCGAAGTCATTACGTGCGTGACGCATCAGGAAGGTGAGTTGCGCATCGCTCCATTTGTAGTCGAGCTTCACGGGCGCAGAGAATTCACGCAGCAGCGATGGCACCGGCTGGAAGTAAACGTTATCGAAAATAAAGGTCTGGAACTCTTCGGTGACGTTCAGCACGTGATGCACCGGATGACCGTTATGCTGCAGCGGGATCACCTTGCCTTCGTTATCGTACAGTTCGATATCCAGCGGAATGTGCAGCGGCAGCTTCTCTTTCTGCTCGGCGGTGGCCGGCGTGCGCTGGGTGACGTGCAGCGTGTACTGTTCCAGCTCTGGATTGTAGTCATCGCGCACCGTCAGGATCGGCGTGCCCGCCTGGCTGTACCAGCGGCGGAACTGCGACAGATCGACGTTCGAGGCATCTTCCATCGCCTGCACGAAATCATCGCAGGTGGCGGCGCTGCCATCGTGACGCTCGAAGTAGAGTTGCATGCCTTTCTGGAAATTCTCTTCGCCCAGCAAAGTGTGCATCATGCGGATCACTTCTGAACCTTTCTCATACACCGTTAAGGTGTAGAAGTTGTTCATTTCGATCACCTGATCCGGACGGATCGGATGCGCCATTGGGCTGGCGTCTTCCGCGAACTGCGCGCCGCGCATCACGCGTACGTTATCGATACGGTTCACCGCGCGCGAACCGAGATCGGAGCTGAACTCCTGATCGCGGAACACCGTCAGACCCTCTTTCAGGCTGAGCTGGAACCAGTCGCGGCAGGTGACGCGGTTGCCGGTCCAGTTGTGGAAATATTCGTGACCGATAACCGCTTCAATGCCGAGGTAATCTTTGTCGGTGGCGGTTTCGGCTTTCGCCAGCACATATTTGGAGTTGAAGACGTTGAGGCCTTTGTTCTCCATCGCGCCCATATTGAAGAAATCCACCGCGACGATCATAAAGATGTCGAGGTCGTACTCAAGGTTAAAGCGCTCTTCATCCCACTTCATGCTGGCTTTCAGCGAGGCCATCGCCCAATCAGCACGATCGAGGTTGCCGCGATCGACAAAGATTTCCAGCGCCACATCGCGGCCTGAACGCGTGGTAAAACTATCGCGTAATACGTCGAAATCACCGGCCACCAGCGCAAACAGGTAGCACGGTTTCGGGAACGGATCTTGCCACTTCACCCAATGGCGGCCATCTTCATGGCGGCCGCTCTCCAGCTTGTTGCCGTTGGAAAGTAAATAAGGATAACGCGCGGCATCGGCAATAATGGTGGTGGTGAAGCGCGCCAGCACGTCCGGACGATCGAGATACCACGTTATGTGGCGGAAACCTTCGGCTTCACATTGGGTACAAAGCGCATCGCCGGATTGGTATAACCCTTCCAGCGCGGTGTTTTTATCCGGATGAATGTCATTAATGATGGTCAGAGTAAAGTTGTCCGGTAACTGGCTAATGAACAACGCGCCCTCTTCTTCGCGGTAATGCGACCACGGATTGCCATCCACCGCCAGCGATACCAGCGTGAGATCTTCGCCATCTAAACGCAGTTCAGCATCGGTAGCGCCCAGACGCTTCACCTGGCTGACCGCCGTGACGCGCGTTGAAGCCGCATCCAGATCAAAAGTCAGGTCGATATCGGTAATGGTGTAATCCGGCGCACGGTAATCGTGGCGATATTTAATTTGCGGCTGTTGCGTCATGAGTCCTTCTCGCATCGTTAAATCGTTAATATGTTGACCCGTCAAAGTCTAAGCGGGTTGTGCCTCTGTTGCCACGCTCAATGCGTACGTTCGTTGAAAAGGCTACAATTCATTAACAATGGCACAAATGACCCTCGACCTGCCACCCGCAATTATGGTGTGATCGCGGTCATTACTGTTTTATACTCCTGCGTCTTTATGACTTTGTTGAACACCGGGCTCTGCTCCGCGGAAGAGGATGCTGAAACGCACCATGACTGGACATGCTTCCCCGATTTTGACCACGCTGCTTGATACCGATGCGTACAAGCTTCATATGCAGCAGGCCGTCTATCATCGCTATTATGATGTCCCGGTTACGGCGGAATTTCGCTGCCGTGGCGACGAACTGCTCGGTATTTATGTGGACGAGATCCGCGCACAAATTGAAACCCTGCAAACGCTCGCCCTGAGCGACGATGAGTATCACTACCTCAGCGGGCTGCCTTTCTTCCAAAGCGATTACCTTAACTGGCTGCGACAGTTCCGCCTCGATCCGTCACAAGTCAACGTGCGAAACAACAACGGCCATCTGACGATTCAGATCAGCGGGCCGTGGCGTGAAGTGATTTTGTGGGAAGTGCCGTTGCTGGCTCTGATCAGTGAAGTGGTGCATCGCCACCGCACGCCGCAGATGGGTGTGGATCAGGCGGTTGCGCACTTGCAGCACAAGCTGGTGGATTTCCGTCAGCAGGTTGGCGATTTGGATATGTCACGCTTCCAGCTGATGGATTTCGGCACGCGGCGCCGCTACTCCAAAGCGGTGCAGGAAGCGATCGTCGCTACGCTTAAAGCGGAGTTTCCGTGGCTGGTGGGCACCAGCAACTACGATTTGGCGCGTCGCCTGCAGCTTAATCCGGTGGGCACGCAAGCACATGAATGGTTCCAGGCGCACCAGCAAATCAGCCCGGTATTGGCGAACAGCCAACGTGCGGCGCTGCAATCCTGGCTGGATGAGTATGACGATCAGTTAGGCATCGCTTTAACCGACTGCATCACCATGGAT
The DNA here is from genome assembly GCF_013385945.1 of Pantoea sp. B9002. Taxonomy (NCBI): domain Bacteria; kingdom Pseudomonadati; phylum Pseudomonadota; class Gammaproteobacteria; order Enterobacterales; family Erwiniaceae; genus Pantoea; species Pantoea sp. B9002. The sequence continues at coordinate 95,503 of NZ_JACAPA010000009.1, forward strand.
GCTTTCCTGCGCGACTTTGGTCCGGGCTTTGCGCATCGTTACCAAGGCCTGCGTCATGACTCCGGCGATCCGCTGGAATGGGGTGAAAAAGCCATTGCGCACTATCAGCGGCTGGATATCGATCCGAAAAGCAAAACGCTGGTTTTCTCGGATAACCTCAATCTGGACAAAGCGCTGGCGCTCTATCGTCACTTTGGCCAACGTGCCAACGTGGTGTTTGGTATCGGAACGCGCTTGTCCTGTGATATTCCGGGCGTTACGCCGCTGAATATCGTGATCAAACTGGTGAGCTGCAACGGCAAACCGGTGGCAAAACTCTCCGACAGTCCCGGCAAAACCATTTGCCAGGATAAAGCCTTCGTGCGCGCCTTGCGCAAAGCCTTCGATCTGCCGCTGGTCAAAAGAGCCAGCTGATTCTTATTGCAGGGTGCTTGCACCCTGCTCTCACGCAACAAATCTCCTGTTTACCCGGCAATTTTGCTTGTTTCCTGTGGGCTCGCAAGTAACATAGCAAAACCCTGAAAAAGGGCTTTTATCCACCTTCTTTTATATATAGAGAGAACTTTATGAGCGTTGTGCCTGTAGCGGATGTACTGCACGGCCGTGTCGCGGTTGACAGTGAAGTCACCGTACGTGGTTGGGTGCGTACCCGAAGAGATTCCAAAGCTGGTCTTTCCTTTATCGCCGTTTACGACGGTTCCTGCTTTAATCCCGTTCAGGCCGTCGTCAATAATTCTCTGAATAATTATCAGGATGAAGTGCTGCGTCTGACCACCGGCTGCTCGGTGATCATTACCGGTAAAGTGGTCGAATCGCCAGGCGAAGGCCAGGCTTTCGAGCTGCAGGCGACTAACGTTGAAGTCACCGGTTGGGTTGACGATCCGGATACCTATCCGATGGCGGCGAAACGTCACAGCATCGAATACCTGCGTGAAGTGGCGCACTTGCGTCCGCGTACCAACCTGGTCGGCGCCGTGGCGCGCGTGCGTCATACGCTGGCGCAGGCGCTGCATCGCTTCTTCCACGAAAACGGTTATTTCTGGGTTTCTACTCCGCTGATCACCGCTTCGGATACCGAAGGTGCTGGCGAGATGTTCCGCGTTTCGACGCTTGACCTGGAAAACCTGCCGCGCGATCCGCAGGGCAAAATCGATTTCGATAAAGACTTCTTCGGTAAAGAAGCGTTCCTGACCGTATCGGGTCAGCTCAACGCAGAAACCTACGCCTGCGCGCTGTCAAAGGTCTATACCTTTGGTCCAACGTTCCGTGCCGAGAACTCCAACACCAGCCGCCATCTGGCGGAATTCTGGATGCTGGAACCAGAAGTGGCGTTCGCGACGCTGGATGATGCGGCCGCTTTGGCAGAATCCATGCTGAAATATGTGTTCCAGGCTGTGCTGAACGAGCGTGCCGACGACATGGCGTTCTTTGCTGAGCGTGTGGACAAGGATGCGGTTGCTCGTCTGGAGCGTTTCGTACAAACCGACTTTGCCCAGGTGGATTACACCGATGCGGTCGAGATCTTGCTGAAAAGCGGCCAGAGCTTCGAGAACCCGGTTTCCTGGGGCGTGGATCTGTCATCAGAACACGAGCGTTATCTCGCAGAGCAGCACTTCAAAGCGCCGGTGGTGGTGAAAAACTACCCGAAAGACATCAAAGCCTTCTATATGCGCATGAACGAAGATGGCAAAACCGTGGCGGCGATGGATGTTCTCGCGCCAGGAATCGGCGAAATCATCGGGGGTTCACAGCGTGAAGAGCGTCTGGATGTGCTCGATGCGCGTCTGGCAGAAATGGGCCTCAATAAAGAAGATTATTGGTGGTATCGTGACCTGCGTCGTTATGGCACCGTGCCACATGCAGGCTTTGGATTAGGTTTCGAACGATTAATCGCCTATGTCACCGGCGTACAAAATGTAAGGGATGTTATCCCCTTCCCACGTACCCCTCGCAACGCGAATTTCTAAATTTAGCGATTAATTATAAGTAATTCATATATATAAAGAGGTCGGCCTAGCCGGCCTTTTTTTATTTTTGTAAATTTAGAGTTCTCTCACAAAGTTCCCGAATTTTTACAAATTGTCATACAATTTTTCCTTTTGATACTTAATTGCGAGATTTGAATCATCTTCGGGCTAGAATTAGCAACCCTGTGATGGAAAGATGCGTGCAGACACAGGAGACATCAAACTTCTTTCAAGGTTCTGTAAAGATTTCTTGGCAGCAGTGGCAGATGTCCAAATAACTCCAATGAGGGTAATAAAAAATGATGAAGCGCAACATTCTTGCAGTGGTTATCCCTGCTCTGTTAGCTGCCGGCGCAGCAAACGCAGCAGAAATCTATAATAAAGACGGCAACAAGCTGGACCTGTACGGTAAAGTTGATGCGCGCCACACTTTCTCTGATGACGCTGGCAACGATGGCGACGCAACGTATGTTCGCTTCGGCTTCAAGGGTGAAACTCAGATTACTGACCAACTGACCGGTTACGGCCAGTGGGAATACAACATTCAGGCTAACAACACCGAAGGTGCTGATGCACAGAACGGCAACAAAACCCGTCTGGGCTTCGCTGGTCTGAAATTTGGTGATGCAGGTTCATTCGACTACGGTCGTAACTACGGCGTTATCTATGACGCAATGTCTTACACTGACCAACTGCCAGTGTTCGGCGATGATACTCTGTATCAAGACAACGACAACTTCATGATTGGTCGTTCAAGCGGTCTGGCTACTTACCGTAACAGCAACTTCTTCGGTCTGGTTCAGGGTCTGAGCTTCGCAGCACAGTACCAGGGCAAAAACGAAGGTTCTCGTGATCCACTGGCTCAGAACGGCGACGGCTGGGGTACTTCTGTAGCGTATGACACCGGTATGGGTGTTAGCGCAGTAGGTTCTTACTTCTCTTCTGACCGTACCAACGATCAGGTTGCAGACGGTAACGGCGACAAAGCTGATGCATACGGTTTCGGTCTGAAATATGACGCAAACAACGTATACCTGGCAGCATTCTACGGCGAATCACGTAACACCACTGCTTACGGTAGCACCGCTCGTCAGGTTGCTAACAAAACTCAGAACTTCGAAGTGGTTGCACAGTACCAGTTCGACTTCGGTCTGCGTCCATCCATCGCTTACCTGCAGTCTAAAGGCAAGCAGCTGAATGGTAACACCGCTAACGGTGCAACCTTCGCGGGTGGCGATGCTGACCTGGTTAAATACATCGAAGTGGGTACCTACTACTACTTCAACAAAAACATGTCTACCTATGTTGACTACAAAATCAACCTGCTGGATGACAACGATTACACCCGCGCTCAGGGCGTGAGCACCGACGACGTAGTTGGCGTTGGCCTGGTTTACCAGTTCTAATCACCCGATTAGCATTGCGTAATACCTAAAAACGGAGCCCTCGGGCTCCGTTTTGCATTTCAGTGATCGGCTTCGCAATTAGCTTTTCTACTTTATCTCACCGACATATTTCTTTTTTATATCAGCGGTTGGCAAGCGTGCCGACTGACGTTAACCTGATAGCTCATTTCGCTAAAGTTCACCCAAACGGAACTGACTCATGTTTGAATCGATCTCTGCCGCACCCGCCGATCCTATTCTGGGACTGGCTGACCTTTTTCGTGCCGATGACCGGCCGAATAAAATCAATCTTGGCATTGGTGTTTATAAAGATGAAACCGGTAAAACGCCGGTCCTCACCAGTGTTAAAAAAGCTGAGCAGTATTTGCTGGAAAATGAAACCACCAAGAACTACCTGAGCATTGATGGTCTGGCGGATTTCGCACGTTGCACGCAAGAGTTACTGTTCGGCAAAGAGAGCGCACTGATTTCAGCCGGTCGCGCCTGCACCGCACAAACGCCAGGCGGCACCGGTGCCCTGCGCGTTGCGGCAGATTTTCTGGCAAACCAGACCAGCGTGAAGCGCGTTTGGGTGAGCAACCCAAGCTGGCCGAACCATAACAATGTGTTCAACGCTGCTGGCCTTGAAGTGTGTGATTACGATTATTACGATGCCGCTAGCCACAGCCTTGATTTCGACGCTATGGTGGCATCGTTGCAGGAAGCCAAAGCAGGCGATGTAGTACTGTTCCACGGCTGCTGCCACAACCCAACCGGCGTTGATCCTTCTGCAGAGCAATGGCAACAGCTGGCGCAACTGTCGCTAGAGAAAGGATGGTTGCCGCTGTTTGATTTCGCCTATCAGGGCTTTGCTCGCGGTCTGGATGAAGATGCGCAAGGGCTGCGTATTTTTGCCGCTTCACATCAGGAACTGATCGTTGCCAGCTCTTACTCGAAGAATTTCGGTTTGTATAACGAGCGTGTTGGTGCATTGACGCTGGTTGCAGCGAGCAGCGACGTGGCGAAAACTGCGTTTAGCCAGGTGAAATACACCATTCGCGCCAACTACTCTAACCCGCCGTCACACGGTGCGGCGGTAGTCGCCACCATCCTCAGCAATGACGCGCTACGCACCATCTGGATTCAGGAGCTGACCGATATGCGTCAGCGCATCCAGCGCATGCGTCAGCTGTTTGTGAACACGCTGGCGGAGAAAGGCGCTAATCAGGACTTTAGCTTCATCATCAAGCAGAACGGCATGTTCTCATTCAGCGGTCTGACCAAAGATCAGGTAGTCCGTCTGCGGGAAGAGTTTGGCGTGTATGCGGTGAACTCGGGTCGCGTTAACGTGGCAGGCATGACGCCAGACAATATGTCGGCGCTGTGTGAGGCGATTGTCGCGGTTTTGTAAATCAGGCGATGAATAACGACAAATGGGCCGAAAGGGCCCATTTTTTTATTCTTGCAGGAACGGATTGCTGATGCGTTCGCGGCCTAGCGTCGAGATAGGCCCATGACCCGGCACGAAAGTCACATCATCGCCAAGCGGCAACAGCTTGGTTTTAATCGCATCGATAAGATCGCTGTGACTGCCCTGCGGGAAATCGGTGCGTCCAACGCCACCGTTGAAAATCACATCTCCCGAAATCAGAAGACGCCCAGCGCGATCGAAGAACACGATATGTCCCGGCGTATGACCCGGACAAAGCAGCACTTCCAGCGTGACATTCCCAACCTGCACAGTTTCACCCTCTTCCAGCCAGCGATCGGGCGTGAGCGGCGCGCACTCGGGCAAACCAAACATTCTGCTTTGTGTGGGGAGATTGTCTAACCAGAAAGCATCGAGCGGATGTGGACCGACAATGGGCACCTGATAATGTGCCGCAAGTTCCGCAGCGGCACCAACGTGATCAAGATGTCCATGCGTTAGCAGGATTTGCGACGGCGTTAAACCACGTTCTGCCAGCACGGCTTTGATGGTTTCCGCATCGCCGCCGGGATCGACCAATGCGGCTTGTTGGGTTTCGTCATCCCATATAACTGAACAGTTCTGGGAAAAAGCCGTAACCGGAATAATTTGGTAATTCATAGCGCTCCATGACCGACACACGCAGCGCTGCCGGTATCAGGACCAGTGCCTTGCGGGCCCGGTATCAATGTGTACGAAGTTGCTGCGCGGGTAATATCCTACACCACCGGCGCGCATAGATAACGCCGCTTTGCGAACATTGCTCAACGAAATTCCCTCAATGTGGAAATCCATCGCTTGCCCTTTGGTGTGATAGCTTTTTTTCGCCACGCCCGGACCCGATTCACGCAGCATGGTGTTGGTGGCTAAGGTGCGGTAACCCGAGATTAACTGCACCGGCTTGCGCGTATCCAGCAACGTTTGCAGGCGGTATAGCTGATCAAAAAGATGGGGATCGATGTTCTTAACCTGATTGGCGCGGTAATCACGGAAGAAGTGATTTAAGCGGGCTAACTCATCCTTGTCATAACGCTTACCGTTAAAAAACTCCGTTTTAAGGGTTTCACCGGTGTGAAGGTTACTAAGTGTCAATACTCGAGGGCGGGCGGTGGAAAGCGAAGCCAGAGCGGAGCCAGGAAGCAGTGATAATCCTGCTGCTGCGCCTCCAATCAAGAGTAATCGACGACGTTGAGAATCAATATTAGCCATGAAGCGAGGTTACCTAATCTAAAGCGGATAAAATATGTGCGAAAAGTACACAAGGCCGAACATTAACGTTCACCTAAGACTCAGTCAACCCAGAATATGTTGCAGAAGACCAAAACCAGCTCAAAATCAAATTTTCGAGACTGGTCTTGGTTAAATTCATGTGAAGAGAAAACAGCCAAATCAACTACTAGAGTAACAACTGACCGGCTTTATGCAGTACCTGACTACCGGAACGGGCGGGATTATCATAATTGTAAATATCTGTACGATATTGCGGCTGGCCGTCATCTGCGACCCATGCGGTTAAATAGTAAAGGTTCACAGGAATACGATGGCGAATCGGCACGTAACGGGTATTTCCCTCTTTCAAGGTGTCCGAAATACGGCCATCATTCCAGCCCACATCCTGCAACAGCAGATCGGCCAGTTCCGAGGCTTTATTCACGCGCACACAACCCGAACTGAGCGCACGAATATCGCGCTGGAACAGGTTATGGTTCGGTGTATCGTGCAGATAAATCGCATCCGAACTCGGCATATTAAATTTGTAGCGACCCAGTGAGTTGGTCGCACCTGGCGCCTGACGAATGCGATACGGGAAGCTCGCGGCCGACACCATATGCCAGTCAATCATCGAAGGATCGATCACTTCCGCATCCGCACTCCAGCCCGACAACAGCGTATAACCGTGCTTATACAGATAGGTCGGATCCTGTTTCACCTTCGGCACAATATCCTGACGCACCAGCGTAGTTGGCACGTTCCATGGCGGATTGAGCACCACATTATTCAGCGCGCTACGCATCAGCGGCGTTTTGCGGTCAGGACGACCCACAATCACGCGTGATGACAGAATGGTGGCGCCATTGTTGTAGTAGGTCAGCGAATAGTTGGGAATGTTCACCATGATGCCGTTATGCATATCATCCGGCAGCAGACGCAGGCGCTGAATATTAAGCGCCAGCAGCGAAGCACGCATCTGCGGCGGTACATTCAGCCATTCACGGGTACGTGGACCAATCGCGCCGTCATCGGCCAATCCCTGCCAGTGCTGGAAGCGTTTAACGCCCTCCACCAGCGCGGTGTCATACACGTTAGGTCCGGTTGCCGTCGGATTGGCAGCCACATTATTGGCCACTTCAGGCGTCGCTGCGAGAGCCGGAGCCGCATCAATATCATCAAAATTTGCCGCAGACGGGCTCACCGCCACCGGCTGATTGCTTTGGCTCACCGGAACCGGCGCGGTTGGCACTGCATCTTCCGCCGGTGTTGGCGTAGTACTGTGACTAGCGGTCAACATGCCGGTGCGTTGCAGAATCTCACGCAGCGCAGGCACATCATTACTGATCTGCCCTGGGCGCAGCGTAGCGGTATCACGCAGCTGTGGCCACGGGCGATCATCCGTAAGTAGCGTTTTCAGCGCATTGTGCATCGGCGCATATTGCGGATGCTGCGGTTGCAGCGAAACCACGAAAGTACGGCTGCCGCCACCGTTCACCGCATTCTGCCACTGATTGATGGCCGCCAGTGATGGCATGGTCAGCTTGTAAGGCACATTGCTGTAGAGCCAGGTTTCACCCTGCGTCGGCACATTGGCAACAAACTGCAGATAGCCAAGCATGGCATCACTGAGCACGATATCGCGCGCCAGGCCTTTAATGTTCGGATTGGTCAGACGCTCCACCCAACGTGTGAACTGCGGCTGCACGCCTGAGAGCGCCACTTCCGCCAATTGCTGCTGAAAAGCCTGCACCGCTTGCGGGTCCTGCCACAGCGGAGCCATGTCGCGCGACGCATAAATACCGGCTAAACCGGGCAGGTAGAAAGGTTGTTCAGTGGCGCTGAACGCCTGCTGAATCTGCTGCTGGCTGGCAGCAACCGACATCGAACTGTGGTGCGTGGCGTTAGGTAGCGTGGAGGTGATGGCCGCATGGCTCACAGCCAGCGGTGATAATACCAGTGACAAACCGAGTGCTACTGCAGCACGACTCATTTTGCTCTTATTGTTTAGCAACATCCCTGCCCCCTTCTCACCAATGACATAGCGCCCTGTGATCGCCATGTACAGCCATACTCATAATGTTGAGTATACGAATAAAAAACGGCATCTGCCTCTAAGTGCAGATGCCGCATACAGATTAAACGTAGTGCTGTTTTTTAACCAGATTAAGCGCTATGAATTCTCATATTCAAGACCGACCTTAGGACTTTCATCCTTGCTCTGTGCAGGATCTGCCGAGAAGCCGCGCAGACCGACCACATGCACATGTTCGGTGTTATTGAACATTTTACGCACCAGTTTGTAAGTGGTGCCTTTTTCCGGGCTGATGTTCTCTGGCGCCGCGATGATCAGCTGCATCTCCAGACGTTCGCATAACTCAAACAGCGTGGCGATCGAACGTGCATCGAGACGTGCTGCTTCATCGAGGAACAGCAGACGGCACGGCGATATATCTTTGCCGCGCAGACGACGTGATTCCTCTTCCCAGCTCTGTACCACCATCACCAGAATCGACATCCCGGTACCGATCGCTTCACCCGTCGAAAGCGCGCCACTCTCCGCGCGCAGCCAGCCGTCAGTACCCCGATTCACTTCCACTTCCATCTCAAGATAATTGCGGTAGTCGAGCAGCTCTTCACCGATGGTTTGCGGCGTGCGCTGGCCCATATCGATCTGCGGATTCAGGCGCTGATAGAGTTTCGCCAGCGCTTCCGAGAAGGTTAAGCGGTTGCTGGTAAACAGATCCTGATGCTGTTCATGCTCTTCCGACAGCGTATCCAGCAGCGTTGAGTGCGCTTCACGCACGTTCACGTTGAGGCGCACGCTGCGCACCTGACCAAAGCTCACCGCCTGCAAACCCTGGTTCAGCTGACGAATACGGTTCTGCTCGCGCTGGATGGTTTTGCGAATAATGTTCGCCGCACTGCGCGAGCTGATTGCCAGCGTCTGTTCACGCGCCGTCAGCTCTTCGGTCAGACGATTCAGCTCAATCTCCATCTGCTCGATGGCTTCAACCGGATCGTCGGTACGAATGATGTCCTGACGAATACGTTCGCGCAGATGCTGATACACCGCGATAAAGAACTGAATCTTACGTTCCGGACGTTTCGGATCTTCGGACATACGCAGCACATCGCGCAGATGCTCGTTATCCGCCACCGCCAGACGCAGCGCACCCAGCGCCTTATCCGACATGGAACGCAGCTCATCGCCGCTGAGATAGGCCAGCTCGCGACGATGCAGACGACGCTCAACGCCATTCTCTTTAACCAGACGCAACACCGTGCACCAGCCCGCTTTCGCGCTGACCACCTGCTCACGAATCTGATGATAATCGCGCTCCAGCTTGCGCAGTTTCTTCTGCAGGCTGTCCATTTCGGCTTCACAGAAGGTGATCTGTTTTTCCAGTTGGTTGCGACGCGCACGGTTGTGGCTTAGCGCGCTATACAGCTCGTCACGACGGATGCGCGCGCGCTCTTCTGCGCTGGCATCGGCATGCACGCCGATATCCTGCATCTCTTGCTGCAACTCTTTCAGCATGTCGCGTTTGGCATCGTAAGAACTTTTCAGCGAAGCCAGCACCTGCGAATACTGCGTCAGCTGCGCCTGATGTCCACGCAGGCGTTCGCGCGCGCGGCTGCGCTCGCCTTCCGCTTGCTCCAGACGCTGACGCAACTGTTCGTTGAGATCGCTGTTGCCACCCAACATGCCAGCCGAACTTTCATAGCTGAAGTGCGCGCGGCGCTGCACCACTTCGGTCAGCGCAAAGGCTTGCTGACGCGCTTCACGCTGCTGCTGCTGCGCCTGCTGATAGTCGCGCTGCAGCTGATCGTGCTGCTGCGGATCGCTTTGCAGCACCGCAATCAGCGGTTCCAGCTTGCTGAGTTTGCTGCCGTGCTGATGTAGGAAACGCGCGGCTTCCTGCGCTTCTTCGACACGCTCGCGGATCTCTTCACAGCGATCGCCAAGCGTGTCGTCGAGCAGCAGATTAACGCGTGGCAACAGGCGGTTTAGCTGGCTGACGCCCTCTTTTGCCTGCTCAAACTGCGCGCGCTGCTGCTGATTGTCATTTTCATGCTGCGCCAGCGCCCGCTCCAGCTCGCCACGACGGCTATTAAGCTGACGAATCTGCGCTTCTGGATCTTCATCAAACGCCACCGCTAAATGGCTGCCGATGAAGCGGCTAAAGGATTGATGCAGACGCTGAGTTTTCTGCACATCAAACGACAGCGTGGCATAACGTTCAGCCAGCTGTTCACGTTCGTTGTTCAGCAACTCAAGCTGGTTTTCACGCGCCGCGCGACCAAACAGCGGCACTTTCGGGAAGCGGGAGTAGCGCCACTGACGCTCAGCCACTTTCACCACCACCGCTTTTTCCAGCTCTTCGACGCTGAATACGCTGTCATCAAAGGCTTGCGGATCGCCCTCAATCAGATAGAGATCTTCCGGGCACTCGTCTAAACCGTCGAGCAGGTCGCGCACCAGCGACAGATCCGGCACCACGATGGCGTGACGGGATGGACCGTATAACGCCGAGAAGTACGGCGCGTCATCCAGCGTAACGTCATCATAAATTTCCGACAGCAGCACGCCGCCAAAACGTTCCGCCAGCTGCGTCAGGCGCGCATCTTCCGCGCCGCCCGGTTGGCTCAGACGTTCAATCTGCTGTTCGACTTCGCGCTTACGCGCGGCCAGCTCGTCACGCTCAACGGTGGTTTCACGCTCGCGCTCCAGCAGTTGCTGCATAAATTCAGTGATCTGCTGGCTGCTGGTCAGCTCCTGACCGGTTTGCTCGCTCAGCTGCGTCAGGATTTCCTGCGCCGCCAGCCAGTGTGGCGCACGCGCGGTCAGCGCAGTGATGCGTTCACGCAGCTGCTCCAGCTCCTGACGCATCAACATACGGCGTTCGCCAGCATCGGCTACGCTGCTATTCAGCTGTTCAATCTGCGCTTCGAGTTCACGCTGCAAGCCGTCCAGCGCATCCGCATCGTATTGCTGGCCCTGACGTTTGCAGAAATCCGCCAGCAGACGCTCGGCATCATGCTGCTCACGCAGACGCGTTTCTAATTCATTGAGGCGCAGACGCAGCGAAGAGAGTTGTTCGGCATGATGACGCTGATTGCCGGCGTCGCGCAGTAATTCGCGCCCCACTTGCCACGCATCCTGACGACCAACGTCACCGGCGATGCTGGTGACTAACGCTAACGCTTGCTCAAACTGGCTGTGTGCCGCTTCGGCGACGCTCAGTTTCTGTTCGAGACGCAGCAGGCGCTCGGTGGCTTCCTCTTCACGCGCCTGGAAGGTTTCCTGCCATTCCGCGGCGTTATCGATCGATAAATCAGGCAGCTGACACTGCGTACGCGCCTTTTCCAGCGCCTGCAAGGCTTGCTGATACTGGATTGCCCGCGTCTGCTGCACGTCGAGCGCCTGCTGGAAGTCGGCAAGTTGGCTTTTCAGCTCATCGACTTCCACTTCAGCCGCTTCGGCGCGTGCTTCATTCTCTTCCTGCACTTCGCGCGCTTCGGCAACAACTTCGTTCTGCTCTTCGAGGCGATAGGTCAGCTCTTCCAGATCGGCATCGTAACGCTCGATTTTTTCCTGCTGGCGCATGGCGGTTTGCACCAGATTCAGGTGGTCGCTGGCGCCCTGATAATCGCTTTCCAGATCGCTCTCAGCACCGCTGTGCTCGGACAACTCACGCGCCATTTCAATGTGGCGATACTGCTCGGAAATCAGCTGATTGCGGCTGGTAAACAGCTCATTACGCAGCTGCAGCGCGCCGTCGAGATGAATGCGACGCTCGTTGGCGTGGCGCATGTAGTCGGCGGAAACGTAGCTGGTGGCTTCTGAGATCAGATGCTTAAACAGGTCGCGATCGGATTGGGTGACGCGAATCGCTTCCAGCGTCATGCGGTTTTCCCGCAGCGCGGCTTCCATATCCTGGAAGGCTTTACGCACGCCGCCATTTTCTGGCAGCAGGTAATCGCGCAGTGAACGGGTGATGGCGCTGGAGATACCGCCGTACAGCGAAGCTTCAATCAGGCGATAGAACTTGCTGCGATCGCTGGCATTACGCAGACGACGCGGCACCACGCCGAGCTCGAACAGCACCGCGTGATAATCGGTGACCGAGTTGTACTGTTTGAACTGCACGCCTTCCTGTGCTTCCACGCGCTCCTTCACTTCCGTCAGCGGCAACACGCGCGCCTGACGGTTATTAAGGATTTCGGTCAGCATATCGGTCGCCTGCGAATCGCTCGGCAAGCCGTGAATACTGAATGGCTTGATATCGACCTTTTTATCGCGTCCCGCCACCTGCTGCAGACGCACACCAACAATCACACGCTGATGGCGTGAGTTGACCACATCCAGCACCGAATAACAGACGCCAGCGCGCAGCTTGCCGTGCAAACCTTTATCGCGCGAACCGGAAGTTGCACCGGCTTCGGTGGTGTTACGGAAGTGCAGCAAGGTTAAGTCTGGGATCATCGCCGTCACGAAAGCGGCCATGGTGGTGGATTTACCCGCACCGTTACCGCCCGAAAGCGTGGTGACCAGTTCATCAAGATCAAAAGTACGGGCAAAGAAGCCGTTCCAGTTGATCAGCGTTAGCGAACGAAATTTACCGCGTTCAATCATGCTTGTTCATCCTCCGCGTTATCACTCGCGTCGCTTTCAGCGTCAATATCGTTATCTGCTTCATCGTTCTCAGCCGCAGCCGGCGCGCTTTCCAGCGTCATCGCTTCACCGTCACGAATCAGGCGCAGCTGCGCTTCGCGCGCATCGTCACCGCTGCGCACGTCGGCGCCAAAGCGGAACACTGATTCAGTAATGCGGAATTTGCTGCTGTCGTTGCCCATAAACCACACCATGCCGAGACGGCGCAGGCGGCTCAGCGACGCACGCATTTTTTCCTGCAGCTTGGCGCGGTCAAGATCGGAACCGGTGGAACGCTGATTGACCAGCTTGAGCAGTTTGCTCTCATCGGCCAGCGACAGCAGTTCGTCGTACAGCTCTTGCTGGGTAAAAATCCCCTCATTCGCCAGACGTTCCGGGCTGAGATAGAGGTAGCAAAGAATTTTGCCCACCATCATATCCAGCTCGGATAGCACCGAGCGTGGAATCAAAGTGGTTGAGCGCGGACGCAGATAGAAGAAGCCTTCCGGCGCGCGGATCAACTCAACGTTGTAGCGCGCGTAAAACTCTTCGAGATATTCCTGGTAATCCATCAGGAAGGCGTGATTATCCAGCTCTTCAATGCCAATGTGGCGACCCGCGCGTAACTGGCTATCGAGCGCCGGGAAAATCGGGTTTGCCAGAGCCAATGCCAGTTTAACTGGCATCACTTGTTCAATATTTGTCGATGACATGTGCCTGCACCTTGGCTCCGTAATCATTAATGGCCTGCCATTGCGCAGGCAGACCGGCTAAATCAGCTTCGGCCACGCCGAGTCGCACCGCTTGATCGATGACGATACGCGCCAGATCAAAGTGGCGCGCGCGCGGATACTGCGACAGATAGTCGCGCATCACCGTGGCAAGATGGAGCGGCTTCTGCTCCTGCTTATAAATCTGCAGCGCCTCTTCGATCATCGCGGCCAGCTGCTCGCGAATCTCATTAAACTCTTCGTATTCCATTTCCGGCGGCAGCTCGCCCATCACCTCGTCATTACGCAGCGTCATCTCTTCATCGCGCATATCGTAAAGACGATCGGCATTGGCGTAGGTCAGCGCCCACGGCTGATCGAAATAGTTTTGCACCGACAGGCGTAAACGCTGCGCAAACACGCGGTTCTTATCCATGTCGATGGCGGTACGAATAAACTTGTGAACGTGGCGGTCGTAGCCGATCCACAGATCGATAGCCTGCTGGCCCCAGCTGATGATGCGGTCGAGCTTGTTTTGCAGGTCAAACACCAGCTTATCGACAAAGCCCAGATCCGGGCTGCTCAGCGTCGCGTCCTGAATGCGCAGCAGGTTGGCCTGCAGCTTATCGCCCGCCGCTTCCAGCGTATCCTGCAGTTCACGCAGCGTACCGGACGTTTCCGACAGCAACATTTCACAGCTGGAGATCGCCGCGCGCCAGTCTTTGTTGAGCAGATCGGCAATATCGGTTTTCACCGTTTGCTGCTGCTCATCCATCAGACGCTGCGTCATGTCGATGCTATCGAAGATTTCCGCTACTGAATATTTCAGCGGCGCAAACACGTTGCGATGCCAGTGGAATTCGTCACCGTCTTCTTCGGCGGCATCCGCGGCACGTTTCAACTCCTGCGCCACAATCGACAGCTGCATCGACAGGCGCAGCGTGGAGAACTCGCGCTGGCGGATGTAATAGTCGGTAATGCCGATGGCGAGCGGCGTCAGACGATAGATGGCATGCCCTTCCGTCAGCTCGCTGGTAAAGCGGTTGAGCAAGCGCTGACGCACCATGTCATTGATGGCGTTATTGGCACGTACCTGCACGGTTTCGTGGGTTTGTTCGAATGCTTTGCTAACGTGACGAAACGCGTCAATCAGCTCGCCTTCACTCATCTCGCCGTCCATGCGCTCACCGTTTAAGGTGGCGATGGCCAGCAAAAAGGCCAGACGTTCAACCGGCAGCGCAAGCGAAAAATCGTTCTTGCGCGCCCATGCCACCAATTCGGGGACCGTCTGGGAAAATTCGCTCATAGTTGATCCTTCTGGCTGGGTTTGCGCGCGGTCACATGGATATAGCGCCCTAAACTTAAAAAGGGCTCCTGGCGACAGAAACGCCGTTCCATCTCAATGATTTCCTCAACGCTCTTCCCTGCGCCGGGTTGCGGCTTCATGTAATCACAGAAGACGCGAATGCCCGCACGCCGTTCAATTTCAAATCCGCAGTTTGTCAGCCACCGCGTCACATCATCCGGATCGCGCGGGAAATCGGGCGACAGCGTGCGCTTTTTACGTTTGCTCATATTGGCGCGCATATAGCCGAAGTTGCCGAGCGTCAGGGTGCGGAAGGTTAAGCCGTGCGCGTTGTAAAACATCAACGACAGCACGCCGCCGGGCTTGAGCGTGTGCCACAGCGCTTGCAGCACCTCTTCGGGATGCGCGACCCATTCCAACACCGCGTGAAACAATACCAGATCAACCTGCGTATCCAAATGTTCGCCCACCTGCTGGGCGCTAATTTGTTTGAATTGCATGTTGTGGCTCACACCCGCGGCAAGCGCATGGGCTTCCGCCAGCTTCAGCATCTCAGCAGAGAGATCACACAGCACAACCTGATGACCGCGCGCCGCCAGCCCGCTTGAGACTTGTCCCACACCCCCGCCGGCATCCAGCACCTGTAAAGGTCCGGCAGGTAATGTCGGTAACAGGGCTTCCAGTTCGTCCCAGACAATCGCCTGGCGCACTTGCCCTTTGCGCGTGCCATAAATGTTCTGTGAGAATTTGTCCGCCAGATCGTCAAAGTTACGATCCTGCATGATGATGGCTCCGCTTTGCTGCATTCAACTTGTGCTATTTTGTCACAGGCTCAACAAGAATGAACCTTTCATGCCGCAGTAACCGTCTGGCAGCTGTTTTTTTGGACAAAAGAGGCCATATTCGATGTTTTTCGCATTTAAAAAAGTCATTGGGGGGATGTTGCTTCCCTTGCCGCTGCTGTTATTGCTGATGGCGGCAGGACTTTTGCTGCTCTGGTTCAGCCGCTGGCAAAAAAGCGGCAAAATCCTCATCTCTTGCAGCTGGCTGCTGTTGCTGGTTTTAAGCCTGCAGCCGGTTGCCGATCGCCTGCTGTCACCGCTGGAAAATCATTATCCCACCTGGAACGGTAACGAGCCGGTCGATTATATCGTGGTGCTCGGCGGCGGCTATACCTTCAATCCGAATTGGGCGCCGAGTTCCAATTTGATTAATAACAGTCTGCCGCGCGTGGCCGAAGGCGTGCGTCAGTGGCGGCGCTATCCGCAGGCGAAAATGATCTTTACTGGCGCAGCAGCGGGCGAAAACCCACGCAGCAGCGCCAGCGTGGCGGCCGAAGTGGCGGAAAGTCTGGGTGTGCCATCAGAAGCGATTATTCAGTTGGATCAACCAAGGGATACCATTGGCGAAGCACGCGCGGTGAAACAGACGATTGGCGAACATCCGTTTTTACTGGTGACTTCCGCCAACCATCTGCCGCGTGCCATGCATTTCTTTCAAAGTGCCGGCATGAATCCGCTGGCCGCACCGGCGAATCAGTTGGCGGTGACCTCGCCGCTAAACTGGTGGGAACGCGCTATTCCGTCACCGCTGTGGCTGGCACACAGTGAGCGCGCGATCTATGAAACGCTGGGACAAGCCTGGCAGAAGCTGCGCGGTGATGATTTCACTTCAACCCAGCCAGGGGAGTAATTGCGCGCGGGCGTGATCGAAGCGCGGACGGTCAAACTGTCCGCTGCTGACCAGCGTGTCGACACAATCCCACAACTGATACAACCAGCGCCGCCAGAGGAAACCTTCCGCCACTGGCGCACGCTGCAGATAGTGCTGCAGCAGTGACGCTTCTGCGCCGTTATCTGCTAACCGCATCAGATCGTATTCGCGCGGTGCCCAGAGAATGTTGCCCGGCTGCATCATCGCAATCAGCTGATCGCTATGCGCATCTTTCAGCATGCTGGCTAAGCGTAGATTGCCGTGCATCAACACGCAGGGATCGTCAAAACCGTTGAACAGACGCGGCAATAGTTGTCGGCTGCGAAACAGAATCTGACGATCTTCCAGCGTGAAAAACGGCGGTGACAAATAACCCAGCGTTGACCACAACACATCTACCCGCTGGCGATACCAGGCGGGCCAGTTATTTTCCTGCACGCTGTCCACGCTGCCGACTAAACCATGGCTGTCGATACGATGCCACGCCAGCACGCCTTCGACGATCTGTTCGCACAGCTGTTCCCAGCGTGCTGCGCTGCGAGCCGGTGCTTCTGCTGATACGCCGTTAAAGCGCGCCATCAGCAACATTTCATGTACCGGCTTTTGCTGGCTGAGCACCAGACCAAACACAGCGGGCACGGCGATCAAGCCATCATGGCCGAGCATGGTCAGTTTTTTGGCTTCCAGCGCAGCGCGTCCCTGATGGCGAAAATACTTAGCCACCAGCGGCATCGGTTTACCGGCGTTATCGTAAAGCGCATACAGCCGCGTGTGCGCCTGCTCGCTAATGGTTTCGAGACGACTGATGCTTTCACCAAGCACCAACGCGAGTTCTGAACGGAGCTGTTCCATGCAATATCCTCCGAAGTCAAAGGGCTGGAATATGCTGGAGGTGATGGCGGCGCAAAGCTTAGCGCCAGATCAAACTTCAAGGCCAGCGAGAGCCGCTGGCCGGTCGGAGATTAACCCTGCATAGCGAGACGAACCCGCTCAAGGTCTTCCGGCGTATCCACCCCAACACTTGGGATAGCTTTTGCCACCGCGACGTGAATCTTTTCACCGTACCACAGCACGCGCAGCTGTTCGAGCAACTCGATGTGCTCCAGCGGGCAAGGTTCCCACGCGATGTAGCGACGGATAAAACCGGCGCGATAGGCGTAGATGCCAATGTGGCGAAGCAGCGTGTCGCCAATCTGCTCGCGCGAACGCGCATAACGCTCGCGATCCCAGGGAATGGTGGCGCGTGAGAAGTAGAGCGCATAACCTTTGGCGTCCATCACCACTTTCACCGCGTTCGGGTTAAAGGCTTCTTCTGCATCGGTGATCGGCACCGCCAGCGTCGCCATCCCGGCTTCAGATTGCGCCAGATTACCTGCCACCTGACGTACAATCTCCGCCGGGATCATTGGCTCGTCGCCCTGCACGTTAACGATGATCGTGTCGTCGGCAAACTGATACTTTTCGATCACTTCGGCCAAACGTTCAGTACCGGACTGATGATCGACCCGCGTCATGCACACTTCGCCGCCGGCCGCCGTTACCGCCGCTGCCACAGCCGGATGATCGGTGGCGACAATCACGCGATCGGCACCCGATTCACGGGCGCGTTCCATAACGTGCAGCACCATCGGTTTACCCTGAATATCCACCAGCGGTTTGCCGGGCAGACGCGTTGAAGCATAACGCGCAGGAATAATGGCAACAAAACTCATGGATGGATCTCTTCAACAGACAGCGTACGCGCTTCCACTTCCAGCAGCACTGGAATGCCGTCACGTACCGGATAAGCCAGGCCATCCGGTTTACAGATCAGCTCTTGCTGCTCTTTGTTGAAATAGAGTTTTCCGTTGCATACCGGGCAGGCAACGATTTCGAGTAAACGGTGATCCATAATCTTCTCCATTCAGGACCGATTCAGGCGGTTAGCATATCATAATAGCGTGCGCGTGAATGGCGCACTCAAGCCGGACAAATGGCGGCTTTATTCACCAATCGACCAGCGATTTGACCAGGCAGCCAGCAGTTCTGCGGGCGCATTTTCGATAATCACTTGGTTGGCACCTTGCCATGCGGCAAAGCGATTAATGGCTTTTTGTACGTCATTAAGGAAAGCGTTACTGATACGTGTGCCCTCTTCCAGCCAGAATGCACGAATCACTAATTGCTGCGCCTGACGCTCCATTTTGGCGTCGATGCGCGCTTTCAATAAGCCGCGATGCAGGACCGGCAGGACAAAGTAACCATATTTGCGCTTCTCTGCTGGCGTGTAGCACTCAATGCGGTAATCAAAATTAAACAGCTCCAGCGCGCGACGACGATCCCAAACCACCGGATCAAAGGGTGACAACAGCGCGGTATGCGTGGCCAAGAGTGGCTTTTCCAGCAGCGGCAATAATGTGTGGTGTAACCACATTTCGCCCAGTTGCTCAACCTCGACGCGAACAATCTCTCCGCGCGCAGCCGCATCCTCGAGCCATGACTTGAGCGGTGCGCGTTTGAGCCGGTAATAATCGGCTAACCAACTGCCACGGAAAATGCCGAGGCTGCGCGCGCTGTGACTCAACATCTGTATCACCGCTTCGTCTTCACTCAGCGCATGCTGTTCATCAATCCATTCTGGCATTACACGGCTGTGCAGATCGTAAACCCGCTGGAAGTTGCGCCGCTCCACTACCATCAACTGACCGGCGCTGAACAAATTCTCAAGATGACGCTTATGCGGTTTCCACGCCCACCAGCCCGGTTTGGTCTGTTTATCATTACTGAAATCAGCGGCACGAACCGGACCATTGGCGGAGATGTGTTGCAGCAGGTCAGTGATTTCCTGTTGATGCTCCTCAACCCACTGTTGGTTGTATTTCCAGCCAAGTCGCTGCGGTTGCAGCATGCGATGGCGCAGCAACGGGTAATCTTCGAAGGGAATAAAACAGGCTTCATGAGCCCAATATTCAAATAACGCGCCCGAGGCCAGCGCCTCTTCCAGCCAATTGGCCTGATATGCGCCAAGGCGGCTAAACAGCACCAGATATGGACTGCGTGCCACCACATTAATGGTATCGATTTGCAACAAAGACATCTGACGCACAGTCGCGTGTATATCGGCAAAGCGCACCCGGCGGCCCAAAGGACGTAAAAGTCCCTGAGCAGCCAGATGCAGATGACGAGCAGTTTGCAACGAGAGGGAAGCGACGAGGTTCATGACTCCATTCCCTTTTCGGTGGTTAGCGCGAACGGGCGTCGCGCGCGGTAGTGCAGAGATGGGTGATATCGTCTAACAAGGTTGCCACCGCTGCGCCTTGCAGATGCGCATCAACCGGCAGATACCACCAGTTTGGGCGAGCAAAGCTGCGGCATTTCACCGCATCTTTTTCCGTCATCAGCAAGCACTGATCTGCCTGAGTCAGACGACGTAATTCGTCTTCGCTGTAAGCATGGTGATCGGCGAAGGCAATTTCAGCCACTGGCTTAATGCCTTGCTGTTTAAGCGTGTTGAAGAAGCGCGGCGGATGGCCAATACCGGCCATCGCTACAATTTCAGGCAATTGCGCTAAGGCTACGGTTGCACCGCTGATCAGGTTTACCGCCATACCGGGCTGCAATGTCATCGCAATTTCGCCCGCATGGTTATCGCCGCCGTTAACGATCACCGCATTTACGGTGCTAAGTCGTGAGGCGCGTTCACGCATCGGCCCAGCCGGTAACCACCAGCCATTGCCAAAACGACGCATTCCATCCACCACCACAATTTCCCGATCGCGCTGCAGCGCGTAATGCTGCAGGCCATCATCGGTGATAATCACATCCAGATCGTGCGCAGCGAGCAAGCCTTCTACCGCTAGACGCCGCTGTGGCGCAACTGCAACCGGCACCTGCGTGCGCTGAGCGATCAGCACAGGTTCATCGCCAGCCTGCGCCGTGGGCGTTTCAGCGGTAACCAGCAGCGGATAACGTTCCGCTTTTCCGCCGTAACCTCGCGACACCACGCCAGCATGCAATCCGCGTTGTTGCAGCGCCTGCACCAACCAGATCACTACGGGCGTTTTACCATTCCCACCTGCGGTGAGGTTCCCCACCACAATCACAGGGCAAGGCGCGCGCCAGCTTTTTCGCCAGCCGCGCTGGAAGCTGAGGCGAATCAGCCAGGTGATCGCCCCATAAAGCAGACTCAGCGGCCATAGCAGCAGCCATAACGGCGAGCGCCCGCTCCAGATGCGTTCAATCATTGACCGAACTGCAGCTTGTGAAGCTGCGCATAGGCGCCCTTCTGTTCCAGCAGCACGCTGTGAGTCCCGCGCTCGACAATGCGACCATCTTCTACCACGACGATCTCATCGGCTTTCTCAATGGTCGACAGACGGTGCGCAATCACCAGCGAAGTGCGGTTTTTCTGCAATTCATCGAGTGCGGCCTGAATCGCACGCTCAGACTCGGTGTCGAGCGCTGATGTGGCTTCATCGAGAATCAAAATCGGGCAGTCACGCAGTAATGCACGCGCAATCGCAATACGCTGACGCTGACCACCGGAAAGCAGCACGCCATTCTCACCAATCATGGTATCAAGGCCATTATCCATCTTCTGGATGAAGTCCATGGCATGCGCCATGGTCGCAGCCTGCTCGATTTGCTCGCGCGTGTATTGACCATTACGGGCATAAGAAATGTTGTTGGCGACGGTGTCGTTGAAGAGATGCACGTTCTGGGAAACCAGCGCCACTTGATTACGCAGGGAACGCAGGGTGTATTCGCGCAGATCGTGACCATCAAGCAGAATTTCACCGCTATCAATGTCGTAGAATCGCGTCAGCAAGCTGGCCATGGTCGATTTACCCGAGCCGGAACGACCTACCAGTGCAACGGTTTTACCGGCAGGCAGTGACAGATTGATATCACGCAGGGCAGGAATTTCACGGCCTGGATAGGTAAAGGTCACGTTGCGGAATTCAACATCACCTTTGGCACGATCCATTTCACGTTTGCCGTTATCCACTTCCTGCTCACTGTCGAGAATCGAGAACAGCGTCTGACAAGCCGCCATACCACGCTGGAACTGCGCATTCACGTTGGTCAGTGACTTGAGCGGACGCATCAGGGCGATCATCGATGAGAAGACAACGGTAATGGTACCGGCTGTCAGCGTTTCCATTACGCTTGGGAAGCTGGCGGCATAAAGCACAAATGCCAGTGCTAGCGAGGCAATTAACTGAATCACCGGATCAGAGATTGAAGACGCCGACACCAGTTTCATGCCCTGTTGACGCATCTTGTTGCTGACCTGAGAAAAACGGTTGGCCTCCACTTCCTGACCACCAAAAATCAGCACTTCTTTATGCCCTTTCAGCATCTGTTCGGCGCTGGTGGTGACCTGTCCCATAGTGTTCTGCATGTTCTTACTGATGCTGCGGAAGCGCTTAGAAACGGTACGAATAGCAAAGGAGACGATCGGTGCCAGCACAATGAGAATCAGGGACAGCTGCCAGCTGTAATAGAACATCATGATAAACAGGCCAATGATCGAGGCCCCTTCACGCACCACGGTAACCAGTGCGCTGGAAGAGGAAGAGGCAACCTGCTCAGAATCGTAGGTGATGCGTGACAACAGCGTACCCGTTGATTGCTGATCAAAGAAGGTTACCGGCATGCCCATCATATGGCCGAATAGGCGGCGACGCATGTTCATGACCACGTTGCCGGAAACCCATGAGATGCAGTAGCTGGAGATATAGCTGGTCACGCCTCGTACCAGCATCAGGCCGATTACCACCAGCGGCATCCACAGCATTACGGATCTGTCAGCTTTACCGAAGCCATCATCCAGTAAAGGTTTCAACAGAGAGAGCATCAGGGTATCGCCTGCCGCATTGAGTATCAGCGCCACCGCTGACACATACAGGCCAGCCTTGTGAGGCGCAATCATCGGCCAGAGTCGACGGAATGTCTGCCACGTTGAGAGATCTTTATCTTGATGCATTATTTATTCACGCTGTTTGAAATAGCCGCTCATTCTACCTGGAATCGCGTTTGACGCCAAACCACTGATGGTACCATCGAGGCATTATTTGCTCTCTTAAGCCCTTAATTTGCCAATGACCTTGTCTGATACCCACATGAATCTGCCCCGATTGTGCCGTGTCGTACCACATATAGCCTTGCTGACGATAGCGCTGCACCACGGCTGGTGCCGGCATACGCCAGGCGTTATATCGCGCCACCGAAGCAAATGCTGCTTTGCCAGCAACATTACGTAACAGTAACGCGCCTGACGAAGTCCGACTGCCATGGTGTGGAACCTGCAACATCGTCGCGTTTAGTGCTTCTTTTTCCAGCGCGACAATTTTTCTTTCGGCTTCTAACTCAATATCACCGGTGAGCAACACGCTGATTAGCCCGTCATCGACTCGCACCACACAGGAATCGTTATTTTGCCCCTCGGTCTGACTCTCCGGCGGCCACAAAGCGGTAAATTGTAATTTGCCCCACTGCCACCGCTGGCCACGGAAGCATGGCAGGTGTCCGTCTTCCGCTAAGGCACTTCGGATTGCTACCGCTGGATTAACTTTGAGCAATGAGTGTAGCCCACCACGGTGATCAAGATGCTTGTGGCTCAATATTAGAGAATGAAGGCTTCTGCCGTGATACTGCAGCCATGGCAGGATGACACGTGAACCGGCATCATCCTGCTTCCAGCCGGGTCCAACGTCATATAACACCACTTCATTGCCCTGTGTAAGGGCAATCGCCAGGCCGTGCCCCACATCAATCATGTCGATTTGCCAGTCATCACGCTGTGTAGTGCTGCGCCAGAGGATGATTGCGAGTATCAGGCTAAAACACGGCATCAG
Source organism: Pantoea sp. B9002 (assembly GCF_013385945.1). NCBI lineage: Bacteria > Pseudomonadati > Pseudomonadota > Gammaproteobacteria > Enterobacterales > Erwiniaceae > Pantoea > Pantoea sp. B9002. The sequence continues at coordinate 118,758 of NZ_JACAPA010000009.1, forward strand.
ACTGCGATAAATCAGCTTGCTGCGCCAGAGAAGTAATCCCACCCACAGCAGCACGATAGCAGGTAACGTATCGCTCCACGCCCACCAACCTGCGGGTAACCACTGCAGCAGGAGCATGACCAGGCTTATGGAAAGATCGGCCAGAGACCATAATCCCGTTGAAATCAGCGGCACAGGCAATAGCATTGCCAGCAATATCAGTGGCACCGTGACAAATGACACAACCGGCACCGCGATCAGATTTGCCAATAACGCGCTCAGGCTTATTCCCTGAAACAGGAAAATTTGTAGCGGAGCCATGAGAATCATCATGCCTAGCTGCAGATGTAGCAATTGCAATAACAGCCATCGACGCTTTGCGCGAAAGCGATGTGGTAATGAAAACCATTGATACCAGGCAATCAGTATCGCGACCGCCAGTGCCGACAACCAAAAGCTTTCTGACAAAACGGTTAATGGATCAAGTGCCAGCAAAGCGCCGATACATAACGTCCAGACTTGCCAGCCACTGAGTTGCCAACCGGCGCTGCGCATCCCTATCCATAGTATGAGCGCGATAATCGCGCGTTGGGCCGGTGCATGGCTGCCAGAAACCCATGTGTAAGTGGCTGCGGTCATAACGCTAATCAGCAGTGGAAATAAATGGCCAATCAAATGAGCAGGCAAAATCACCTGGATAGCACGCGCCAATAGCCATCCCACGCTGGCAGCTAATGCAATATGCATTCCCGAGATTGCCATCAAGTGGGCCGTGCCTGTTTCCCGCAGCAACTGTCGTTGCTCTTCGGTCATGTTGGCACGTATACCAAACGCCAAAGCCTGCATAATTGCCGGTTGTTTGAGCGTATCGAATGCGGGTAAATGATGATTGATTAAACGCGTCCGCCAGTTGCAGCTTAGCGATTCCGCCTGCTGGCTGATGATGCGCCCTTGCAGCGGCGTGTGATTAGACAGGGCAAAGCGCTGCAGATCGAACTCACCTTCATTTAATCTGCCATGCACGGCGCGCAGTCGCAGTTTCATCTGCCAGCGCTGACCGGCGCAAAACGGTTGGTCCGTAGAGGCATTATTGAGCGTGACAAAGAGAGGCGGAAATTGATAACGCTGACCAACACGCAGGATTTGCACGGTTAACTGCTGTTTCTGTTCACGAACTTCAGTAATACGAACTGTTGCTTCAATAGACGTATTAGTCAGATCGTCAATGGCATTGACCATCTGGCGGGCTTCAGTCAATGTCCAGGCCAACATTACGAGAGCAATCCCTGAAATCCGCAGCAGCATGATTGGCATCAACCCAAGCGCCACAGCAAATCCAACCATGATGAGTATTATGCTGGCAGCGGGTATGTGCGGCAAAATGCCCAACGGCAACGCCGAGGCAATCATCAATCTGGCCAGAACAATCCAGTTCATATGCATCATTACTCTCCCTTGTTGGTGGAAGAGTGTGCCGTGAAAAGGAGAGATTTGCTTCAGTGAAAAGAGTGAGTGTTGCGATGGGTTCAGAGACTTTTGCAGAGATTACATTGATGAAACTTCATTTTGGAAAGCAGATCGCAATACTGCCTGCTATAACCAAAAAAAAAACGACACCCTAAAGTGTCGTTTTTATCGTTCGGTAACGGCTTAGCCGTAGATGTTCGCACGGTCACGCAATTCTTTGCCCGGCTTGAAGTGGGGAACGTATTTACCTTCCAGATCCACTTTGTCACCTGTTTTCGGGTTACGACCCGTACGCGGTGCACGGTAATGCAAAGAAAAGCTGCCGAATCCCCGGATTTCAATGCGCTCGCCCTGGGCCAACGTAGTGGCCATGTGCTCAAGCATCTCTTTGACTGCATCCTCAACGACTTTCGCCGGAATATGAGTATGCTGGCCAGCAAGTCTTTCAATCAGTTCTGACTTGGTCATGTAACCTCCGGTTAATCCTTATTTGGAAAGGTATGACAGCTTTTACCGAAACCGGACGATTTTCATCGTCCGGTGCCTTAGGTCGATTACTCGCCTTTAGCCGCTTTAAACGCTTCAGCCATCGCGCTAGAGAAGTTGCTGCCTTCATCCTGTTTGGTGTTAACAGTGTTGATAGCTTCTTTCTCATCAGCCTGGTCTTTAGCACGAACAGACAGGCTCACAACGCGGTTCTTACGGTCAACGCCGGTGAATTTAGCTTCAACGTCGTCGCCAACACTCAGAACCAGAGTTGCGTCTTCGATGCGGTCCAGAGAAGCTTCAGAAGCGCGCAGGTAACCCTCTACGCCGTCAGCTAATTCTACTGTAGCACCTTTCGCGTCAACTGCAGTGACTTTACCAGTCACGATAGCGCCTTTCTTGTTCAGGGTGATGTAGTTGTTGAATGGATCTTCAGCCAACTGCTTCACGCCCAGAGAGATGCGCTCGCGCTCTGCATCAACCTGCAGTACAACGGCAGCGATTTCGTCGCCTTTTTTGTACTCACGAACGGCTTCTTCGCCAGTCGCATTCCAGGAGATGTCAGACAGGTGAACCAGGCCGTCGATGCCACCGTCCAGGCCGATGAAGATACCGAAGTCAGTGATTGACTTGATTTTACCTTCAACGCGATCGCCTTTGTTGTGGGTCTCAGCGAACAGCTGCCATGGGTTAGATTTGCACTGCTTCAGACCCAGGGAGATACGACGACGCTCTTCATCGATGTCCAGAACCATTACTTCAACCACATCGCCTACGTTTACAACTTTAGACGGATGGATGTTTTTGTTGGTCCAGTCCATTTCAGAAACGTGTACCAGACCTTCAACGCCTTCTTCGATTTCTACGAAGCAACCGTAATCAGTCAGGTTGGTTACACGACCAGTCAGGCGGGTGCCTTCTGGATAGCGCTTAGCGATAGCAACCCAAGGATCTTCGCCCAGCTGTTTCAGGCCCAGAGATACACGGGTACGCTCGCGGTCGAACTTCAGCACTTTAACAGTGATTTCGTCGCCCACGTTGACGATTTCGCTCGGATGCTTAACGCGTTTCCAAGCCATATCGGTAATGTGCAGCAGGCCGTCAACGCCGCCCAGATCCACGAATGCACCGTAGTCAGTGAGGTTCTTAACGATACCTTTAACTTCCATGCCTTCCTGCAGGTTTTCCAGCAGCTGATCGCGCTCAGCGCTGTTCTCAGATTCGATAACTGCACGACGTGAAACCACGACGTTGTTACGTTTCTGATCAAGCTTGATTACTTTGAATTCAAGCTCTTTGCCTTCCAGGTGCAGAGTATCGCGAACCGGACGAACGTCTACCAGTGAACCTGGCAGGAACGCACGAATACCGTTCAGCTCAACTGTGAAGCCACCTTTAACTTTGCCGTTGATAACACCGGTAACAGTTTCAGCGTCTTCGTAAGCTTTTTCCAGCGTGATCCAAGCTTCGTGACGTTTAGCTTTCTCACGGGACAGCAGGGTTTCACCGAAGCCGTCTTCTACTGCGTCCAGCGCAACGTCAACTTCGTCGCCTACCTGGATTTCCAGTTCGCCGGCTGCGTTCTTGAACTGCTCTGCAGGAATTGCAGATTCAGATTTCAGACCCGCATCAACCAGAACTACGTCTTTGTCGATAGAGACAACAACGCCACGAACGATGGAACCCGGACGGGTTTCGATTTCTTTCAGGGACTCTTCAAAGAGTTGAGCAAAAGATTCAGTCATATTGATAATCTTAGGATTCTTCAATTTAACGTCCACCTGACTTCATTGTCGGATGGGGTTGTTTCACATGCCCTGCACCGGGTCCTTGGTACAGGGTTACAGCAATTCGGTTGCCGAAAGATTAAATACCCAGCTTATGCCTGGCATAATCAAGCGCCTTTTCAATCACTTGCTCAATTGACATACTGGTTGAATCCAGTACCAGAGCATCTGTGGCAGGCACTAAAGGTGCGATGGCACGATTACGATCGCGGTCGTCGCGTTCCTTTATCTCGGATAAAAGGCGATCAAAGTTAACATTAAAGCCCTTCTCCTGCAACTGTAGCATACGGCGATGCGCACGCTCTTCCGAGCTGGCGTCGAGGAAAATTTTCACTGGCGCATCAGGGAAAACCACGGTTCCCATATCGCGCCCATCGGCGATTAAACCGGGCTCTTCGCGGAAGGCACGTTGGCGACGAAGCAGTGCCTCACGCACCCGCGGAAAAGCGGCCACGCGTGATGCGGTGTTGCTCACTTCTTGCGTGCGGATTTCACCGGTGACGTCTTCACCTTCAAGAACCACCTGCATTTCACCGTCAACCGACAGAAAACGCACATCAAGATGCGCAGCCATCGGTACTAATGCTTCTTCGGACTCAATATCCACCTGATGGTGAAGTGCGGCCAGTGCTAAAACGCGATAAATAGCGCCAGAATCCAGTAAGTGCCACTGCAACGACTCCGCCATCGCTTTACATAAAGTCCCTTTACCCGCGCCACTTGGCCCATCAATGGTAATAACCGGGGCGATTGCCGTCATTGTTCTCTCCTGTTGCTGCGTGCTTATTGTCAGCCCTTCCAGGCCGCCTGGATTGCGCGGCATTATACGCTGCCTGCGTCGGGTTAGTTACCCTTTAGCGTAGACAGCGCTAGAAATATAGACAGATTCAGAAGAATTTCCGCCTGATAAGGCCAGAAGAGAGCAAAGAAACCCGGCGCAGTGCACCGGGTTAGACGATCAGGAAGTATGACTGATTTTCGCCAACTGCTGGAAATAGCTCGGGAAGGTTTTCGCGGTGCAGCCTGGATCAAGGATGGTTACCGGCGTATCAGACAGAGCCACCAGCGCGAAGCACATCGCCATACGGTGATCGTTATAGGTACCAATATCCGCATGTTGCAACTGAGCCGGAGGTGTAACACGGATAAAGTCGTGTCCTTCTTCTACTTCAGCACCCACTTTGCGTAACTCAGTCGCCATCGCAGCCAGACGATCCGTCTCTTTTACGCGCCAGTTGTAGATGTTGCGCATCAACGTGGTGCCTTGTGCGAACAATGCAGTAGTTGCAATCGTCATTGCCGCATCGGGAATATGGTTCATATCCATATCGATTGCCGTCAGCGATCCGCGTGTGCAAGAGATGTAATCATCGCCCCACTCAATCACTGCGCCCATATTTTCCAGCACATCAGCAAAACGGATATCGCCCTGCACGCTGTTGCGGCCAATACCGGTTACACGCACGGTGCCACCTTTAATGGCAGCCGCAGCGAGGAAATAAGAGGCAGAAGATGCGTCACCTTCCACAAGATAGTCGCCCGGAGATTGGTACTGTTGCTGCCCTTTAACCACAAAACGCTGGTAGTCCTGATTATCAACATCCACACCAAAGCTGCGCATCAGGTGCAAGGTGATATCAATGTAAGGCTTAGAAACCAAATCGCCTTTGATGGTGATGATGGTGTCTTGCTGCGCCAGTGGCGCGGTCATTAGCAGTGCCGTCAGGAACTGGCTGGATACGCTGCCATCGACGCTGACTTCCCCACCAACAAAACCGCCATTAAGACGCACTGGCGGGTAATCGGTCTGCTCAAGATAGTCGATCTTAGCTCCGCCCTGACGCAGTGCATCAACCAGGTGACCAATCGGACGTTCTTTCATGCGTGGCTCGCCAGTCAGAACGATTGACTGCTCGCCCAAACACAGCGCGGCGGCCAAAGGTCGCATCGCGGTACCTGCGTTACCGAGAAACAGCTCAAGCGGTTTTTCAGCGCGTAAAGGCCCCGCGTTACCCACCACTTCGCATACGGTGCGATCGTCTGAGAGCGTATAGCTGACACCCAGCGCTTTGAGGGCATTCAGCATGTGCTTAACATCATCGCTATCAAGCAAGTTAGTCAGGCGGGTGGTGCCCTTTGCCAGTGCGGCCAGCAAGAGTGCGCGGTTCGAGACACTTTTTGAACCCGGTAAGTTTACCGTGCCGTCAACGCGAGCAATCGGTTGTAGAGTCAGGGAGTCCTGCATGTGAAACCAAATCTCCAGAAAATACGAGACCCCATCGTGTGACGGGGTCTGATACCAGACAAGCTGGCATGAAAAAAGCAATTAGCCGTGGCGACGTTCGAAGTCGACCATGAACTCAGTCAGGGTTTTAACGCCTTCCAGCGGCATCGCATTGTAGATCGATGCACGCATACCGCCAACCACGCGATGGCCTTTCAACGCGTGCAGCCCAGTCTTGAGAGACTCTTCCAGGAACACTTTGTCCAATGAGGAATCGGCTAACTGGAATGGCACGTTCATACGTGAACGGTTTTCGCTTGCGACATCGTTGCGATAAAACGCACTGTTATCAATCACGCCATATAGTAAGTCGGCTTTTGCCTGATTGAGCTTATCCATCTCAGCCACGCCGCCCTTCTCTTTCAGCCATTTGAATACCAGGCCTGAGAGATACCATGCGAAAGTAGGCGGAGTGTTAAACATCGATTCGTTTTCGGCCAGCACCTTGTAATCAAGGATAGAAGGCACATAACGTCGTGCTTTACCCAACAGATCTTCGCGCACAACCACTAAGGTTAAGCCCGCCGGGCCGATATTTTTTTGTGCGCCAGCGTAGATCACGCCATAGCGACTCACATCGATTGGACGAGACAGAATAGTAGAAGAGAGATCGGCAACCACGACCTTATCGCCAAAATCCGGCTCTTCATCGATAGCGATGCCATCAATCGTTTCGTTCGGGCAGAAATGGACATAAGCCGCAACATCATTTAACTGCCATTCACGCATTGGTAACAAAGCACGCTTACCATCGCGCGTAGTTTTAATATCAATGGTATTTGGCGAGCAGAATTTCTCAGCTTCTTTAATTGCGCTGTGAGCCCAGTAACCGCCGTCAATATAATCCGCGGTTTTTGCATCACCCAGCAAGTTGCCGGGAATGGCCGCGAACTGCGCACGCGCACCGCCGTGGCAGAATAAAACTTTGTAGTTGGATGGGATCTTCAGCAGATCGCGAAAATCTTGTTCTGCCGCTTCTGCAACAGCAATAAACTCTTTACTGCGGTGACTGATCTCCATCACCGAGGTGCCTAACCCGTGCCAGTTTGTCAGTTCTTGTTCTGCGCGACGGAGCACTTCTACCGGCAGCATAGCCGGGCCAGAGCTAAAATTATAAACCTGAGTCATTTCCCCTCACCACTGTCATATCGAACGGTTATGAATACCCAACCGGTTTTATCATTGCCTCCAGATGGCTGCAATCATTAATCCGGCAGCGATCACATTTCCAGAGCCAGCTCCACCGCAGCTTATGTCATAAATGCATTAAGCTGTGGAATTTTGTGAGGTAGTTCCAGAAAGAAAACGCGGGGAGCGGAATGGCTTAAAAACCGTAACCAGACTGAGATAAATTTGGCTGACTGAATAGCGAAGCACGCATAAAACCCGTATTATTGCGCGCTTTACGCCCACCCCTTTGACTTAAGAGAGCGCCACCATGACGCAAACGTTTATCCCCGGAAAAGACGCCGCACTGGAAGATTCCATTGCTCGCTTTCAGCAGAAACTGCAAGACCTTGGTTTCAATATTGAAGAAGCTTCCTGGCTGAATCCGGTGCCACACGTCTGGTCAGTACACATTCGCGATCGCGACTGCCCGCTGTGCTTTACAAATGGCAAAGGTGCTAGCAAAAAAGCCGCTCTGGCTTCAGCACTGGGCGAATATTTTGAGCGCCTCTCTACTAACTATTTCTTCGCCGATTTCTGGTTAGGTAAATCCATCGCTAATGGCGATTTTGTTCACTATCCGAATGAAAAGTGGTTCCCGCTCACTGAAGACGACAGCCTGCCAGAAGGCATTTTGGATGCGCGCCTGCGCAAGTTCTATGATCCTGATGAGAGCCTGGGTGCTTCTGAGCTGATTGATCTGCAATCCGGCAATGACGAGCGTGGGATTTGTGGCCTGCCATTTACCCGTCAATCTGACCAGCAAACGGTTTATATCCCGATGAACATCATCGGTAATCTGTATGTTTCGAATGGTATGTCTGCCGGTAACACCGCGAACGAAGCGCGTGTACAGGGTCTGTCAGAAGTGTTTGAGCGTCATATTAAGAATCGTATCATCGCCGAATCCATCAGCCTGCCAGAAATTCCAGCCGAGGTAATGCAGCGTTATCCTGGCGTAATTGAAGCGATTGAACGTCTGGAAGCAGAAGGTTTCCCAATCTTCTCTTACGATGCTTCACTCGGTGGCAAATACCCGGTTATCTGCGTTGTGCTGTTCAATCCAGCAAATGGTACCTGTTTCGCTTCGTTTGGTGCACATCCGGACTTTGGCGTCGCACTGGAGCGTACCGTTACTGAACTGCTTCAGGGTCGCGGCCTGAAAGATCTCGACGTGTTCACACCGCCAACGTTCGATGATGAAGAAGTAGCGGAACACGCTAACCTGGAAACGCATTTCATCGATTCAAGCGGTCTGATTTCATGGGATATGTTTAAAGACGATGCCGATTATCCTTTCGTCGACTGGAGCTTTGCGGGTACCACTCACGAAGAGTTTGATACGCTGATGGCGATCTTCCGTGCGGAAGATAAAGAAGTCTATATCGCTGACTATGAACATCTGAGTGTTTACGCTTGCCGCATCATCGTGCCTGGCATGTCTGATATTTATCCAGCAGAAGATCTGCTGCTGGCGAATAACAGCATGGGCGCACCACTGCGCGAAACCCTGCTGGCGCTGCCGGAAAGCCAATGGGAACCCGAAGCCTATCTCGAGCTGATTGTGCAACTGGATGAGGAAGGTCATGATGACTTTACTCGCGTGCGTGAACTGCTGGGTCTGGCATCAGGCAAAGACAATGGTTGGTACACGCTGCGTATCGGCGAGCTGAAAGCGATGCTGGCGCTGGCCGGCGGCGACCTGGATCAGGCTCTGATCTGGACTGAATGGACGATGGAGTTTAATCAGTCCATCTTTAGTGAAGAACGCGCAAACTACTACCGCTGCCTGCAAACCTTGCTGCTGCTGGCAATGGAAGAGGAACGCGATCCGCTTCAATATCATCGCGCCTTTGTTCGTATGTACGGCCAGGCTGCTGTTGAGGCTGCTTCAGCGGCAATCAGTGGCGAAGCGCCATTCTATGGATTGCAAGCGGTTGATCTGGATCTGAAAGCTTTCCCTGCGCATCAATCATTACTCGCTGCCTATGAAAAACTGCAGACAGCTAAACGTCGTTATTGGTCACAAAAATAGCCTTAACGCTTTAATTACTATTTATAGAAATTAGCGTATTGGTCAATGGCACTGAAAAAAATCAGTGCCATTTTTTTATATTGATCATACAAAGAGATTAAAGCGCATTATTAAATAACAATTCAGCTTAAATCGTTAATGATATTTAACAAAACCCAGCCTTACCCGCAGCCACCTTCAACTTATTTTGCATAAATTAAAAATTATTTATTGAAATAAATTCAATCACTTAATTATATAACGGCCACCTTTTCGCTTCGCTTATCAGCGACCTTCCGGTCAAATATGATCCACATCAATTTCTGACCTATACTCCTTTGTTAGTATCTTTACAGGCAATTTTTGGAGAGCGTTAGTGTGAAAGCTGACAACCCTTTTAATTCATTATTACCGGCGGCAATGGCGAAAGTTGCAGAAGAAGCCGGCATATATAAAGCTACTAAACGTCCTTTAACCACCTTCTTCCTGGCCATCACTGCTGGCGTATTTATCTCAATTGCATTTGTCTTCTATATCACTGCGACCACCGGAAGTGGAGCAATGCCCTATGGCATAGCAAAACTGATCGGCGGTATCTGTTTCTCGCTCGGTTTAATGTTAGTAGTGGTGTGCGGTGCTGACCTGTTCACCTCAACAGTTTTGATCGTGGTGGCAAAAGCCAGCGGCCGTATCACCTGGCTGCAACTCGGTCGACATTGGTTGACGGTCTATATCGGTAACCTGTTTGGTGCGCTGTTCTTTGTCGCGCTGATCTGGTTAGCCGGTGAACACATGGTGGCCAATGGTGCCTGGGGTTTGAATGTCCTGCAAACCGCTGACCATAAAATGCATCACACCTTTATTGAAGCGGTCAGTCTCGGCACGCTCGCCAACCTGATGGTTTGCCTGGCGGTATGGATGAGTTATTCAGGCCGCAGTCTGATGGATAAAATGTTTGCGATGATCTTACCGGTGGCGATGTTTGTTGCCTGCGGTTTTGAACATAGCATCGCCAACATGTTCCTTATCCCGATGGCCATCGTTATCCGTGATTTTGCCAGCCCGGAATTCTGGCATATGGCTGGTGCAAGCGCAGCACAGTTCCCATCACTAAGCGTTAGCGATTTTATTGTTAACAACCTGATTCCCGTAACCATCGGCAACATTATTGGCGGCGGATTATTAGTCGGTTTGACCTACTGGGTAATCTATCTGCGTGGCGATGAGCCGGTGCATTAATGAATTGGTACGGGCGTGCTGAGTCAGCGCGCCATACGTCAAAGTCTCCCTAAATAAGGCAGGTATATCATGTCCGAACTGAATGAAAAAATGGCGTCAGCCTGGGAAGGATTTAGTGCCGGCGAATGGCAGAACAGCGTCAACGTCCGTGACTTTATCCAGAAAAACTATACACCGTATGAAGGCGACGAATCCTTCCTCGCAGGCGCGACGCCGGCCACAACTAAACTGTGGGACAGCGTGCTTGAAGGCATCAAAATCGAGAACCGCACTCACGCGCCGGTAGATTTTGACACCGATCTGGCTTCAACCATCACCTCTCACGATGCCGGCTACATCAGCAAATCGCTGGAAAAAATCGTTGGCCTGCAAACTGAAGCACCTCTGAAGCGTGCCATCATCCCGTTTGGCGGCATCAAAATGGTTGAAGGTTCTTGCAAGGTTTATGGCCGCGAACTCGATCCCGCGCTGAAAAAAGTCTTCACTGATTACCGTAAAACCCATAACCAGGGCGTATTCGATGTTTATACCCCGGACATCATGCGCTGCCGTAAATCAGGTGTGCTGACGGGTTTGCCCGATGCCTATGGCCGCGGTCGTATCATCGGTGACTACCGCCGCGTTGCGCTGTACGGCATCGATTTCCTGATGAAAGACAAAGTAGCGCAGTTCAATTCTCTGCAGAGCGATATGGAGAATGGCGTTGACCTCGAAGCCACCATTCGCCTGCGTGAAGAGATCTCTGAACAGCACCGTGCACTGGGTCAGATCAAAGAGATGGCTGCGAAGTATGGTTCAGATATCTCGCTGCCCGCTACTAATGCTCAAGAAGCCGTTCAGTGGACTTACTATGGCTATCTCGCGGCGGTGAAATCACAGAACGGTGCAGCGATGTCCTTTGGTCGCGTATCTACCTTCCTTGATGTGTATATCGATCGCGATATTCAGGCAGGGAAACTGACTGAAGAAGATGCGCAGGAACTGATTGACCATCTGGTGATGAAACTGCGTATGGTGCGATTCCTGCGTACACCTGAATACGATGAGCTGTTCTCCGGTGACCCAATCTGGGCAACAGAATCACTGGCGGGTATGGGCGTAGATGGCCGTACTCTGGTGACCAAAAGCACCTTCCGTTTCCTGAATACGCTTTACACCATGGGCCCATCTCCAGAGCCAAACATGACCATCCTGTGGTCAGAAAAGCTGCCGGTTAACTTCAAGAAATACGCCGCAAAAGTCTCTATCGATACATCCTCATTGCAGTATGAGAATGATGACCTGATGCGTCCTGACTTCGACAACGATGACTATGCTATCGCCTGCTGCGTTAGCCCAATGATTGTCGGTAAGCAGATGCAGTTCTTCGGTGCACGTGCCAACCTGGCAAAAACCCTGCTGTACGCAATCAACGGTGGTGTTGATGAAAAACTGAAAATGCAGGTGGGCCCGAAAGAAGCACCAATCACTGACGAGATTCTTGATTTCGACATCGTGATGGAGCGCCTGGATCACTTCATGGATTGGCTGGCTAAGCAATACGTCACCTCCCTGAATATCATTCACTATATGCACGATAAGTACAGCTACGAAGCTGCACTGATGGCGCTGCACGATCGTGACGTTTATCGCACCATGGCGTGTGGTATCGCTGGTCTGTCTGTTGCGGCTGACTCACTTTCTGCCATCAAATACGCCAAAGTGAAAACCATCCGTGATGAAGATGGTTTAGCGGTAGACTTCGAAATTGAAGGCGAATATCCGCAATTTGGTAACAACGACTCTCGCGTCGATGACATGGCGTGCGATTTGGTTGAACGTTTCATGAAAAAAATTCAGAAACTGCAAACCTATCGTAATGCGGTGCCAACTCAGTCAGTACTGACCATCACATCTAACGTGGTGTACGGTAAGAAAACCGGTAACACGCCAGACGGACGTCGTGCGGGTGCGCCGTTCGGTCCGGGTGCTAACCCAATGCACGGCCGTGATCAGAAAGGTGCGGTGGCTTCCCTGACCTCCGTCGCGAAACTGCCCTTTGCTTACGCGAAAGACGGCATCTCTTATACCTTCTCCATCGTGCCAAATGCGCTGGGTAAAGATGATAACGTGCGTAAAACCAACCTTGCTGGCCTGATGGATGGATATTTCCACCATGAAGCCAACATTGAGGGCGGTCAGCATCTGAACGTTAACGTGATGAACCGTGAGATGTTGCTGGATGCGATGGAACATCCTGAGAAGTATCCGCAGCTGACCATTCGCGTATCCGGTTATGCTGTTCGCTTCAACTCGCTCACCAAAGAGCAGCAGAAAGATGTAATTACCCGTACGTTCACTCAGTCGCTGTAATCGTAGTTCACTGAGATTAAAAGGCTCCTGCGGGAGCCTTTTCTCCACAAGTCCGTTTTGCCAGTTTGCTGGTGCAGGCAACCTGGCAAAATCGACTTTCACTTTTAGAGCACGACATAGATTGTGCTGCCTGATGTTCAGGCTCACCTGGAGAACTCATCGCAATGTCAACCATCGGTCGTATCCACTCCTTTGAATCCTGTGGCACCGTTGACGGCCCAGGCATCCGCTTCATCACCTTTTTTCAGGGCTGCCTTATGCGTTGTCTGTATTGCCATAATCGCGATACTTGGGATACGCATGGTGGTAAAGAAGTTACCGTTGAAGAGTTAATGAAGGATGCGCTCTCATATCGTCACTTTATGAATGCGTCTGGCGGCGGCGTTACGGCGTCGGGTGGTGAAGCAATCTTACAAGCGGAGTTCGTGCGCGACTGGTTCCGCGCTTGCCAGGCAGAAGGCATTCATACCTGTCTCGACACTAACGGCTTTGTTCGTCGCTACGATCCGGTGATCGATGAATTGCTGGATGCCACTGATTTGGTAATGCTCGATTTAAAACAGATCAATGATGATGTGCATCAGATTTTGGTGGGCGTTTCCAATCACCGCACGCTGGATTTTGCGCGCTATCTGCAGAAGAGAGGCAAACGCACCTGGATTCGCTTTGTTGTGGTGCCTGGCTACTCCGATGATGATGATTCCGTTCATCGCTTAGGTGAGTTCACCAGGGATATGGACAACATTGAGAAGATTGAATTGCTGCCTTACCACGAGTTAGGCAAACACAAATGGATTGCCATGGGTGAAGAGTACAAGCTGGATGGTGTTAAGCCGCCAAGCAAGGAAACCATGGAGCGAGTGAAGAATATTCTCGCCAGCTACGGCCATGAAGTGATGTATTAACCGCAAATAAATAAGGGGGAGCCGCTGGCTCCCTTTTTTACTGTTTATATGAATGCGTTAAGCATGTGCAACCGGCGTTGCCTGATGATCGGCTTTGCGCAGTAACATCACCAGATAAACCAGTGCAACTGCAGCAATCATCACAAACAGCAGGCGGTCAGAGTAGTTCTGCATCAGCATTGACGTCATTCCCGGCCCCACCAAACTGCCCACGGTATAGCTAAACAGCAGCGCCTGATTCATCGCCACTAACTCATGATGCGCCACGGTTTCGCACGCCCAGGACATCGCCACCGGATAGAGAGTAAAACCAGCAAGACCCAGCACAAACAGCGCTGGCGCCATCGCTGCATCACCCAGCATGGCAATCGCACCCAGAATAACCACGAACACTTGCACGCGCAGCACCATCAGGCGACCAAAGCGATCGGCCAAACGTCCTACCGGCCACTGACCGACAATGCCTGAGCTGACAAGTAACGCCATCCAGTAACCGACGTTTGCATCGCTCATGCCTTGATGTGACAGATACAGCGGCATCAAGCCATAAAGCGAGCCGAGAACGATACCGGAAATAATGCAGCCATTGATGCCGAGACGAGAACTACGACGACGCAACATCACCCAAAGGCGACCCGTTGAAGCTTCTTCCGTCGCAGCGCTCGCATTGACATGCACAAACACTACCGGCAATACCGCACAGACAATCAGCGCAGTCACCCACGGAATCACGTGGAGCAGCTCGGTTGACACGCGGCTCACCAGCAACTGGCCAGCAACCGTGCCGAGGTAATAGATGATCATGTAAGCCGCCAGCAACTGACCGCGATTACGCACGGTACCGCTGCATAACAAGGCGCTCTCAACCACCACCCAAATCAGTGCACAACCGACACCTGCGGTGAAGCGCAGCATTGTCCAGCTATAGAAACCATCCAGCATCACCATGCCCATGGTCGCCACGGCAAAAAGCACGCTGGCGAGGTAGAAACAGCGATTAAAACCGTAACGCGTGATCAACCAGCCCGCGAGCAAAGTGCCCAGCAAGTTACCGGTGTAATACGATGAGCTGGCCATACCCACTTGCCAGGTTGGCAATTGATCATGGGTAAGCCATAGCGGTACCAGCGTATTAAGCACAGCGATAGACACCGTCATAAGCATTAAGCCGCAAAGCAGCAAAACGACGGGGCGCGACCAGGTTGACATAGGGAATAAAACCAAAAGAGATGACGATAATTGCGCGCAGTTTGCCATCCGCTATTTTAAAGTCAATGTGCAAAAATTCGTCGCCGCACGATTTGCTGCGGAACAATTTATTTTTTTTATCTTCAGCGGGTTAGAAGCATGATGAAGGATACAAGGCAGGCATCTATCTATTTGAATTTACGATTTTTAATGGTTAACAGCCATTTATTGTCGATAACGTTTATTTCTGATTAATTCCGACTAAAAAATAATTATTTTACCGCTTAAGAAACAAAAAAACCCGGCATTGCCGGGCTTTTATAATTGCGCATTGATTAGCCAACGAATTCCAGTCCGCCCATATAAGGACGTAACACTTCTGGAACTTCAATGCGGCCATCTGCTTGCTGGTAGTTTTCAAGTACAGCCACCAGAGTACGACCCACCGCCAGACCAGAACCGTTCAGCGTGTGCACCAAGCGTGGTTTCTTGTCGGTTTTGCTACGGCAGCGCGCCTGCATACGACGAGCCTGGAAATCACCCATGTTGGAGCAAGAGGAGATTTCACGATAGGTGTCCTGTGCTGGCAGCCAAACTTCCAGGTCGTAAGTCTTGGCAGAGCCGAAGCCCATATCGCCGGTGCAAAGCAGCACTTTACGGTATGGCAGATTGAGCAGCTGCAGCACTTTTTCTGCATGGCCGACCAACTCTTCCAGAGCATCCATCGAGGTTTCAGGTGCCACAATCTGCACCATTTCCACTTTGTCGAACTGGTGCATACGGATTAAACCGCGCGTATCGCGTCCGTACGAACCGGCTTCAGAACGGAAACATGGTGTGTGCGCAGCGAGTTTGAGCGGCAATGATTCTTCTTCAACGATCTCATCACGCACCAGATTGGTCAGCGGCACTTCAGCGGTTGGGATCAGCGCATAGTTGCTGCTACCCGCTTCCTCGCCCAGCGGCTTGGTATGGAACAGATCTTCACCAAACTTCGGCAGTTGTCCGGTGCCATACAGCGTTTCCTGATTCACCAAATACGGAACATAGGTTTCAAGATAACCGTGCTGCTGCGTGTGCAGGTCAAGCATAAACTGGCTGAGCGCACGGTGCAGACGCGCAATCTGGCCCTGCATCACAATGAAACGTGAACCCGTCAGTTTCACCGCGGCGGCAAAATCCAGACCTTTGGCGGCTTCACCCAGCTCAACATGATCTTTTACCGGGAAATCGAACTGGCGCGGCTGGCCCCAGCGGCTGACTTCCTGGTTCTCGCTGTCATCTTTACCCAACGGGACTTCGTCAACCGGGAGGTTTGGCAACGCGAGGGCAAAATCACGAATTTCGTTCTGCAGGGCATCCAGTTCTGCTTTAGCCGCATCCAGGCGTTCGCCCAGCGCGTTCACTTCCTGACGCAGCGGCTCGATGTCTTCCCCACGTGCTTTGG
Source organism: Pantoea sp. B9002 (assembly GCF_013385945.1). NCBI lineage: Bacteria > Pseudomonadati > Pseudomonadota > Gammaproteobacteria > Enterobacterales > Erwiniaceae > Pantoea > Pantoea sp. B9002. The sequence continues at coordinate 135,073 of NZ_JACAPA010000009.1, forward strand.
CCTGACCGATGGATTTGGATCGGGAATTACGCTCAGCCTGCAGATTCTCAGTTTCTACCTGCAAGACTTTACGACGCTCTTCAAGCGAACGTAAGGTTTCCACATCCAGTTTAAATCCTCGGCGTGCCAGTTTTTCTGCGACTGCGTCTGGCTCGTTACGCAGCAGGTTGGGATCGAGCATGCTAATCCTGTGTAATAAAAGGTTGATTGAACGAATGGCGGGACTTGCATCCCTATGGAATGCAATGAAATCCTTGCTCACCTTACCGTAAGGTGTTTATCAGCGGTAGCGTTTTATCGGGCTATTTTGATCCTGCTCAGCCAGCCAGGCGAGTTTTTCGCCAATTTTCCCTTCAAGCCCGCGATTAGTCGGTTGATAGTAGCGCGTATGCGCCATTTCCGGCGGGAAATAGACTTCGCCAGCGGCATAGGCGTTAGTCTCGTCGTGCGCATAACGATACTCTTTGCCCAGCCCCATCTCTTTCATCAATTTGGTCGGAGCGTTGCGTAAATGTTCCGGCACATCGTAGTCAGGGAATTCGCGCGCATCGCGCATCGCAGCCTTGAAAGCGGTGTAAACGGCATTACTTTTGGGTGCGCTGGCAAGATAGACAATCGCCTGCGCAATCGCCCTTTCGCCTTCGGCTGGACCGACGCGCGTAAAGCAATCCCAGGCCGCTAGCGCAACCTGCATGCCGCGCGGATCGGCGTTACCCACATCTTCCGAGGCGATAGCCAGTAAACGGCGTGCGACATACAACGGATCGCCGCCTGCGGTGATGATTCTTGCATACCAGTAAAGCGCCGCATCAGGTGCTGAACCGCGTACAGATTTGTGCAGAGCGGAGATCAAATCGTAGAAACGATCGCCTTTATTATCAAAACGCGCCGCCCTTTCACCGGAAACTTCGTTGAGCAATTGTGGCGTTAATTCACGCTGGCCTTCGGCGTTGCTTTCGGCCATATCCGCCATCATTTCCAGCGTATTCAATGCCCGACGCGCATCACCGTTCACCAGTTCCGCAATCATACGGCGCGTATTATCCGGCAGCACAATATCGCTTTTGCCATAACCGCGATCGCTATCCTGCATCGCCTGCAGCAGAACCTGTTCGATATCGGCAGTGGTAAGAGACTTGAGTAAATATACGCGGGCACGCGATAGCAGCGCCGAGTTGAGTTCAAACGAGGGATTTTCGGTGGTGGCACCGATAAACGTGATGGTGCCATCTTCAATATGTGGCAGGAAAGCATCCTGCTGACTTTTGTTAAAGCGATGCACTTCGTCGACAAACAGGATGGTGCGTCGACCCACCTGACGATTTTGTCGGGCGCGCTCGATCGCTTCTCGAATCTCTTTCACGCCAGACGTGACAGCAGAAATACGCTCAACATCAGCTTTGCCGTAATGGGCGATGATCTCGGCTAATGTCGTTTTTCCTGTCCCCGGCGGTCCCCACAAAATCATCGAATGCAGATGCCCAGCCTCAATGGCGCGCGGCAGCGGTTTACCGGGCGCCAGCAAATGCTGTTGCCCAATGTAGTGTTGCAGCGTCGCTGGCCGCATACGCGCGGCCAGCGGCTGAAACTCATTCGATGGGGCGAAATCCAGAGACAGGTTACTCACCGTGACCTCACTGACGTTGATCGTCCACCGTTACCCCTTTTGGCGGCGTAAAGGTGAATTTGTCTGGGCTAATGGCGCCGTTGTTTTGGCTCTTTAGCTGATAATCGCTGTGCTGGCCATCTTGCTCAATCGCGCTGAACTTATTGATGGTGCCAGACGATGTCACATTGATGGTGAACTGCTTAAGGTTGCCGTCACTGCTCTTCGGCGTTAGCTCGAAGTTATCGCCCTGCTGCTTGATGTTGTACTGTTTCCAATCGCTTGGCTGGTTACGCGCAATCAGCATAAACGGCGTGTTGCTGGCAGCATTTTGCAGCAGGCTAACGCTGGCTTGTTCAACGAAGGGATTGTAGAACCACAGGTTTTTGCCATCAGAAATAATTACGCTTTCGTCCGGCGCGGTCATGTGCCAGTTAAACAGGCTTGGGCGCTTCACCCACAGCTCGCCTTCACCATCCTGCACGTTGGCGCCGCTGCCATCGGTCACTTTCTGACTGAAGCTGGCGTGGAAGCTGTTCACTTTATTGAGACGCTGCTGCAGATCGCTGGACGCATCCGCCAATACTGATGCGGAAACAAAACTGGCCAACAGGCCACAGGCAATAACGCGTAATTTCATCTGATTCGATTCCTTATTCATTGTTTCCCGACACTTACAGCATTAAACGTAGTTGCCGTCCTGTCTCTTTGACAGGAGAAAAAGCCGAAAGCTCCCGAAGATATGGGGATCGACCAACAGATAAACAATGGGCCAGTGTTAACTGGCCCATAAGTTGATAACTGCACGCGATAAATTACATCTCGTGTGGCGGCGGCGAAAGCACTTCGCGGTTGCCGTTATGCCCCGGTTCAGAAACGATGCCCTGCGCTTCCATCTGCTCGATGATACGTGCGGCACGGTTATAACCGATACGGAACTGGCGCTGAACCCCAGAAATGGAGGCTCGGCGTTTCTCCACCACGAAAGAGACCGCCTGATCAAACAGCGGATCCAGCTCTTCATCGCCCATCATACCGCCAGCCGCGCTATCGCTCTCTTCACCAGCAGTAATGCTTTCGATGTATTGCGGACGACCGCGTGCTTTCCAGTCCTGAACCACCGCATGAACTTCCTGATCGCGCACGAATGCACCGTGCACGCGCACAGGCATTGAGGAGTTTGGCGGCATGTACAGCATGTCACCCATACCGAGCAGCGATTCCGCACCGCCCTGATCGAGGATGGTGCGTGAGTCGATCTTGCTGGAAACGGTAAAGGCAATACGCGTCGGGATGTTGGCTTTGATCAGACCGGTAATCACATCTACCGACGGACGCTGTGTCGCCAGCACCAGGTGAATACCCGCCGCACGCGCTTTCTGTGCCAGACGAGCAATCAACTCTTCGACTTTCTTACCGACCGCCATCATCAGATCGGCAAATTCGTCGACCAGCACCACGATATAAGGCAGTTTTTCCAGCACCGGCGGTGTGGTGTCCATGCTATCGCCCGGCTTCCAGAACGGATCGGGAATCGGTCGGCCCATCGCCGCAGCCTGCTCAATCTTCTCGTTATAACCGGCAAGATTACGCACGCCCAGCGCAGACATCAGCTTATAGCGACGCTCCATTTCACCGACACTCCAGCGCAGCGCATTGGCCGCATCTTTCATGTCGGTAACCACTTCGGTCAGCAAGTGCGGAATGCCTTCGTAGACAGACAGCTCGAGCATTTTCGGGTCGATCATGATAAAGCGCACTTCTTCCGGCGTAGCTTTATACAGCATGCTGATGATCATGGTGTTAACGCCCACCGATTTACCGGAACCGGTGGTACCGGCAACCAGCAAGTGAGGCATTTTCGCCAAATCAGCCACAACCGGCTGGCCAGCAATGTCTTTACCCAACACCACTGCAAGCGGTGACGGGTTTTCACGGAATTTAGGGCAATCCAGTACTTCGCGCAGATAAACGGTTTGACGATGTTTATTTGGCAGTTCAAGTCCGACGTAAGGCTTGCCAGGAATCACTTCCACCACGCGCACGGCAACCGCAGACAGAGAACGCGCCAGGTCACGCGACAAGTTAGAAATACGAGAAGCTTTAACGCCTGGCGCTAAATCGAGTTCGAAGCGGGTAATGACCGGACCTGGCGAAATACCTACAACTTCCGCCTTCACACGGTAATCGGCCAGGCGCGCTTCAACCAGCCGCGCGGTTTGCTCCAGCGCAAACATATCCACCGGCTCTTCTTCTGCTGGTGGTGACGTGAGCAGATCCAGCGTGGGCAGCGGCGTAGAAGGTTTTTCCAGCGGCTGTTCATGGCGAACCAGGAACGGATGGAACAAGCTGTCCTGCACCGGCGCAGCAGGTTTCACTGGTGCAGGCGGCGCAGAATAGGCTTCCTGTTCCGGCGACGACCATGGGCTGGATTCAGCACTCAACGACGGTAATGACGCTGGCTCAGGCGCAGCAGGTTGCTGCCACGGCGCGGGCTCTTCCGGCTCTGGCGCTGCAGAGAGGGTAAACAACGGCTCGCTTGGGCTGTCGTCGACCAGATCTTTCATTGGCGAAAAATCAAAGGCAGACGATGTATCCAGATTAAAGACCGGCGCTTCCTTCACTTCAGGTTCGTAGCGTTGCTGCTGCTGATCGGCGAACTGACGTGCCAGTTGAGCCTGCTGCAATGCATCCTCATCATCAGGTTCAGACGCATCCTGCCAGCTTTCACCGTAACGATTCTGCTGCTGTGACGCGAAGGCTTCACGCAACTGCGCCTCTTGCAGCTCAACATCTTCTTCCTGTGGAGGAACGCTGTAAGACGCAGTGACTTCCGGCTGTTGCTGTTCAGCATCTTTAGCCTGCTCTTCAGCCATGCGCTGCGAAGGCAACTTAATGCCGTACGACGCTAACTCGCGTCGTGTTGGCAACTTAACTTTGTTTGGACGCGGCAACTCTGGGCCAATGCCCTGCTTCACCTGTGGGTTGTAATCACGCTCAGGTACGATATCGAAGGCAGGCGAATAAGCAGCAGATGATGTCGCTGCTTTGACTGCGCCCGCGGCCAGTGAAGCGGCGGCGAGACTGTTTAAAGGTGCAGAAGATGGAGCGGCATCCTGCCAGTTGCCCATGCTTGGGCCCTCATCGTCATCAGCCGGCGAAAACGGTGAAGGTGCCGGTTCACCTGGCATCTCGAAACGATAGTGCGGAGTAGAAGGCTGCGCGATCGGTTCTGGCGCCGCAGCGACAGGCTGAGGAGCCGGGGTCGCCTGAGCCGTAGCTTCGGCCATACGCGGCATTGCGTCGGGTTCCGCAGATGCGGCTGGAGCAGCCTGCATGGCAGCTGGAGTTTGCTGTGCGGCTTGCGTGGTAACCGCAATCGCAGCGGCAGTTGCCGCACTCGCCTTCGCCAGCAGCGGATCGTCGCCCAACTCTGCAGCAACGGGTTCGCTCACCTTGCGCGGCTTAGCTAACAAGACATCATCGTCTTCATTAACAGACTGTGCAGCATGCATCGGAGGTGACACCTCATCAGCGTGCTCTTCGTCGTCGTACTCTTCTTCCTGCCAGGGTTCGTCATGTCGTGAACGGTTGCTGGCAAAGGTCAGAACACCCATTACCACGCCGCCGATCTTCTCAGCAATCGTCAGCCATGACCAACCGGTGTAAAGCGTGATGCCGGCTGCCCAAACGCACAGCAGCGTCAAGGTGCCGCCAGCCGAACTGAACCACGGCGCCATCGCATTGCTGACCAGGCTGCCAATGACGCCGCCGGAAGCAAAATACCAGATGTCATCTACGTTGAGCGCGGCCAGACCACAGGTCGTTACCACCAAGGCCAGCACGCCAATCAGGCGTAAACCAACGGCAAAGTAGTCGATGTAATCCTGACGATCGCGTTGGCGGAAGGTGATCCAACACAGACCAATAATGACGGGAGGAATGGCGTAAGCCATCACGCCAAAGATGAACAATAGCGTATCGGCCAGCCATGCGCCGACGCTGCCACCCAAATTATGGATAGGTTCGTGCCATGCGGTTTGTGACCAGCTTGGATCTGAAGGGTTAAAACTAACCAGCGACACCATCAAATAGATGGCGAACAAGGCCACAAGAATGAGCAACGCTTCCAGCAGACGACGTCCACTGCTCAGCGGTTGTAACGAAACATCTTTATCTTCTGTATATTCCTGGCTCAAGAGAACTCTCCAGGTGCCTGTAAATTAAGAAGGCAACAACGTCGGGCATGCCCGACGCTGGTCCTGTATGAATTCACAGGAGTGTACCGAAATCCTGCAAGCTTTGCACCTGCCCTGCACTACCGGGTTTTGATCACCAGACGATTGCTCTGTTTGACCTCTTCCATCACCACGTAAGTACGGGTGTCGTTTACGCCCGGCAGACGCAGCAAGGTTTCGCCCAGCAGTTTACGATAGGCGGACATATCCGGTACGCGGGTTTTCAGCAGGTAGTCAAAGTCACCGGAAACGAGGTGACATTCTTGAGTTTCCTCAAGTTTTTGCACAGCGGCGTTAAATTGTTCAAACACATCAGGCGCACCACGATTCAGAGTAATCTCAACGAAAACCAGCAGTGAAGCATCCAGATAATGCGGATTGAGCTGCGCGGTGTAGCCCAGAATGAAGCCTTGACGCTCGAGGCGACGTACGCGCTCAAGACAAGGAGTTGGCGATAATCCAACACGTTTGGAAAGCTCGACATTGGAAATTCGACCGTCTTTCTGCAGTTCATTCAGAATATTTCTGTCGATACGATCTAAATCTTTTCCGGGGCGTTTCTTATTGTCTACCATTATTATTGTCTCTCTTAATTCCTTCCCTTTACCTGCCACACCCTGAAAACGCTCATTGTTCAGGGCCTTACTGAAGTGAAGACCATAAGCCTGTGCAGTAACGCGTCCATCCGTATGACGCATGTTGTCTGTCCACATCATGCGTCACTACCAATGTCAGGCTGAGTTTATTCGGCTAAAAAGCCCAAAACAGAAATGAAATTCTGTTTTGAATCGCTAAATATTCTCTGCTTCTCCCAATGTTTTCGCAAAAGCGCAGGCGATTGTCAAAGTAAAACATCCAAATTCAGTACAAGATGCCAGATAGAGTTCTGGGTTGCTGTTTTTAAATGAGAATTTTTATGCTGCTGCACCACTAATTGCCGAGCATTGCCCCCTTTTGGCGCAACGGGCGTGCAGAATTTGCACTCATCGTCTACGCCGCTCGCAGTGATTGTTAACAAAATTGCTGAAGCCTTTTTTTGCGGCGTTAATTTCCCTACAATCAAAAACTATGTTGTCAGAAAAAAATTGAGGAACGCATGAGTACGGCCAAACACAGTAAGCTGCTCATTCTGGGCTCCGGCCCTGCCGGTTATACTGCTGCGGTATATGCAGCGCGCGCTAACCTGAATCCGGTGTTAATTACCGGGCTGGAGAAAGGAGGTCAGCTCACCACCACCACTGAAGTGGAGAACTGGCCAGGCGATGCAAACGATCTGACCGGTCCAGCGTTGATGGAACGCATGCAGGAGCATGCCGAGAAATTCAACACCGAGATCATTTTTGACCACATTCATACCGTCGATTTGCAGAACCGTCCGTTCCGTCTGGTCGGCGACAGCGGTGAATACACTGCTGATGCGTTGATCATCGCCACTGGTGCATCGGCGCGTTATCTCGGCCTGCCATCAGAAGAAGCGTTCAAAGGCAAAGGCGTATCTGCTTGTGCGACCTGCGACGGCTTCTTCTACCGCAATCAGAAAGTTGCCGTGATTGGTGGGGGCAACACCGCCGTTGAGGAAGCGCTTTATCTGGCTAACATTGCTGCGGAAGTGCATCTGATTCACCGTCGCGATAGCTTCCGCGCCGAGAAAATCCTCATCGACCGTTTGATGGAAAAAGTGCGCAATGGCAACATCGTGCTGCACACTGACCGCACGCTGGACGAAGTCGTTGGCGATCAAATGGGCGTGACGGGCTTGAAACTGCTGTCTACCAAAGGTGAAGCGGCTGAATCACTGGACGTTGCTGGCTTGTTTGTCGCCATCGGCCACAGTCCAAATACCGCAATTTTTGATGGTCAGCTGGATTTGGAGAATGGCTACATCAAAGTGCAGTCTGGTCTGCACGGTAACGCCACGCAAACCAGCATCCCAGGCGTGTTCGCTGCCGGCGATGTGATGGATCATATTTATCGTCAGGCCATTACCTCTGCCGGTACCGGCTGTATGGCTGCGTTGGATGCGGAACGCTTCCTCGATGGACTGGTTAAAAACGATAAGTAAGTTGTTAATAACCTGATCATAATCGCTAAAAGGCGGCCAGTTTTGGTCGCCTTTTTTGTTACCTGCGTGCTACAGTTCACGCGCCCGATATTGCTGGGTTTTCATCCGGGATTCACATCTCTTTTGAGTTACCAAACGGCATCGCATGAACAAATCACGGCAACAAGAACTTCTCCGCTGGCTTCGTCAGCAACGTCATCACGGTGCGCGCAACTTGCGTGCGGCTTCGCTGTTGGGTTTTGCTGGCGCATTGGTCATTATCGCCCAAGCCTGGTTACTGGCTTCGCTGCTGCAAAATCTGCTTGTCGCGCAGCAGCCGCGCGCATCGCTGCTCACCGATTTTCTGTTGCTGCTGCTGTGCTTTGTTTTACGCGCCGGATTGCATTATGCCCGTGAAATGGCAGGACATCGCGCTGGCGTTGCCATTCGCCGTGCGCTGCGTCAGCAAGTTCTGGATCGACTCAATGCGCTCGGTCCCGCCTGGATTCAGGGTAAGCCAGCAGGCACTTGGGCTACGCTGCTGCTCGAACAAATCGAAGAGATGCAGGAATACTACGCGCGCTATCTACCTCAGATGTCGCTGGCACTCTTTATTCCGTTAGCCATTTTGATCGCCATTTTCCCGATTAACTGGGCGGCAGGATTGATTCTGCTGGTCACCGCGCCGCTGATTCCCCTGTTTATGGCGATGGTTGGCATGGGCGCTGCAGATGCCAACCGCCGCAATTTTGTTGCTCTCGCCCGGCTAAGCGGTGATTTTTACGATCGTCTGCGTGGACGTGAAACGCTGCGCCTGTTCTATCGCGGCGCTGCAGAGAAAGAAGCGATTGCCGCCAGCACCAGCGATTTTCGTCAACGCACCATGGAAGTGTTGCGCCTGGCGTTTCTCTCTTCCGCCGTACTGGAGTTTTTTGCCTCACTGGCGATTGCCGTTGTCGCGGTCTATTTCGGTTTCTCATATCTCGGCGAACTGAATTTTGGTCATTACAGCACCGGGGTAACGCTGTTTGCCGGTTTCCTGGCACTCATTCTGGCGCCTGAATTTTTCCAGCCGTTGCGCGACTTAGGCACCTTTTATCACGCCAAAGCGCAAGCGATTGGCGGAGCTGATGCGCTGGACCAGTTTCTACGTGAAAGTCCCGATCCAAACGAAGAGCACGCTTCTCGCGAGCTTTCCCTTGCTGCGCCGCTGCATATTCAGGCGCAGAATTTGGTGGTAATGACCGCTGGAGGTGAAGCGCTGTCTCAATCGCTCACTTTCACTCTCGATGCCGGTAAACGTGTGGCGTTGGTAGGACAAAGCGGCGCAGGTAAAACCGCGCTGATGAACGTCTTGCTGGGCTTCTTGCCTTATCAAGGTTCACTGCAGGTTAATGGGCAGGAGCTGCGTGATATCAGCCGCGATAGCTGGCAACAATATATTGCATGGGTTGGCCAAAATCCCCATTTACCCGCGCAAACGCTACGCGAAAACCTGCTGCTTAATAGCCGCATCGATGACGCTACGCTCATGTCGGTTCTGCAGCGCGCGGGCGTCGATGAGTTTTTAGATCGTCTGCCGCAAGGATTAGATACCCTTTTAGGCGATGGCGGCGTTGGTCTTTCCGTCGGTCAGGCGCAGCGCATTGCCGTGGCGCGAGCCCTGCTTAAACCTGCTCAATTACTTCTGCTTGATGAGCCCGGTTCTGGGCTTGATAGCCAAAGTGAGCAACATGTCATCAGCGCACTGCAGCAGGCAGCTACCCAGCAAACCACGCTAATGATTACGCACCAACTTAACGATCTCGCGAGTTGGGATGAAGTGTGGGTGATGCAGGCGGGGCAACTGGTGCAACAAGGTCATTGGCAGCAGCTGATTGAACAAGATGGCCCCCTGCGCGAAATGGCGCAGCATCGTCGAAAGGAGATCGCATAATGAACGCTTTATTGCCTTTCCTGCGCCTGTTTAGCCGTCATCCATGGCGTTTAGGGCTTGGCATTATTCTCGCCATCATCACCTTGCTTGCCAGTGTTGGATTGCTGACCTTATCCGGCTGGTTCCTTGCCGCCTCTTCGCTGGCGGGCGTAGCGGGACTTTACACGTTCAACTATATGTTGCCCGCAGCCGGCGTGCGTGGCGCGGCGATCACGCGCACGGCTGCGCGTTATTTTGAGCGTCTGGTGAGCCACGATGCCACCTTCCGCGTGCTGCAACATTTGCGTGTGTTCACCTTTAGCAAACTCATCGCACTATCGCCGGAACAGTTGGCTCGTTTTCGTCAGGGCGAGTTGCTCAACCGTTTTGTCAGTGACGTGGATACACTCGATCATCTCTACCTGCGAGTGATCTCGCCGTTAATCGGTGCAGCAGTGGTGATTGTGGTGGTCACCTGCGGTTTGGCGCTACTGGATGTACCGTTAGCTTTGCTGCTCGGCGGCATTATGCTAATGACGCTGTTGCTCATGCCGCCGCTGTTCTGGCGGCTTGGCACCTCAGCCGGACACCAAATCGCCCAGCATCAGGCCAGCTGGCGCATGCAATTGACGCACTGGATTACGGGCTTGTCTGAGCTGAAGATTTATGGTGCAGCGCAACGGTGGCGCGACCAACTTGATAGCGAAGAACATCAATGGCAACAGGCGCAACGCAGACAACATCGCCTGCAGGCGCTGGCGCAAAGTCTGCTGCTGGTCATCAGCGGCGCGACGGTTACGCTGTTGTTATGGATTTCCGCGAATGGCGTGGGTGGAAACAGCTCGCCGGGCGCATTTATCGCGCTGTTTGTGTTCTGCGGACTGGCGGCGTTTGAAGCGCTGGCCCCGGTTGCCGGTGCGTTTCTGCCACTGTCGCAGGTGACCAGCGCCGCTAAGCGGGTACAGGAAATCATTGAACAGCCCGCCGTAATCCGTTTTCCCAAGGCAAAAATCAGTAGCCCATCAGGTATCAGCCTGAAAATAGAAAACGTCAGCTTCAGCTATCCGCAGCGACCCGAAGCGGTTTTGCAGCATTTCTCTCTATCGTTAAATGCAGGTGAGCATCTGGCGCTGCTCGGTCCAACCGGCTGCGGCAAATCCAGTCTGCTGGCGCTGATTACCCGCGGTTGGGAAGCGCAACAGGGTTCGATTAGCCTCAACGATAGCGATCTCGCCGCCTGGGATGAAGCTTCGTTGCGTAGCCGCATTAGCGTGGTAACACAGCGCGTGCATCTGTTCAGCCAAACACTGCGCGACAATCTGCTGCTGGCAAAACCGGACGCCAGCGATGAGCAATTGGTAGATGCGTTAAATAAGGTAGGTCTGGCCCATCTCGTCGAACACAATGAAGGATTGAATGCGTGGATGGGCGATGGCGGTCGACCATTGTCCGGCGGCGAACTGCGTCGTCTGGCAATAGCGCGCGCCCTGCTGCACGATGGCGATTTGTGGCTGCTGGATGAACCCACCGAAGGTTTGGATGCCAGCACCGAGCAGCAGATTCTGACGTTATTGCAACACGTCACCCGCGGCAAAACGCTGATTATGGTGACGCATCGCTTAAGCGGTTTAGACGCCATGGACCGCATTTGCGTTATGGATCAGGGTCAGATTATCGAATCCGGTTCGCACGCCGAATTAATCTCAAAAGCAGGCCGCTACTGGCGTTTCCATCAGCGCTTTACGCTATAGTCTTAGCCAACGGCCCTGAGTGTGATTGATGCAATGAGACTGATACAGCTTTCACGAGATTCATTAAATTTTCCACCACCGGAAATGGCGCTGCGCGAGCCCAATGGATTATTGGCGATGGGCGGCGATCTCTCTCCTGCCCGCCTGATGAATGCTTATCAGCGTGGCATTTTTCCGTGGTTTTCTCCGGGCGATCCGATTCTTTGGTGGTCGCCGGATCCCCGCGCGGTCATGCTGCCAGAATCTTTCCATCTCAGCCGCAGTATGGCGCGCTTCCATAAGCGCTCACCGTATCGCGTCACCATGAATCATGCGTTTCCGCAGGTGCTGGAAGGCTGTGCCAGCGGCCGGCAGGAAGGGACGTGGATCACTTTTGAAGTGAAACGTGCGTGGTTGCGGTTGTACGAACTGGGCCATGCACATTCGATTGAAGTCTGGTGCGATCAGCAACTGGTCGGCGGAATGTATGGCCTGGCGCTGGGGCAAATTTTTTGCGGTGAATCGATGTTTAGCCGTCAGGAAAATGCCTCGAAAACCGCGCTCTGGGTGTTCGCGCAACATTTTCGGGCGCATCAGGGCCGGCTGATTGATTGTCAGGTGCTGAATCCGCATACCGCTTCCCTCGGTGCGGTGGAAATTCCCCGCGTCGATTATCTGCAGTACGTGCAAACGCTGGCGTGGCAACCGGTTTCCGAGAGTTGCTGGCACACACAAACCCTTTTTTGACATCGGTCACCGATGTTTTGCACACAATTCCCGACAAAAGTGATACAATAAGCGAGTTTGGTATGTCGTCCGCGCTTCGCTGTGGCGAGCCGGAATTGCCAGGTTGGGAATCTCACACATTTCCCGAAGCTGTTTTGATTGTGCAACTGATGCCGATTGCTACAGATTCTTAGCCCGCTAATCCCCCGCAGACGTCAAAAAACACCCTAATTTATCCGTACTGCACGCGCAACGGCGCGACGCACGGCGAAGCGTTGGCAAAATCATCAACGGTTCTTTACATAAATCATGGAATTCGGCATTATCTTGCCGGTTCAACAGTTTGGTAGTACACCCAGAGGATTCGATGGCCAAAGAAGACAATATTGAAATGCAAGGTACCGTACTGGATACGTTACCGAACACCATGTTCCGCGTAGAGCTTGAAAACGGGCACGTGGTTACCGCTCATATCTCCGGTAAAATGCGCAAAAACTATATCCGCATCCTGACGGGCGACAAAGTGACTGTCGAGTTGACCCCGTACGACCTGAGCAAAGGCCGCATTGTCTTCCGTAGTCGCTAAGTAGATATTTATATCTCGCGCTGATTGCACAAACTTAGCGCAAAAAAAAGGCCGGATTCGCATCCGGCCTTTTTCATATCTGCATTCCGCTTAGTGCACTGTACCTTCGGTTTTACGTTTTTCCGCACTCAGGAAGTGGTAAGTAAGCTGGTTTTTATCTTTATCCAGCGCTACTGATACCGATCCACCATCAACCAGCGAACCAAACAGCAGTTCATTCGCCAAAGGTTTCTTCAGATTTTCCTGTACGGCACGTGCCATCGGACGCGCACCCATCGCTTTGTCGTAGCCTTTATCAGCCAGCCAATCGCGCGCATCATCGCTCACTTCCAACGATACGCCCTTCGCATCCAGCTGAGCCTGCAACTCGACGATAAATTTATCCACTACCTGATGAATCACTTCCTGAGACAGGTGACGGAACCAGATAATGTTGTCGAGACGGTTACGGAACTCTGGAGTAAAGATCTTTTTGATCTCTTCCATCGCGTCGGTACTGTTGTCCTGATGAATCAGGCCAATCGACTTACGCTCAGTCTCACGCACACCGGCGTTGGTGGTCATCACCAGCACCACATTGCGGAAGTCTGCTTTACGGCCGTTGTTATCGGTCAGCATACCGTTGTCCATCACCTGCAGCAGCAGGTTGAAGACATCCGGGTGCGCTTTCTCGATTTCATCCAGCAGCACCACAGCGTGCGGATGTTTAATTACCGCATCAGTCAGCAAACCGCCCTGATCGAAACCAACGTAGCCCGGAGGCGCACCAATCAAACGGCTAACGGTGTGACGTTCCATATACTCGGACATATCAAAACGCAGCAGCTCGATACCCAGCGCTTTTGCCAGCTGGACGGTAACTTCTGTTTTACCGACACCGGTTGGGCCCGCAAACAGGAAGGAACCGACCGGTTTACGATCCTGGCCCAAACCTGCACGGCTCATTTTGATCGCTTCTGTCAGTGCTTCAATCGCATTGTCCTGACCAAACACCAGCATCTTCAGACGGTCACCGAGATTCTTCAGCGTATCGCGGTCGGTAGCTGACACACTCTGCTCTGGAATACGCGCAATACGCGCCACCACGGTTTCGATATCCGAAACATTGACGGTTTTTTTGCGCTTGCTGACCGGCACCAGACGCGCACGCGCACCGGCTTCATCGATCACGTCAATGGCCTTATCAGGCAGGTGACGATCGTTGATGTATTTCACCGCCAGCTCCACCGCCGCACGAACCGCTTTCGCGGTGTAACGCACATCGTGGTGCGCTTCGTACTTCGGTTTCAAGCCGTTTAGGATCTGTACGGTCTCTTCCACAGAAGGTTCGGTAATATCGATTTTCTGGAAACGACGCGCCAGCGCACGGTCCTTCTCGAAGATATTGCTGAATTCCTGATAGGTGGTTGAACCCATCACGCGGATTTTACCGCTGGAGAGCAATGGCTTAATCAGGTTTGCCGCATCCACCTGACCGCCAGATGCCGCACCGGCTCCGATGATGGTGTGGATTTCATCGATAAACAGGATGCTGTTGCTGTCCTGCTCCAGCTGTTTCAACAGCGCTTTGAAGCGTTTTTCAAAATCACCGCGGTATTTGGTACCCGCCAGCAGCGAACCGATGTCGAGCGAGTAAATGGTGCACTCTTTCATCACTTCCGGTACGTCGCCCTGCACAATGCGCCAGGCAAGTCCTTCAGCAATCGCGGTTTTACCCACGCCCGATTCCCCCACCAGCAGCGGGTTATTTTTACGACGACGGCATAACACCTGAACGGTACGTTCCAGCTCTTTATCGCGGCCGATCAGCGGATCGATTCCGCCGACACGAGCAAGCTGATTAAGATTGGTGGTGAAGTTTTCCATACGATCCTCCCCGCCTGCTTGCTCTTCGTTAACCGGATTCTCCGCATTGTTCTGCGGCTGGCCGGGTTCGTCTTTACGCGTACCATGGGAGATGAAGTTCACCACATCGAGACGGCTCACTTCGTGTTTGCGCAGCAGATAAGCCGCTTGCGACTCCTGCTCGCTGAAAATCGCGACCAGCACGTTCGCGCCTGCGACTTCGCTGCGACCGGAGGACTGGACGTGGAATACCGCGCGCTGCAGCACACGCTGGAAGCTGAGCGTAGGTTGGGTATCGCGCTCCTCTTCACTGGCAGGCAGCACCGGCGTGGTTTGTTCGATGAAGGCTTCGAGTTCCTGACGCAGAGCCACGATATCCACCGAACAGGCTTCCAGTGCCTCTCTGGCCGACGGGTTACTGAGCAATGCCAGCAACAGATGCTCGACGGTCATAAACTCATGACGGTGCTCGCGCGCTCTGGCGAAAGCCATGTTTAAACTGAGTTCCAGTTCTTGATTGAGCATTTGGCACCTCCCCCAATTATCGCTCTGACAACCTATCTCCTATATGGAGATGGCTTCAGGCTTTTTCTAGCGTACACAGCAACGGATGTTCATTATCTCGTGCGTAATTGTTCACCTGGGCTACTTTGGTCTCCGCCACTTCTGCAGTGAATACACCACAGATTGCTTTTCCATGGTAGTGAACTTTCAACATCAGCTGCGTTGCACGTTCAATATCATAAGAAAAGAACTTTTGCAGAACGTCAATAACAAATTCCATAGGTGTATAATCGTCATTGTTCAGAATGACTTTATACATTGAAGGCGGCTTTAACCCTTCGCGTACTTTATCTTCGGCTAGATGTTCAAAATTAAGCCAGTCGTTTGTGTTTGCCATAATGTTCCGTCGAAATTCTGCGTTACGGTTGTGCACATCTCTGCGCCCATTCCTAAAGTTTAACATGCCTGTCAAGCCGGTTTTCAGTTGATAAAAACTGGCCCTAAAAGCACATGCGCGACCTGTATCACAAAATTTGCAATAGCGTTAACTGCCTCAAATTTTGATGAATTTATCCCCGTCCGCCAGGGCCGTTTGCTTGACGATAAGGTCCGTTTCTCTACATTCTACTAACACAAGCTGATTGAGTTTTAAACAAACTCGACTCACAGCTTCAATGACCTCACCTACTTATCAAAATGTCTTGCGAGGGAAGTAAAAGCATGGAGACGGGTACAGTAAAATGGTTCAACAACGCCAAAGGCTTCGGGTTTATCTGTCCGATTAGCGGCGGCGACGATATCTTCGCACACTACTCCACGATTCAGATGGAGGGATACAGAACGCTGAAAGCTGGCCAGCAGGTTCAGTTTGATGTCCATGAAGGACCAAAAGGCAATCATGCCAGCCTGATTGTGCCCTGTGAAGCCACGCAAGCCGCGGTCGCTTAACGCGCATGCTGTTTCACGTATTCTGACCACTCCCGAAAAAAAATGCCAGCCGCAGACGCTGGCATTTTTATTTGGCGCATCTCACCCTTTCGTCAATCCGCCCGGCCGCGAGCCAACCACATCACGCGCGCAAACAGCTGATCCAGCAACGGCGGAATCGCCTGTGGCCCGCGTTCAGCCGCAGCCATCGCGACGGCAATCGCCAGCTCAGGTTTCGAGCTGTGCTGAATGGCTTTACTAATAATACGCCGCGTATTCATCGGCGCGTTTAACGGCAGGTGCGCCGTCTGGTGATAAACATCGCTGAAACCCTGCTTATAGAGAAAATGTTCGATATCCGGTGCTGGAAACTGCGTGAGATGATCGCTTTCCCGTGCCGCCGACGGCAGTTGGCTGCGAGCAGTAGCCGCATATTTGCTGCCAGCCTGGTCGCCGTCGGTCAGCACATGCCAGGCGATGCCCATGCGTTGGGCAAACTTCAGCAGCGGTTTCAAACCCGATTGCGCAAACTCAATCACTTTCACCCCTTCCGCCGCGAAGTGATAGCCACGCTGCCGCGCCAGTTCATTGATAATCCACACTTCGGTCTCGCCTTCCACCAGCAGCCAGCAGCGGGCAAACAGCGCCGAAGGACGATTCACGCGGATGTGGAAGCCGATACGGCGACTCTCTTCAGCACTTAAACCTTCGGGCCCAATACGCCATGCCGCCACGCGCGCGGGTTCACGCACCAGCCGACACATATTTTCCAGCGGCACCTGCGATAGCAATTCGCCCGAGTTGGTGGTGGCGATTTTTTGCAGCGGCATCAGTTCCAGTAAATTCCACGCCACCGACAGCATAATGGGATGCAGCCGCGTCTCCGGATCTTCCACCAGCAGCAGCGGATGCGCGCCCGCCGGCAGCGGTTCGTTGCCGTGCGCCTGAATCAACAGCGAGAACATGCGCAGCAGAATCACCTGACGACTGCGTGATTCGGTGCCGGCAATCAGGTGATTAAGTTTATCCAGCGATCGCCAGCCTTCGCTGCCATCGCGAACTTCCGGTGCCACGCGCGGCGCGCTGCTGCCTGACTGCTGCACCAGAAAATAGTGTTCCAGCAGCTGCTGCATGGTATGCAATCCCTGGCGCAGCAGATCGTCACTCAGCGTTTGCGGACGCACCACCAAATCGCGCGTCAGCTTTTCCACTTCCTGCGCCAATGCCGTCAGGGTCGTCGCGCGGCGTTCCGCATCGCTGTCAGCATGGCGGTTACGACGGCCAAAACGCGCATCGCGTAAACGCAATACCGGATAATAAGCGCGCAGATGAGCCAGCGCCGCGTCGGTGCCTGCAATCGGCAACACATCGTTATGCTGATCGATGAAACGCCAGCTGGTTTTTACGCCCTGATCCTGACGTTTAGCGCGGGTGCTGAAACGGATATAGCGGCCATGCTCATCGTGCTGCCAAAAGGGCTGAAACAACGCGCTCTCATCATCGCTCTGTGCACGAAAACGAAATACCAGCTGCAACTGGCGCATGCGGGCGTCAATGTCGCCGGGCGGGAAGTGAAAGTCGTGTTCGGTAAATTGATAAGGCTCGGCGGCGGGCGCCAGCAACAGCGTCAATGCATCGAGCAGGCTCGATTTCCCCCAGGCATTTTCCCCAATCAGCACATTGGTGCTGGTCAACGGCAATGACAGCCGATTAATGCCGCGAAAACCGTGAATATCGATATGTTCCAGAATCATCATACATTCCATCCGCTGCTTTGCCTGAGCATGGTCCGCCACGCTGCGTTGGTCAAGTCAGCGCCGGGGGAAAAGGTTTACACTTCAACCGTTTTTCGCTAGCGTGGCAGCCCGCAAATCATGGATAGAAACCTCACATGTACGGATTGATTATCTTCCTTTTGCCGCTAATTCTTGGCTATCTGTTGCCACTGCGCCACACCACGCTGTTGCAGGCGGTTGCCCGCACGCTGAGCGCGCTGGTCTACATCATTTTGTTCTTTATGGGCACCAGCCTGGCGTTTCTCGATAACCTGAGCAGCAATTTGCTGGCCATTTTCCACATCGCGCTGGTGAGCATGCTGAGCATTCTTGCCTGCTCGCTGCTGGCGCTGTGGCTGCTGGAGCGACGCTGGCCGTGGCGTCATCAGCACAAGCCACAAGCGCTGCCGTCGCGTCTGCATATGGCGCTGGAGTCGCTCAAGCTGTGCGGTTCGGTGCTGGCGGGCTTTCTGCTCGGTTTGAGTCAATGGGCGCCACTGCGTCACGCCTCGACCATCAGTGAATACGCCTTAATGTTGATGCTATTGCTGGTCGGTATTCAGCTGCGCAGCAGCGGCATGACGCTGCGTCAAATCACCATCAACCGGCGCGGCATGCTGGTGGCGCTGGTATCGCTGTGCAGTGCGCTGGTGGGCGGCGTGATCGCCGCGCTGCTGCTGGATCTGCCAATCAAAACCGGCCTGGCGTTAGCCAGCGGTTTCGGCTGGTATTCACTTTCCGGCATTCTGATGAGCGAATCGTTCGGCCCGGTGATAGGCAGCGCCGCCTTCTTCAACGACCTGCTGCGTGAGCTGATCACCATTATGCTGATTCCGCTGCTGATCACGCGTCAACGCAGCATGACGCTGGGCTTGAGCGGCGCGACCTCGATGGATTTCACGCTGCCAATCCTGCAACGCACCGGCGGCATGGAGATCGTGCCCGCTGCGATTGTTCACGGTTTTATTATGAGTTTGCTGGCGCCAATCCTTATCGCCCTGTTCTCGGCATAGTTTTAATCGATACGCAGATAAATCTGCGTATCGTTAATTGGCTGATCATTAGCTATTAACAGGCATCAATCTGAGCCGTAAAGAAAAATTTTATCTTAAAGTGTCATATTAAAATTATCTACTTTCAGAAAAAGTTTACAAAAAAACAAGAACCGTCAGATAGACAAGCTCAAAAAAAACCAAAAAGGCCATTTAACCTCTCACTTTTTTATTTTTTATAAAAAACTTTCGAAAACAATCAGAAACAACATATGAAAAGAAGCCAATAATTTTTTAAGCCAAAACTCACAAATTAAAAACATTATTGATTTAACAAACAAATAAAATTACTTTCCAGCCAAAGGAACTTCTATTCATAAAAAACTGGATAAAAATTCATATGACGATGACAAGTAAAGGATTATATCCCTCTCGTGTTTTTGACACTGACTATGACACCATTAGTCAATTTTATGGTCGTGATTTAGGTGGAAAGGATTTTTTTACCTGGAAGCATTTTAAAGACACCGATCATTTAACTTCCCCAATAAAGCGTGTATATCGTCATCAAAGCGATCATGTCACTCAGGGAATCATCATTTCCACTATCTACTCTTTTACTTATAACTTACAACATCGAACGGTCAACATTATTGGCGATCTCGGTATTGATGACGCAGTAAAATCCACCAGCCTAATTAAAAGTTTGCTATTAGCTGGGCACCAACAAAACACCGATATTGTCATTTGTTACTCTGACGACCGAAAAATAGCCATTTATAAAAAAATTTTTGACAAATACACGGCGACGACAAATTACATTACGCCTTATGCTGACACTCTTTTACAACCGGCAAGATCCTCTACATTATTTGAGGAGATCAGCGCTGAAAAAATTTCAGACATATCATTCTATAACAATTTAGGTCGAAAAAAGGACCTTAATTATTTTTATTATCTGCAGCAACATCCACTCTATCAACGATTTCACTTCATCAAATATAAAGACTTTTATTGCGTTTTCGGATTAACCAAGGATTATGCAGAGATACTTGAACTCTCCCATACGTGTGATGAGATATTCTTTTGGGCAATACAGACCAGTCAATATTTTCATATCCGTTGCAAAGTCTTACTACCAAAATCACGATTCGAAAAATTAACCGCTAAAACACCAAAAATAATAAACAAGAAAGACTTCAATTTATTACTCTCTTCCAATAAAGGTAAAGAACTGGACTTTGACCCTGCACACACATGGATAAGCCGTTTAGAACGCCGTTAATTCCCATATCCAATCAGGAAGGAAAATTATGCACTCAATCCCTTTAAGCCCTTATTCACTGATTTTCTGGCATGATTATCAGTTAAATCCTGCTAGCAGTGAGTACAACATTTCATTTACGCAACACATTCAGGGTGATTTCAATGTAAATCATTTCCTGAAAAGTATGCGCCGTTTTTTGAACGACCATCCTCTTTTTAATAGCTACATTAATATCGATAAAGATGAACCAGTGTGGCAAGAGATAAATCCTGACATAAAGATAACAACCTATAACGATAGCGAAGAGTTATCTAATTTAATAAAATCTCCTTTTACTCTCACCTCAGGTCCACTCTATCGAATCCTGCTGCAAAAAACCGATGATAAAAATCACATACTGACATTGGTTTTTCATCATATTATTTTAGATGGAAATCAATTTAAAAATATTATTAATAGAATAAGCGAATACTATAACAACCCTAATTCTATATGTAATGGCAACTGGCAAACCATCGCTGAAAAATATGGCGAGCTTCGTCATCATGCTGAAAAACTGGACAACGAAAAAACTCAGTTTTTCTGGCAAAATTTAGCATCCAATGAAAATGAAAGTTTCATTTTGCCATTTGTGAATGAGCAGCAAAATCATCATGCCGAACCCGGCACTATTTCTGAAGTTCGTTTCACTCTCAGTAAACAAAACTGGAGCGAAATATCCCGTTTTACTTATCGCCCCTTTACGCTCTTTTCTCAGGTTTGGGCTACCTTACTGGCGCGCTGCGCGGGACAGAATGACGTCACCCTTTTCTATCCACTGGCGATTCGCAAGGCAGCCGATATACAACTCGGCGCGCAGATTAATACCAGTTTGATGCTGGTGAAACTGCAAGATACCTGCACACTTAATCATCTCTGCCAGCAAGCTGAAGGCATTATTCGACACAAAGAACAACCCGTTGATTGCTTCGTCAATGAGTTGCCTACCCACAAAATTTTGCAATATAGCGGCTGTCGTGATCTACAGCTTGCTTTTGCCCAGACTGACTTGCGTACCACGCCTTTCACATTTAACCAATGCTCCGTCACGCCGCTGCACGATTATTATTGTGATTTAGGCGGTATCAATTTATCGCTGGAGTATGAAGAGACTTCCGATGGCTGGTTATTCCGTTTGCGCTATCGCAACGGGATTTTTATCGACCAGCAAGTAAGCCGATGCGCAGAATATTTTAAACACCTGTTGGCGAACGCACTGGCTGCCCCTGATGTGCCACTCTTAACGTTGCCATTATTAACAAAGCAGGATATTGCTCAGCTATTACCGCCTACTGCTACAATACCGAATAGAAATACTTCGTCTCTGGTAACCCAATTTAAACACATCGCTCGACAATATCCAGGAGGTATTGCACTTAGCTATCGTGGAAGCTATCTGACTTATTGCCAACTGGATCAATTATCCTGCCGATTAGCAGAAGACTTGAGTGCAGCATTGCTGAATCCGGTTAAACCTCAGCCGATTGCTATTTATTGCGATAAAGGCCCGGAATTTATTATTGCAATTATTGCGATTCTAAAGGCGGGACATATTTATATGCCGATCGCCGTTGAAGCAGCCAATGAAAGAACCTGTTATCAACTGGAACACAGCGCCAGCCCATTAATGCTGGTGACTTCCGCTTTCGATAAGCAAGCCGCAGCGTTGGTTGCCATGATGAAAGCACCACCAGCAACGATCACTATTGATCTGCCCTCATTGCAAAATAAACACGTGAGTGAACCACTGGCCTCGCCGACTCATTCTGAAGCCGCGATTATTTTTACCTCGGGCACCACCGGCAATCCTAAAGGTGTATTGATTGAACAATCCGCCATTATTGAACTGGTCACCGACACCAATTATCTACAACTGACGCATCAGGACAGCAGTCTTTTCCTCGCCAGCCCAATTTTCGATGTCGCCACACTCGAAATTTGGGGCGCGTTGCTCAATGGTGGAAAGTTAGTGATTCCACAAAGTACTCAAACATTATCCAGTGATGTCACTGCCTTTCGCCAGTTGATTCATGACGAAGGCATTACCTTCATCTGCGTTACGCGCACGCTGTTTGATACCCTCTATTTACTGGATAAAAACCTGTTCAATCCGCTCAAATATTTGATGGTGGGTGGCGAAGGACTTACCGTCGCCATTATGCGTGAATTAAGTTCACGTCCTCAGCGACCGGAAAAGATCCTTAACGGTTACGGTCCAACCGAATGCACCACGATGAGTTCGTGGTACGAAATTCCACGAAATTTTGCCATGAATACTGTTCCCATTGGCAAAGCAACTACAGGACGCGAACTTTATATTTTAAATAATCATTTGCAAGTGCAACCGGAAGGCGCATCGGGGGAACTCTATATCGGTGGAAGAGGTCTGGCACGAGGCTATATTAATAATCCAGAACAAACGGCAAGCAGCTTTATCACCAATCCTTTCCGACCAGGCCGCCTTTACAAAACGGGCGATCAGGTGAAGCAAATGCCAGATGGCAATCTGCTGTTTTGTGGTCGCAAAGATGGTCAGATCAAAATTCGCGGGCATCGCGTCGAGTTAAGCGAAATTGAGAACGCACTCAATAATTGTTCAGCGATTCAACAATCCGCCGTAATTGCATTACCAAAATCTGAAGGTGGACAGCTTGCCGCCTGGTTTGTCGTTAAGGCCGGTGAAATCATAACGCCACAGCAGTTAAAGCAAGAATTATCCGCCAAACTGCCGGGCTATATGGTCCCGCGTTTCTTTACACCGATACAGGCAATCCCTCTAACCTTAAGCGGAAAACTGGA
This sequence comes from Pantoea sp. B9002, assembly GCF_013385945.1. Lineage (NCBI taxonomy): Bacteria > Pseudomonadati > Pseudomonadota > Gammaproteobacteria > Enterobacterales > Erwiniaceae > Pantoea > Pantoea sp. B9002. The sequence goes on from NZ_JACAPA010000009.1 coordinate 158,063, forward strand.
CTATCGCGCACTGGGTAAACCTGCGCGTGAAATATGTGTTGAAGAGGAAACAACAGCCTCACCCGTCGCGTCACACGTGCTGCACCTCGCCAGAACACTTCTTCACGACACCACGATCTTGCTGCAGGACCATTTCTATCGCGCGGGTGGCGATTCGATTCAGGCAATTCAACTGATTGCCGGCCTACGTGAGGCGGGATATAACGCGAATTTAAGCGATTTGGACCATCATGCCACCTTGGCTGAGTTCGCACAGCATCTCACACGACGTGAAATGACCAAACACGCTAAAGCACCGCAGCCTGAAGGTCACTATTATCCCGTTACACCATTACAGGCGGGCCTGCTCACCTGGAGTCTGATGCATCCCGACGATGATGCTTATTTTATCCAGCAGGTAATGGATTATGGTTGTGAATTGGATTTGCCCCACTACTTCGCGGCCTGGGATTTAGTGCGTAAACGTTATCCCGCGCTGCGCACCCAATTTGACTGGCAGCACGGCACTTTCCGCCAGCAGGTATTGCCCTGGCAACCTCAGGGCAACCAGGGAATGCAGCTCATCGATATTTCGCAGTACAGCGCGGATGAGCAACAGCAACAGCTGAAGTGGTTTTTGCAGCAACAACGTTCCCAGCCCATCGATCTTAAAAGACCAGGAACTCTAAGTCTGACTCTGCTTAAGCTGGCAGACGATCACTATCAACTGATCAAAAGTGAGCATCATGCGCTCTCTGATGGCTGGAGCTGCAACAACATCTGGCAACAACTGCATAGCTATTATGACCGTTTGATGGCTGGCGAGCAGCCTGAGGTGGAACCCGAGACCGCCTGGCTGACATCACTGTGCTGGCTGCAAGAACATAATGCGCAGAGCCACGCATTCTGGCAGCAGCAGGCGTTGACGTTCAACACGCCAAACAACATCGGTTGGCTGCTCGATAAACCCCATCAACATTCAGATTTCCTGCAGGTTAAACAAGCACAAGCGTTCGAAATTACGCTGGATAGCGATGCGGTGCAGACACTTAAACAGAGCTGTCAGAAAGCAGGCACCACGCTGAATGTGTTGTTGCAATTTGCCTGGCATAAGCTGATGCAAATATACACTAACGATACGCAAACCCTGGTTGGTACCGTGTTATCAGGCAGGAATTTGCCAATTGATGGCATTACAGAGAGCGCCGGTATGTTTATCAATACCTTACCTCTGGCGGTCAACTGGCAGGAGGGTGAAAGCGTAAGACAACAGCTACAGCAGATTCATCAAACGATTGTCGCCATGAATCAACATCATGCTTATGCCTTATCTGATTTGCAGTCTGGGCAACAACGTCTATTTCAAAGCATGGTGGTATTTGAAAACTATCCGGAATCTCGTAGTACCGATGGCATTAGCATGCATGCTCAATCACTGGCCATTGAAGGAAAGCCCGATTATCCACTGATGCTATTGGCGTTTCTGCGCAATGAGCAGTTAACACTCTCGTTAGATTACGATGCCGCATTAATGAGCGAAACGCGCGCTGCGCAGTTGGTTAACCATGTGGCGAGTTTAATGGCGATGGCAAGTGCACATCCCGAACAACCGCACGACGCATTGTCGCTTGGCGTGACATTGGGGCCGATGGAAGAGCCCTCACCGACGCAGTCACAGGGACTCATTTCTCGTTTTGAAGAGATGGTGAGTCGCTATCCAGCTCACCCCGCGATTATCTGGCAGCAACAATCCATCACCTATCAGCAACTCAATACCGCAGCTAACGCGTTGGCACAGCAATTGTTTCGACGCATCTCAACTGAAGAGCCGGTCATCATTTTGATGGAGAAACAGCCGCAGTGGCTGGTGGCGATGTTGGCCATCCTGAAAGCTGGCGGCAGCTATTTACCGATTGCCATTGATACCCCACCAGCGCGCGTACACCTTATTGCACAGGATGCAGGCGTACGTCAGGTGATCACCAGTCAGAGCCATGCGCATCATGTCTCAACCTTGTTTGCGACAGAGGCCGATATCAATATCACGTGTTTAGCTGAGTCATTAACAGGCAATACACAAATCATGTCGCCGCCGCAAAGAGAGACGGCTCTGGCTGGAGCCATTCTTTATACTTCCGGTACCAGCGGCAAACCCAAAGGGGTAATCATTGAGCAAGCGGCATTAGTGGCGCTGGTGGTTGAGGCTGATTACATCCGTATTAATCCAGATGATCGCTTTATCTTTCTCGCCAATCCGGCGTTTGATGCCGCCAGTTTTGAAATATGGGGCGCCTTACTCAACGGCGCCAGTCTGGTCATACCTGAAGATTCCATGGCGTTAATAAGCGATGCCAACCGGCTGAAAACGCTAATGCAGCAGCAACCAGTCAGCATTATGTGGCTGACGCGCTCATTATTTGATGCGCTCTATCTGGCGGATAATCAGCTATTCAATCAGTTGCGTTATCTGCTGGTGGGAGGTGAAGCGCTGACTCCGGCGATCATGAAACAGCTGGCAGCACAACCTTTACGGCCTGAGCACATTCTTAACGGTTACGGTCCAACTGAATGCACCACTTTCACCACTGTCTATGCCGTTCCATCGGATGAGCAACACGCAACCATTCCGTTGGGTAAAGCGATTAATGGTCGTCACTTATGGATTATGGATAGTCATGGTCAGCCAGTACCTGAGGGCGCACCTGGCGAGCTTTATGTCGGTGGCCTCGGCGTTGCCCGCTGTTATCTCAACCAACCGGAGCAGAGTGAGCTGCGCTTTATCGTCCATCCACAACTGAAATGCCGCTTATACCGCACCGGCGATCGTGTACGGCAACTGGCAGATGGCAATCTCGACTATCTGGGCCGTATTGATAATCAGGTTAAAATCCGCGGTTTCCGCATAGAGCCAGATGAAGTCGCGATGGCGCTACTCAACCTGCCCGGGATTCAGCAATCGGCCGTCACAGTATGGCAAGCGGGCACGCAAAAACAGCTCGCCGCCTGGCTGGTGCTCGCAAAGGATAGCGTGCTGGATATTGCCTCACTGCGCCAGCTACTCGAGGAGCGCTTACCGGAATATATGATCCCGGCGAGTTTTAATCTGCTTAATCACCTGCCGTTAACGGCGAATGGCAAACTGGATGAAAAAGCGCTACCAACACCGGCAACCTCCCTCAATCACCAATATTGTGCTCCACGTGATGCCTTTGAGCAGGGTCTTTGCGCCGCCTGGCAGAAAGTACTGAATCTTGATGAGGTCGGCATCCACGATAACTTCTTCCGTATCGGTGGCGATTCAATTCAAAGCATTTTGCTCGTCACTGAACTACGCAAAGCCGGTTACAGCCTCGACGCAGGCGAGATAAATCGTTCACCTACCGTGGCTAAAATGGCACAGACTCTGCAGCGACAAGTGGAACAGATTACGCAAGAGCAGCAGGCGATCAGCGGGGCATGTCCTCTATTACCGGTACAGCAGTGGTTCTTTGATCAGAATTTCGTGCAGCCCCATCACTGGAATCAGGCATTTATGGTGCGTCTGCCTGACGGACTCAGCGCGACACAACTCCAGTCAGCGCTGCAGCAACTTGCCCAGCAGCATGACATGCTACGCACTCACTATCGCAATGCGCCAGATGCGATTGAGCAATGGATTGAAGCGGGTGAAAAATTTACGTCGCCGATGCTAACTGAAATCGACGCGGCCTCTTACTCCGCAACGCAGCTAGAAGAACAGCTCACTGCCTTACAGGCGGGCTTAAACTATGAGCAAGGGCCGCTATGGCGTGCAGCCTTAATTCGCCGCCATCCAGGTGGTCACGACCGCCTGTGGTTCGCTTTCCACCATTTAATTATTGATGCCGTTTCCTGGCGTATTCTCAGCCAGGACTTGCAACAACTAATAGAACAAGGTCCGTTAGCTTATAAGTCCACCAGCTACCGCCGCTGGGCGCTCGCGCAGCAGGAGTATCTGCAGCAGCATCCCGATGATGTGCTGTGGTGGCAGCGGGTAATGGCGACATCAGATGCCGATTCGGCCTTTAAATCCGTAGCTGCAGCGCAAAGCCTAACGATCAACTTTAGCGCCAAACAAACTCAGCAACTGCTGCGCGATGCCGGTCAGGCATGGAATACCAACATCAACGACTTACTGTTGGCCGCGCTGGCGCAGGCGCTATCCCAGATTAGCGGTCGCATGCAGCATTGCATTACATTGGAAGGACACGGTCGTGAGCCGTGGGATGAACAAATCGATCTGTCGCAAACCGTCGGCTGGTTCACTACCCTGTTCCCCGTGAACTTGCAGGTTCAAACCGATACTGCCGCAACCATTGTCGCGACCAAAGAGATGCTGCGTCAGATTCCGGCTAAAGGAATGGGCTACGGCATTGCACATCAGCAGGGTTTACTCGGTGAATTCGCCCTCCCTTCAATCGCATTTAACTATCTCGGTGTGCTCTCCAGCTCTCAAGAAACCTGGTCACTGGTGACCGAACACTGTGGCAAGACCGTCAATGGTGCCAATGTAAGCGCCTATGCCCTGACGCTGGACGGGGCGGTAAGCGGCGGACAGCTTAGGTTCTTTATCAATAGCCAGTTACCCGAACAACAAACCCAACAATTTGCCGCTGCGTTTGAGCAAGCGTTAGGCGAAGTTATTGCGCTGTGTTGTGAGAAAGCGCAGCAATTGCCACAACTTACCGCCAGCGATTATGGTCCGGTTGCACTCTCAGAAGCGAGGCTAACGCAACTGCAACAGCTGCATCCAACCTTGTCGGCGATTCTTCCGGCGACACCGCTGCAGCAAGGCATGATTTACCATACGCTGGCACATCCACAGGATGATGCTTATCGCGTTCAGCAGCTCATGCATTATGATTGCGCACTCAACATTACGCATTATCAGCAGGCATGGCAGCTGGCAGTAAAACATTTCCCCATCATGCGCACCGCGTTTCACTGGGAAGATGGCGCCATGCTACAACTGGTTATCGCTGATGCTGCTATCCCGGCTGAGAATCTACCGGTCATTGATCTGAGCGCCCTGCCATCCCACGAACAGCAAGCACAGTTATCCCAATTGCAGCAGCGAGATCGCCAGCAATCCTTCTCTCTGCATCAGCCCGCGGCGATTCGTTTGGCCTTGATCAAACATCATGAACAACGCTGGAGCGTGCTGAAAAGCCAGCATCACGCCATTTGCGACGGCTGGAGCGAGCCCTGCGTACTCAATGCCGTCCATGAATACTATGAAATGCTCCAGCGCGGCGAACAACCGCAGGTCGAGGAGCAAACCAGCTGGTTAGAAGCGCAACGCTATCTGTATCGCAACAAGCAGAAATACGTGCGCTACTGGCAGCAGGAGAAGGCTCGCCTATCCACCACCAATGATTTGCGCTGCCTCGCGCCAGAGCGTGCGTTGAACGCCACATCCGATAATTTTAGTGCGGCTTCACGCGGCCTTACGTTCAACAAGGCTGAAGTCGAACAGATGCGCGCCTGCATCACCCAGTTGGGCATTACGCTCAATACGCTGGTGCAATTCGCCTGGCACAAGTTGATTCAAATTTTTAGTCAGGATGAATACACCCAGGTCGGTACCGTGGTGGCCGGTCGTGACTTGCCGGTGGTAAATATCAACCAAAGCGTCGGGCCCTATATCAATACGCTACCGCTGGCGATTGAGTGGCCACAGGATGCATGCTGCGCGGAGGTGCTGCTGGCGATTCAACAAAAAATTGCCGAGTTAAACAGCCATAGCAACATCAGTCTGGTGGAACTGCAAACCGATGGGCAGGCGCTGTTCAACAGTTTAGTGGTATTTGAAAATTACCCAGCCGCAGCCCACAGCAGCGTTATCGCTAACGCCTGGCATATGGATGCCGCTTACGAAAAGCTCGACTATCCGCTGGCGTTACTGGCGTGGGAATCTCACGAAACGTTAACCCTGCAGCTCAAGTTTTTCACCGATTGGTTAAGTGATTCTCAGGCCGATGAACGCCTGCAGCAGTTGCGTCTGATCATCCAGCAGTGCGTACAAAATCCTGATCGCCTGCATGAAACCATTGAACTGCCTTGCAACATGGCGCAACCGGCAGCACAACCTCTCACTGGTTCAGCACCAACGCTGCTGATGCGTTTCCAGACGCTGGTGCAGCAGTATCCCGATCGCATCGCGCTCTCCTGCCACACAAGCAAACTCAGTTATGCCGAACTGGAGAACCGCAGCAACCAACTGGCGCGCCACATTCTGACGCGTTATGACGCCCTCAATGGCGGAACATTGCCGCCTGAAACGCCTATCGCTCTGCTGATGGATAAAGGCCATGATCTCATCATTAGCATGCTGGCGATTCTGAAAGCGGGAGGATGTTATGTCCCAATCTCAACCGAATATCCGGCAGAGCGCATTGCCTTTATTCTCGCTGAGACCGACACGCCAATGCTGTTGACCCATCAGCAGCATCAACATCATGTCGCGGGTATCGACCTGCCTTGCTTACTGCTCGACGAAGATTTCTCTACCTTAAGCGCAGCCGCTATTGCGATAAATCACGAGAGAAATTCCACTGGCGCCATCATCTTCACCTCCGGCACCACAGGTGTGCCAAAAGGGGTACCCATCACGCAGCAGGCGATGGTCGATTTAGTGGTGGATAATCCGTATATCGCAGTGGGTGCAGAAGATGCGCTGATGCTACTTTCCAGCCCGGTATTTGACGCGGCAACGTTTGAGATCTGGGGTGCACTGCTGAACGGTGCAAAGTTGGTGATTCCGCCATCAACACAAGAGCTGGCCAGTGATACCGCTCAGTTCAAAACCTTAATGCTGACAGAAGGTGTCAGCGTGATGTGGGTGACGCGATCGCTGTTTGACCTGCTTTATTTGCGCCAGCGCGATTTGTTCAATTCGCTGCGCTACCTGCTGGTGGGCGGTGAAGCCTTATCCGCAGATATTATGCGGCAGTTGGCCGCGCAACCGGAGCGCCCGCGCCATATTCTCAACGGCTATGGTCCCACCGAATGCACCACCTTTACCACCGTCTACGAGATCACCACTTCTGAAACCGGCACGTCGATTCCTATTGGTAAAGCCATTGCCGGACGTCAGCTGTACGTATTGAACCGATTGATGAAACCTGTGCCCGTGGGCGCACCGGGGGAGCTCTATGTCGGTGGCAGCGCGGTGTCTCGCGGTTACCTCAATCGACCAGACTTGACCGCTCGCCACTTTGTCGCCAATCCGTTTGGTGAAGGTACTCTGTATAAAACCGGTGACTGGGTGCGCTATCGTGCCGATGGTGAGCTGGAGTATCTGGGACGCAAAGACCAGCAGGTCAAAATTCGCGGTTTCCGCGTGGAGTTGGAAGAGATCGTCAGCGCACTTAAACAGCAACCGGGCGTTGAACATGCTGTGGTGTTGCTGCGTGAGTTGGACGGCCAGAAAAAAATCTGTGCATGGTGCGTGTTGTTGCCGGGACACGCCTTCTCACCGGACGATCTGATGAGCGCACTCGAACGCACCTTGCCCGACTACATGTTGCCAGCGGCAATAACGGTAATGGATAGCCTCCCTGTCACGGTTAACGGCAAGCTCGATAGCGCACGACTTCCTGCCCCCGTGCTGCAACTCAGCGACAATTACCGCGCACCGCGCACCGAACTGGAATCGACCATTGCCGCAGTGTGGCAACAGGTGCTTAGCAGTGAGCCCGTAAGCATTAACGCTAACTTCTTCCGCGTTGGCGGCGATTCGATCCAGAGTATTCTCGTCACCACCGAATTGCGTAAACGCGGTATTCACTGTTCTACGCGGGATATTTTCGCTGCAAAAACCATTGAACAACTGGCTCAGTTGATTGAGCTACGTCCTCAGCCACAGGCCGTCATCAGCGAGCAAGGTTGTCTGAGTGGTGAGTTCGCTCTGCTGCCAGTGCAACACTGGTTCAATAGTCTGAAAATGACTAACCCACATTGGTTCAATCAAGCCTTTACCCTGGCATTACCTGCGGATTTGCGCGCAGAGGATCTCCGTCACTACCTGCAAAAGCTGGTGGCTCATCACGACATGCTGCGCGCTCGCTTTACTTTTGACGGTGAGCAAATAATTAATCAGCGTTATCTCGCGCAGGAAGAAGCGCTGTCGTTTGCCACTTTTGATCGCGCAATGCTGACGCATCCACAACAGCTGGAGGAGAAATGCAGCGAATGGCAGCGCTATTTCACGCTGAATCACGATGCGCTTTATCGCTTCATTTATCTGTATGACAGCCGAGGCACTCAGCCACCAGCGCTGTTCTGCGCGTTCCATCATCTGATCATTGATGCGGTTTCATGGCGCATCGTCGCCAGTGATTTGCAGACGTTATATGAAGGCAACGCGCTGGAGAGCAAAGCCACCAGCTATCGTCAGTGGGTGCAGTGTACTAGCGATTATGCCGCACAGAACCTGGCGCAAGTGAACTACTGGCAGCAGCAAATAGCAGGACAACCTGACTATTGGCAGCAGGCTACTCGTCAAACTGCACGCCAGCAGATCACTCAGCGCCTGTCAGCCACGCTAACCGGTCGGTTGCTGCATAACGTACATCACGTCTATCACACCGAAGTGGGTGATTTTTTGCTCACTGCGTTAAGCCACGCACTTCAAAGCTGGCATGGGCAAGCGGCCTCTTACCTCACGCTGGAAGGGCACGGTCGGGAAAGCATTGCTGAACAGGCCGATGTCAGCCGCACGCTCGGCTGGTTCACCACGCTGTTCCCACTGTGCCTGCGCACCCATGCCGACGAAGTGCAAAGCCTGCGGAGCATCAAAGATCAATTGCGCGCCATTCCCACCAAAGGCTTCGGCTATGGCGCATTAAAATTCGCAGCAGCTGACACGCCGCCAATGTTAGAAAAACATGAACTGCCAGCCATTAGCTTCAACTATCTCGGCCAGATTAGTGGCGCGCAGCAGCAGCCATGGATGATTTTGCCCTATGGTCGTGGCGAGCAAAGCGCACCAGAAAATACCTCACATAACCTGCTTGATTTCGTTGTGAGTATTGAAGGAGATGAATTGCTGATTAACGTCAATTCTGGTCTACCAGCAGCAATCAACGCGCAGATTGTGGCCCGCTTCGCAGAGACACTGGAGACTCTCGTAGCGCATTGCCACCGCCACCAGCAAGCCGGCAATAGCTGGTTTAGCCCATCTGATTTCCCGGATTGCGATATCTCAATGGAGACGCTAGACAGCCTGCAGCAACGTACTGAGCTTGAAAATCTTTACCCTTCCACCGATACACAGCGCGAGTTGATCTATTTCAACCGCATCAATCCGGATTTCCAGATTGATCAGAACATCATTCGCATTGACGGTGACTTTAATCCGCAGGTGATGGCCGAAGCCTGGCAATACGCGGCACGACGTTACGATGTACTGCGAACCGGTTATATCGAAAGCCGTAATGGCAGACGCCCATTAGCCTTTGTCTGCAAACAGATCGCTTTCCCGGTGATCGTGGAAGACTGGTCTACGCGGGATGCCGAACAACTGCCCGCAGCGTTGCAGTTGCGCATGTTAGCTGAGCGCAACCGGCCTATGGCAATCGATCAACCAGGATTAATGAACGTGATTGTGGTACGCGTCAGTGCCAGCGAACACTACATGATCCAAACCTTCAACCATGTGCTGTTTGATGGTTGGTCACTGAATAATATCCTCTCCAGTCTGCTGGAGGATTATCAGCGGCGGTTACGCGGCGAGGCCGTTCATTTTACGCCACTCAGCTTTGCTGCGTTCCCGCAGTGGCTGCAAAAGTTTGACGTTGCGGCAGCGGATCGATTCTGGTCAGGCTATTTATCTGATGCGCCGATGAATCAGCGTTTAGCCTGTGATGATGTACCATCCATCGATCTGACGCGTGAAAAGCGCATGCGCAAGTTCGCGCATAGCCTAAGTCCCGATCAGACTGCCGCATTGCACCATTATGCGGCGCATACCGGCTTCACGCCGAACCAGATTACGCAACTGGCTTGGATGCAAGCGCTGGCGCAGATGCTGGAGTGCGATGATGTCGTTATTGGTACCACTATGAGCGAGCGTCCAGCGGATATTAATAACATCGCCCAATTGGTGGGGCTGTTTGTCGCCAGCCCGGTATTGCGTCTGCAGGCAATTCGTCAGCAGTCCGCGAGCACGCTGTTAGCTCAAATCGCAGACAGTCAGCCGGATCGGCAACAGTACGCTTTCCATGAACTGAATCATTACGACAGCGACTGGCAGCCCACGTCACCTTTTGGCAGTCTGTTTGTGTTTGAAAGCATGCCCAGTGCGCAGATTGGCGAGCTGCCGTTTACGTTGACGCCGCTGGATAACGTCAGCGGCAGCAATCATCAAACGGTGCTGTGCTTAATCCCGGAAGCCGATCAACTCCACCTGTCACTGTTTTACGATGCCGGCGAGTTGAGTGAGCAGACGATAAGCAGGCTATGTAACACCTTCATTCAGGCGATCACTCACATCGTGCAGTAATCCTTCCTCAAGCCCCGCAAGGGGCTTGTTCTCTTTTCTGAGTGACTTACACCGCATTTTTTCACGGCTACACGCCAGCTTCATCGTCTACGCTTTCTGACTGACACGTTTTCGCCATCAGCATGGATGGCTCAACACCAGAAAGGAGCATAACGATGAAGCAAACTGTGGCGGCAATGCTGGCAAAAACCCTGGAAAACGCCGGCGTAAAACGCATTTGGGGCGTCACCGGTGACTCACTTAACGGGCTGAGCGACAGCCTGAATCGCATGGGCACCATCGAATGGATGCCGACGCGCCATGAAGAAGTGGCGGCCTTCGCGGCCGGCGCCGAAGCTCAAATCAGCGGCGAATTGGCGGTATGCGCCGGTTCCTGTGGACCGGGCAACCTACATCTCATCAACGGCTTGTTTGATTGCCACCGTAACCACGTTCCGGTTTTGGCGATCGCCGCCCACATTCCTTCCAGCGAAATCGGCAGCGGCTATTTCCAGGAAACCCACCCGCAAGAATTGTTCCGTGAATGCAGCCACTATTGCGAGCTGGTTTCCAATCCGGAGCAGCTGCCGCAGGTGCTGGGCATTGCGATGCGTAAAGCGATTCTTAATCGTGGCGTATCGGTGATTGTGATCCCCGGCGACGTGGCGTTGCAGCCGGCCCCGGAAAGCGCACGCAGCGAATGGTATCCGCCGCAGTTGCCGCACGTGGTGCCAACCGCCAGCGAAGTGGCAGCGTTAGCCGAAACGCTGAATGGAGCGAAAAATATCACTCTGCTGTGCGGCAGCGGCTGCGCTGGCGCGCACGCCGAAGTGGTGAAGCTGGCAGAAACGCTGAAAGCGCCGATTGTGCATGCGATGCGCGGTAAAGAGCACATCGAATACGATAACCCTTACGATGTCGGCATGACCGGATTGATTGGATTCTCCTCCGGTTTCCACGCCATGATGAATGCCGATACCTTAGTGCTGCTGGGGACGCAATTCCCCTATCGCGCCTTCTATCCGGCCGATGCCAAAATCATCCAGATCGACATTAATCCGGGCAGCCTTGGCTCACACAGCCATGTGGATATGGCGCTGGTGGGTGACATCAAAACCACCTTGCATGCGCTGCAGCCGCAGCTCACCAGCAAAACCGATCGCCAGCATCTGGACAAAGCGCTGGAGCATTATGTCGATGCGCGCAAAGGGCTGGACGAGTTGGCCACTGCTAACGATAAGCTGGCGATTCACCCGCAATATCTGGCCCAGCAAATCAGCGAATACGCCGATGACGACGCCATCTTTACCTGCGACGTCGGCACGCCAACCGTGTGGGCGGCGCGCTATCTGAAGATGAACGGCAAACGTCGTTTAATCGGCTCGTTCAATCACGGTTCGATGGCCAACGCCATGCCGCAGGCGTTAGGCGCACAGTCGCTGGACAAGCAGCGTCAGGTGGTGGCGCTGTGCGGCGACGGCGGTTTTAGCATGTTGATGGGTGATTTCATTTCGGTGGCGCAGCTCAAACTGCCGGTGAAACTGGTGATCTTTAATAACAGCGTGCTGGGCTTTGTGGCGATGGAGATGAAAGCCGGTGGCTATCTGACCGACGGCACCGACCTCGAAAACCCCGATTTCGCCGCCATCGCCGCCGCCTGCGGCATCAAAGGCATTCGCGTCGAGAAAGCCTCCGATCTCAACGGCGCGTTGCAGGAAGCCTTTGCGCATGATGGTCCGGTGCTGCTTGACGTGATTACCGCCAAGGAAGAGTTGTCGATGCCGCCGCAGATCAAAGCCGAGCAGGCCAAAGGTTTCAGCCTCTACATGATGCGTGCCATTCTGAATGGGCGCGGTGATGAGATCGTGGAGCTGGCGAAAACCAACTGGCTGAGGTAAAACAATTCAGGCCAAACATGATGATAACGCGGGCGCTTCGCCCGCTTTTTTATTTCAGGAGAGCGACGTGATCGATTTACGCAGTGATACCGTAACCCGCCCGAGTGCTGCCATGCTCGATGCCATGATGGCAGCCGAAACCGGCGATGATGTCTACCGCGATGACCCCACCGTACACGCACTGGAAGTCGAAGCCGCACGCTTGAGCGGCAAAGCCGCCGCCCTGTTCTTCCCCACCGGCACGCAAGCTAATCTGGTAGCGCTGCTGTGTCACTGTCAGCGCGGCGATGAATATATCGTGGGTCAGCAGGCGCACAACTACAAATATGAAGCTGGCGGTGCCGCAGTGCTCGGCAGCATTCAGCCGCAGCCGATTCTGCATGCGGAAGATGGTTCCCTGCCACTGGCGGATGTGGCCGCCGCCATCAAACCCGACGATTTCCACTTCGCCCGCACGCGTCTGTTGAGCCTGGAAAACACCCATCACGGTAAAGTGCTGCCGCTGAGCTATCTGGAGCAAGCCTGGACATTCACCCGCGAGCATAAGCTGGCGCTGCACATTGATGGCGCACGTATTTTTAACGCCGTGGTGGCACAGAATGTGGAGCTGGAAGCAATTGCGCGTTACTGCGACACCTTAACCATTTGCCTGTCAAAAGGCCTCGGCACGCCGATTGGTTCGCTGCTGTGTGGCGATGAGGCCTACATTGAGCAAGCGCGTCGCTGGCGCAAAATGACCGGCGGCGGCATGCGTCAGTCGGGCATTCTGGCCGCAGCGGGGCTATATGCGTTAAAGCACAATGTCGCGCGTCTCAAAGAGGATCATGATAATGCGGCGTGGCTAGGCGAGCAGCTCAGCGCCATCGGCGTTGAAGTGCTCAATCAGCACACCAACATGCTGTTTGTGAAGGTGCCATCAGAGAGAGTTGAAGCGCTGAAAAGCTGGATGCAGTCAGGCGATGTGCTAATCAGCGTTGGGCCCGTGACGCGTATTGTCACGCATCTGGATGTCAGCCGTCAGGATCTGCAACGGCTGGTAGCGCACTGGCAGGCATTCCTGCAGCAGTAAACATCGTAGGGTCGCCATTCATGGCGACCACTGCTATGGCGACCAATGCGGCGCATCACTGCGCCGCACCGTACTTCGCTAATAATGCGCGGGCAATCGCCAGGGTTTCCGCATCGGCGATGCCGCGATAATCACGTGGGCGGAAATGCATCTGAAACGCCGCAATCAACCTGCGCTGCATCTGCGGCGTGGTCGCCGCCGCAACGTCGTAGCCATAGCGCTGCAGCGCATCCAGCAGTTCTGCCTGATCCACGCCTTCATCCGCCGCGCGTCCGTTAAGATAGCGCTGCACCGTTGCCTGCTCGGGCCACGCGCCTAAACCTTGCTCTGCCAGCTGCTGCCACGGAAACAGCGGACCGGGATCCTGCTTACGCTGCGGCGCGATATCGCTGTGTCCGACCACATTTTCCGGCGCGATGCCGTAGCGCTGGGTGATGTCCTCGACCAGCGCCACCAGCGCGCTGATCTGCTGTGGCGTGAAGGGCTGCCACTGCAAACCCGTTAAGGTTCGACGATAACCACTGTTAACAATTTCAATACCAATCGAAGTGTCATTGATGCGCGTTGCGCCGCGCCAGAAACTCGGGCCCGCGTGCCACGCGAGCTGGCTTTCCGGCACCAATTGCCACACCACGCCCTTGCCGTTTTTCTGCGGCGGATGCTGCGGAATCAGGTAGTGCGCGCTAACGTCCCGATCGGTCAGCGTCGCCAGCGAACTGGAGAAATCCTCGGCGGTGTAGTGAATCACCACCACCTTAATGCGCGGTCGCGCGCCCTGCGCCGGATGTGCGGTATCCACCCAGTAACCGTGGCGCGCTTCAATCGATGACTGACAAGCGCTGAGTAACAGCGCCATCGCCAGCAGGACAACCACGCGCATTAGCGAATAATCACGGCGGTGCCGGTGACGCTCACCATCAACATGCTGCCCTCTTTACCGACAGTTTCGTAGTCGATATCAATGCCCACCACCGCATTGGCGCCGAGCGCTTTCGCCTGTTCTTCCAGCTCTTTGAAGGCGATCTGGCGCGCTTTGCGTAACTCTTTTTCGTAGGCGCCAGAGCGGCCACCGACGATATCGCGGATGCCGGCGAAGAAATCGCGGAAAATATTGGCGCCGAGAATCGCTTCACCGGCGACCACGCCGCAATATTCACTGATGCTGTGTCCTTCCAGCGTAGGCGTTGTAGAAAATTTCATGGTGTTCTCCTTTTCTGAATCAGCGGGTTATAGCTCGTAAGGCGTAAAAGCAAGGCTATACTCTATGCTAAAAATGGCGCTTTGCCAGTGAACAATAAGGAAATCGAGATGAGAAACAATGCCTTTGCGCTGCTTATACCCGCGGCGTTGCTGCTAAGTGCTTGTACCACCGTTGAGCCAGTCATTAAGGATAATGGCCCGCGCACCGCTGCCTGTGTTGAGGGTGGTCCGGACAGCGTGGCGCAACAGTTCTACGATTTACGCGTCAGCCAGCCGACGCAAGGTTTGCCAGACAGCAACACGCTGGCAAAATACCGTCCTTACCTCAGCGATCATCTGTATCAGAAGCTGCTGAGTGCCAGCAGCCAGAACCCGAAACCGGCGGCGTGGACCAGCGGCGATCTCTTCTCCAGCCTGGCGCAAGGCCCAACTTCAGCGGACGTGGCCAGCGCATCCACCATTCCTAACCGCGACGCGCGCAATATCCCGCTGCGCGTTGAGCTGAGCCGTGACAGCAAAACCTGGCAAGATGAAGTGCTGATGATCCACGAAGGCACCTGCTGGGTGGTTGATGATGTGCGTTATGTCGGCCAGGTGCCACACGTTGGCGGCGGTTCGCTGACACAGCTACTTGAAGCGAAAAAGTAGCCGTTCACTTTTCCCGCAGTTAACACCATTGATTAGCGCGCCGCATCCTTGCGGCGCTTTTTGTTGATATTTTGTGAACTAAATTGGGCTCGCCAGCCCTCATCCACCTTGAGTTGCGCGATATTGTGCTACGCTTTGGAGGTTTCACTGCTCTTTAATAAATATTAACCCACCACAATTGCATAACTATTCTGGTGACGTTAAAATCCGCGACACTAATTACTATTCATTTTTTGCGCATGAGTATTCAACTAAACGCCATAAACTGTTTTTACGGTGCCCATCAGGCGCTGTTCGATATCAACCTGGCTTGTCCGCAGGGTGAAACGCTGGTGTTGCTCGGCCCGAGTGGCGCGGGTAAAAGTTCGCTCCTGCGCGTCCTCAATTTGCTGGAGCAACCGCGTTCCGGCAGCCTGCAGATTGCCGGCAACCAGTTTGATTTCACCAAAGCCCCTTCCGACAGCGCGATTCGCGAGCTGCGGCAGAACGTCGGCATGGTATTCCAGCAATACAATCTGTGGCCGCACCTGAGCGTGGTGCAAAACCTGATTGAAGCGCCGTGCCGCGTGCTCGGTCTCAGCAAGGACGCCGCGCGTGCGCGTGCTGAAAAGCTGCTGGATCGTCTGCGCCTGACGCCCTACGCCGATCGCTTCCCGCTGCATCTTTCCGGCGGCCAGCAGCAGCGCGTCGCGATTGCCCGTGCGCTGATGATGGAGCCGCAGGTGCTGCTGTTTGATGAACCGACCGCCGCGCTCGATCCCGAAATCACCGCCCAGATCGTCAGCATTATTCGTGAGCTGGCCCAGACCAACATCACACAAGTGATCGTGACGCACGAAGTGGAAGTGGCGCGTAAAACCGCCAGCCGCGTGGTGTATATGGAAAACGGTCACATTGTTGAGCAAGGCGATGCCAGCCACTTTACACAGCCGCAAACCGACGCGTTTGCTAATTATCTTTCGCATTAAGTCAGGATGCTTCTAATGAAAAAAGTTGTAATTGCTGCCCTCCTTGCTGGCCTGAGCCTCAGCGCTTCAGCGGCACAGACATTGCGTTTTGCTACCGAGGCTTCTTATCCTCCGTTTGAATTCGTCGACTCTGATAACAAAATTCAGGGCTTTGATGTCGATCTGGCTAACGCGCTGTGTAAAGAGATGGATGCGACCTGCACCTTCACCAATCAGGCGTTCGATAGCCTGATCCCAAGCCTGAAGTTCCGTCGTTTTGACGCGGTGATGGCGGGCATGGACATCACGCCAGATCGTGAGAAGCAAGTGCTGTTCTCCAAGCCGTACTACGACAACTCTGCCATCTTCATCGCGCAGAAAGGCAAAATGGCTGACGTGGCCGCGCTGAAAGGCAAACGTGTTGGCGTGCAGAACGGTACCACGCATCAGAAATACCTCTCTGACAAGCACAGCGACATCACCGTTGTGCCTTACGACAGCTACCAGAACGCGGTGCTGGATCTGAAAAACGGCCGCATTGACGCCGTGTTCGGTGACACCGCCGTGGTCAACGAGTGGCTGAAGCAGAACGCCAACCTCGCGCCGCTGGGTGAGAAAGTGACGGATAAAGATTACTTCGGTACCGGCTTAGGTATTGCCGTGCGTCAGGGCAACAGCGAGCTGCAGGGCAAGTTCAATGCGGCGCTGGAGAAGATCAAAGCTGACGGCACTTACAAAACCATCTACAGCAAATGGTTCCAGCAGTAATTTCTGATGAATGAAATGATTCCACTCGCAAGCGCCGCCGGTATGACCGTCGGCCTTGCCGTTTGTGCACTGATCGCCGGCCTTGTGCTGGCGATGATTTTTGCTGGCTGGGAATCGCTGCGCTGGAAACCGCTGGCGTGGCTCGGTACCGCGCTGGTGACGCTGATTCGCGGCCTGCCGGAAATTCTGGTGGTGCTGTTTATCTATTTCGGCGCTTCTCAGCTGCTGCTGACGCTCTCCGATGGCTTCCACATCAATCTTGGCCTGTTTGCTATTCCGGTGCAGGTGCAGATTGAAAACTTCGACGTCAGTCCCTTCCTGTGTGGTGTGATTGCGCTGGCGATGCTCTATTCCGCCTATGCGTCACAAACCCTGCGCGGCGCGCTGAAAGCGGTGCCGGTCGGTCAATGGGAATCGGGTCAGGCGCTGGGCATGAAAAAGTCGGCGATTTTTCTGCGCCTGATCATGCCGCAGATGTGGCGTCACGCGCTGCCTGGTTTGGGTAACCAATGGCTGGTGCTGCTGAAGGATACCGCGCTGGTATCGCTGATCAGCGTGAACGACCTGATGCTGCAAACCAAAAGCATTGCCACGCGCACACAAGAGCCGTTTACCTGGTATCTGGTGGCGGCGGCGATCTATCTGATTATCACGCTGTTCAGTCAGTTCGTGCTGCGCCGCATTGAATTGCGCACCACGCGTTTCGAGCGAGGGGCTTAAAGCATGCTGGATTATTTACCCGAGCTGCTGAAAGGGTTACACACCAGCCTGACGCTGACCGTGGCATCGTTGATTGCGGCATTGCTGCTCTCTGTACTCTGCACCATCGTGCTGGCGCTCAAAGTGCCGGTCCTCAATTGGCTGGTGAAAGGCTATATCACCCTGTTTACCGGCACGCCGCTGCTGGTGCAGATCTTCCTGATCTATTACGGTCCCGGCCAGTTCCCCAGCATCCAGAACATTCCGTGGTTGTGGCATCTGCTGTCGCAGCCGTGGCTGTGTGCGCTGCTGGCGCTGTCGCTCAACAGTGCGGCTTACACCACCCAGCTGTTTTACGGTGCGGTGCGCGCCATTCCGTCCGGTCAATGGCAATCCTGCGCGGCGCTCGGCATGAACCGTAAAGATACGCTGCGCATTCTGCTACCGTATGCCTTTAAGCGCGCCCTGTCGTCCTACTCCAACGAAGTGGTGCTGGTCTTCAAAAGTACCTCGCTGGCTTACACCATTACGTTGATGGAAGTGATGGGCCACGGACAACTGCTGTATGGCCGCACTTACGATATCTCGGTGTACGCCGCCGCTGGCCTGATCTATCTGGTGGTTAACGGCTTGCTGACGCTGATGATGCGTTTGGTTGAGAAGCGTGCGCTGGCATTTGAGCGCCGTAACTGATGTCACCCCAGCGGGAGCCCGAAAAGCGCCCGCTGTTCATTTAAATTAATAAGCAAAAATATTGCATATAAATTCATTAACTGGCATCGTGTAACCCGTTCCGTCTCTGGCATGGTTTACAGGAGTTACATAATGAAAAAATGGATCGTTGCTGCTGCGCTGGCAACTCTGGCAATGAATGCTTATGCGGCGGAAAAAATCCGCTTTGCCTCTTCCGCCACTTATCCCCCGTTCGAATCCCTTGATCACGACAACCAAATCGTTGGCTTCGATATCGATCTGGCAAAAGCACTGTGTCAGCAGATGAAAGCGGATTGCACCTTCACCAATAATGCCTTCGATAGCCTGATCCCGTCGCTGAAATTCCGTCGCTATGACGCAGTGATTTCCGGCATGGATATCACCGCCGATCGCAGCAAGCAGGTTGATTTCACCCAGCCTTACTACGCTAACTCGGCGATTGTGATTGCGCATAAAGGCCAGTTCACCGACTTCAGCCAGTTAAAAGGCAAACGTGTTGGCGTTGAGAACGGCACCACGCATCAGAAATACCTGCTGGAGAAACATCCGGAGGTGATTGCGGTGGCGTATGACAGCTATCAGAACGCGATTCTCGACCTGAAAAACGGTCGCCTGAACGGTGTGTTTGGTGATACGGCGGTGGTGAATCAGTGGCTGAAGGCTAATGAAGATCTCAGCGCGGTCGGCGAGCACATCACCGATACCGACTTCTTCGGTACCGGTTTAGGTATCGCGGTGCGCAAAGGCAATGAGCCGCTGCTGAACGAGCTGAACAGCGCGTTAGTGGCGTTGAAAGCCAACGGCACCTGGCAGCAAATCAATCAGAAGTGGTTCCCGGAATAAGCATTATGGGATAGCGTGGCGGACGCCTGGCAGGTTCTGCACGTCCTCCGTTCAGGTGAACGTTACGCTGTTCCACCCTTCTTAAGCAAACACAGCACTTCAAAATGCGCGGTATGCGGGAACATATCGAACAGCTGCACGCGGCTCACCTCATACTCCACCAGACGCGCGATATCCTGCGCCATGCTGCTGGGATTGCAGCTGGAATAGAGAATGTAATCCGGCGCCATTTCACTGAGATAAGCGCACAACTCTGCGCCAATACCGCGACGCGGCGGATTCACCAGCACCAGCTGCGGCACGGCTTTACGCGAAGTGGCGAACTGCGTGGAATCCAGCGCGGCAAAACTCACTTTGTCTAATCCCAGCTGCTGTGCCGACTGCTGCGCACAGGCGATGGCTTCAGCATTGATTTCGATGCCGGTCAGCTGCATCTCGGGCGTGGCGCAGTGCAGGCCAAATCCCCCGACGCCACAAAACAGATCCCACATGCTGCTAACCGGCAACTGCGCGACCCAATCGCGCGCGCTGGCATAGAGATCGGCCGCCACCTGTGGGTTGGTCTGGAAGAAGCTTTGCGGGCGGATATAGAGCGGCACCTGATTAAAGCTCTCCGCCAGCGCCTGATCCGGCGTCAGCGCAATCTCTTCATCGCCTTCAAGAATCGCCATATGCACTGGCTGAATATTGGCAGAGATCACCTTCAGCTGCGGCAGCTGCTGTTGCAGCCACGGCAAGGCATCGCGCAGCTGTTGTAGCTTACTGGTGGATCGCAGCACAAAACGCAGCATCATGCCGCCCTGCGTACTCTCCGTCAGCAGCAGAAACTTCAGCTCACCGCGTTTGCGGACCACGTTATAGGGCGTTAAACCGGCGCGGGCGATAAAAGGTTTGAGTAGCCCGAACACCGCACTGAAGCTGTCGGGATAGAGCGGACAAGCGCAGAGATCGACCGGTTCACCGTCACGCGCCACCATGCCGAAAATGGGCCGCTCCACGCTCCCGCTCACCACCATTTTGGCTTTATTACGAAACCCTTGCTGCGCAGATTCCACCGGCGGCAGCCATTCGCCCACCGGCTTCTCAGCCAGCAGTTGTTCCAGCAGCGACTGCTTGTCGTTGAGCTGTTGCGGATAGGGTTTTTCCAGCCACTGGCACGAACGACAGCGACCGGCATCATAAAGCGCGCAATGCATGCAAATGCCTGTATTCAGAATCGGGAGAAAAAATGGGGGGCGATTGTATCACCGGCGCCGGAAAAAAGCGCGACTGCTGGCGGGCACAAACAGCAGCCCTAACACCAACACATCCGGCAGCTTTTGCAGCAGCGTGTGATGAATAATCTGCGCATTACTTTCGCCGGGGATGCTAAAAATTTCCGGGTAGATCCAGCCCACCGATGCCATCAACATGTAGATCAGTACAATGATTTGCGTTGCGACATAGCCCCAGCGCCCACGATTGTTGCCGCGCATCAGAGTAAAGGCGCAGCGCAGTTCAAACAGGAAAATCAGCTGGCTGGCGATAAAGATCAGGGTGGAATCCCAGGCTTGCGCGCTGCGATGCACGAAGTTGGCGAGTTCGTCGTAACCCAGTTCGTTGGCCAGCATCAACACGCTGAGGCAGCGCGTAATGATGATAGCGCTGCCCGCCACCATTACCGGCACCGGCGTGGCGTTAATCATTGAACCGTGTTTCAGGGTTTCCGACATGGTATTGCTCCGTGACTGAGGTGCGCATGAATGCGCACCCTACGACGTAGGGTCGCCATTAATGGCGACCTTAATGTTACGGCGTTCAGCCACGTTTTGCTTTCTGAATATCGCGTAAACGCTGCTTTTCTTCGTGCGCCATAAAGCGCCAGGCGATAAAACCGACTAAACCGACGACAAACAGAATCAGCGAGGCTAAAGCGTTGATCTCCGGGTTGACGCCACGACGCACGGTGGCGAAAATCGCCATCGGCAAAGTGGTCGCGCCTGGGCCGGTCACGAAGCTGGCAATCACCAAATCATCCAGCGATAAGGTAAACGCCAGCAGCCAGCCGGTAACAATCGCCGGCGCGATCATCGGCACGGTGATGACGAAGAACACTTTCACCGGCGTTGCGCCGAGATCCATCGCCGCCTCTTCAATCGAGCGATCCAGTTCACGCAGACGCGAGTTGATCACCACCGCCACGTAAGCAGTACAGAAGGTCACGTGCGCCAGCCAGATAGTCAGCATGCCGCGATCGCTCGGCCAGCCAAAGGTGTTGCCCATCGCCACGAACAGCAGCAGCAAGGATAAACCGGTGATCACATCGGGCATCACCAGCGGCGCTGTCAGCATAAAGGCGAAGCCGTTATGTCCCCGGAAGCGGCCAAAGCGCACAATCACCACCGCCGCCATGGTGCCAAGCACCACCGCCATGGTGGCTGAGAGCGCGGCGATGGTCAGGCTGAGCCCCACCGCATCCAGCATCGCCTGATCCTGGAACAGCACTTTGTACCAGTGGAACGAGAAGCTCTCCCATACCGTGACCAGCGGCGAACTGTTGAAGGAGTAAACCACCAGCAGCAGCATCGGCGCGTACAGGAACATAAAGCACAGCACCAGAATCACGGTGCGCCACGGAGAGCGAATGGTCGGTAACTGGCTCATTCTTTCTCTCCCACTTCACGGTTCTGATGCTTGTGGAACCAGATAATCGGCAATATCAGAATCAACAGGATGATCACCGCCAGCGCGGACGCTACCGGCCAATCGCGGTTGTTAAAGAACTCCTGCCACAAAATACGCCCAATCATGATGCTGTCCGGACCGCCGAGCAGTTCCGGGATCACGTACTCGCCGACCGCAGGAATAAACACCAGCATCGAGCCGGCAATAATCCCGCCTTTGGTCAGCGGCACAATCACGCTGAAGAAAGTCTTCAACGGGCGTGCACCGAGATCCAGCGAGGCTTCCACCAGCGAATAATCAATACGCGTCAGCGCGGTGTAAATCGGCAGCACCATAAACGGCAGATAGCAGTAAACGATACCGATATACACCGCCGTGTTGGTGTAGAGGATCACCAGCGGATGATCGATAACCCCGAGCCACATCAGGAAGCGGTTGAGAATGCCGTTGTTGTTGAGCAGACCCATCCACGCGTAAACGCGCACCAGGAACGAGGTCCACGACGGCAGGATCACCAGCAGCAGCAGAATGGTGCGCATTGACGGCTTACTGTGCGCCACCGCCCACGCCAGCGGATAACCGATCATCAGGCAGATAATGGTGGAGATGCCCGCCACTTTCAGCGACGTCAGGTACGCATCGGCATACAGCGGATCGTCGGTCAGCGTGAAGTAGTTACCGAGATTGAGCACCAGATTGAGCTGACCATCGGCCCAGGTGACCAAATCGGTGTAGGGCGGAATGGCGCGCGCAATGTCGGCAAAGCTGATCTTCAGCACGATCAGGAACGGCAGCAGGAACAGCAGGATCAGCCACAGATACGGCAAGGCAATTACCAGCTTGCGGCCGTGCTGCATCTTGATGCGCGTCGCCCAGCGCTGCAGCGGCGTGCCCACCACTTCGGGCTCGCTGCGTTGAGAAATCTGGCTCATATCGCCCCCTTAAACCGTCAGAACCACACAGCTGTCGGCGTCCCAGCAGAGACGCACTTCATCGCCCCACGTTGGCGCGCCTTTGCGGTAGCGATGGGCGTTTTGCAACTGTGCGCTGATCATCTGGCCGCTGCGCAGACGCACGTGATAAATCGACAGGTCGCCGAGATAGGCGATGTGAACCACTTCACCCACGGCAAAGTTACAGCCATCGGCAGGCACCTCTTCGCACAGCATCACTTTTTCCGGACGCAGCGCCACGTGGACCGGTACGTTATCGACCACGGAAACATCAGTCTGCACTTTCAGCGGATGCACTAAGCCCGGCGCATCAATGATCAGCGCCTCTTCGCCGCGTTCGCGTAGTAAACCTTCAAACACATTCACCGAACCGATGAACTCGGCGCTGTAGCGGCTGGTTGGGTGCTCGTAGATCTCTTCCGGCTCACCAATCTGCACGAATTTACCGCGGTTCATGATGGCGATGCGGCCCGCCATGGTCATCGCTTCTTCCTGATCGTGCGTCACCATTACGCAGGTGGCGCCGACACGCTCAAGAATATCGACCACTTCGTGCTGCATGCGGTCACGCAGTTTTTTATCCAGCGCGCCCATCGGCTCGTCAAGCAGCAGCAGTTTGGGACGCTTCGCCAGGCTACGCGCCAGCGCCACACGCTGACGCTGGCCGCCAGAGAGCTGATGCGGCTTACGTTTGGCAAACTCCTGCATGTGCACCAGCGACAGCATCTCTTCGACGCGGCTGCTGATTTCGCCTTTCGGCAGTTTGTCCTGCTTGAGGCCAAAGGCGATGTTCTGCTCCACCGTCATGTGCGGGAACAGTGCGTAGGACTGGAACATCATGTTGATCGGGCGCTGATACGGCGGAACATGCGAGAGATCCTGACCATCCAGCACAATCTGGCCGCTGGTTGGCGGTTCGAATCCCGCCAGCATGCGCAGCAAGGTCGATTTACCACAGCCGGATGCGCCCAGCAGCGCAAAAATCTCACCTTTGTAAATGGTCAGACTGACATCATCCACGGCGTGCTGGCCGTCAAAAGATTTGGTCAGGTTGCGAATTTCCAGCAGCGGCGTCAACGCCTTAGCCGTTTTATTTGGGGGGCGGGGAATCGCGTCGTTCACTAACATTTCTCCGGCGCTAAAATCGCGCGGCACAGCCAGCCGCTAAAAATGGCACAACAGAGGCCATTACTGCGCCTCTGCTGTCGTCTTCAGGCAATAATCGTTCAGAACGAATTACTTACCACTTTTTACTTTAGTCCATGCACGGGTACGCACACGATCCAGTTTCGGATCCTGGACCTTGAGCACAAACAGTTTGGCCATGGCATCCGGCGTTGGGAAGATGCCCGGATTGTTACGCACGTCCGCATTGATCAGCGGCAGCGAAGCTTTGTTACCGTTGGCATAGTTCATGTTGTTGGAAACATCAGCGATGACTTTTGGATCCATCATGTAGTTAAGGAATTGGTAGGCACCTTCCACATTTTTCGCGTCTTTTGGAATCGCAAACATGTCGAAGAATGCCAGTGCGCCCTGCTTCGGCACGATATAGCCGAGATGCACGCCGTTGTTGGCTTTGTCCGCACGATCTTTCGCCTGCAGGATATCGCCCGACCAGCCAATCGCCACGCAGATGTTGCCGTTCGCCAGGTCGTTAATGTACTGCGACGAGTGGAAGTAACGGATGTTCGGGCGCAGTTTCAGCAGCAAATCGGTCGCCGCGCCAGAGTAATCTTTCGCGTCAGAGCTGTTAGGATCTTTGCCAAGGTAGTTCAGCACGGTAGCGAAAATCTCTTCCGGTGCATCGAGGAAGGACACCCCGCAGCCTTTCAGTTTTTCCAGGTTTTCCGGTTTCAGCACCAGATCCCAGCTATCCAGCGGGACATCTTTGCCCAGTGCGGCTTTCACTTTATCGACGTTATAACCGATGCCGGTGGTGCCCCACAGATAAGGAATCGCGTATTTGTTACCCGGATCGTGCTGGGCTACTTTCGCCATCAGATCGGGATCGAGGTTTTTGTAGTTCGGCAGCTTGCTCTTATCCAGCTCCTGGAACACGCCTGATTGCAGCTGACGCGCGAGGAAGCTCGATGACGGCACCACCACGTCGTATCCGGTGCTGCCCGCCATTAATTTGCCTTCCAACACTTCGTTGGAATCAAAGACGTCATACACCACTTTATCGCCGGTCTGCTTTTCGAAGTTCGGCACGGTATCCGCCGCGATATAATCGGACCAGTTATACACATGTACCGTACTGCCTTCGGCCTGCACACCGCCGGCCGCAGCCATCAATGCACCAGCAACCACACCTGACAACCATTTTTTACGTTGGTTGAACATGTTTTACTTCCTCCTGAGCGGGTCATCACAACGCTGCATACACGGCGATCCGGACGTTGCGTTTTCTGTTAAATCACAGGCACACAATGAATCAATATTCATCATGAGTTTAATAGCAAAAACCTATACCTGCGCTGAGGTTGCACGTCTCAAGCAGCCCCGCAAGAATAGCCCCCCCGCACCACCTTCACCAGATCCCAGCTTAAAAAACGCCTTTTTGCGATAAGTTATGCATGTTTCTGCTATGGGGTTTGGCACTAGTGGCATAAAGCACGACTAATATCTGGCAATAAAGGGGAAAGTGCAGAATAAAGCATTGTTTCCGCTGTGCTTATTTTTAAAGAAAATGAACAAAAAAAAGCCGTCGGGCTGATTAACCCGACGACTTAGGTTGAAGATGATTTTAATACCGCGCTTTAAATAACATGGACCTCTTTTTGCACCAGCAGCTCAGTGATGTTGTTTTCATGGCGATAAACCTGATACTCAACACCCGCAACCGTCACTTGCCCCTGTTGCTGTATCCACGCCTGATTATTGTCCGACACGATATCACTCAGTTTAATGGTGTCGTTCTCGTCGCCTTTTACGATCAACTGCCTCTTACCATCGATCACAAACAGGGACTTTTCACCGTGGTCCAGAATATCCTGCTGGGTCAATTGCAGCGTTTGTGCTGCGCCATCCGTCAGATCAAGCATACTGGCTTTCGCATTTGCCTCATGTCCGACTTTTTCCAGCAGATTATCCAACGACAACACGGCACCCGCATCGAGAATGCCGGCATCAAACTCCAGCCAGGTGTTGGTTTCCAGCAAGTGTGATACGGGTGGCGCCACTTTGAAATTATCCAGATACCAATACTGGCCGTAATACGTCGTGTTGTTATTGGTATCAAAAACCAGGCTGGTAATAAGCTTGCCTGCTTCAGCGGTATAGAAGAAATTGCCCCATGTGCTGTTGAGGGCTTCACGGGTAAACCACGGTGTCTCCTGCCCATTAAGGTCAAATTGCTCTTCGCTACCATCATTAAAGCGAACAAATACCCGGAACCAGCCCGCGCTGTAATTACTGACAAAACCGGAGGCATCGAATGAGACCGAGCCCACCTCCTGTTTGAACACCATTTCCGTCTGCGAATAATCAAATGGGCGATAGCTATCCGTTAACATCAGCTGTTTGTTGTAGGTAATTTGCGGTGGGTTAGTGGCATTGATGCCATCCAGCACACGAATCATAAACAGATCGCCTTCCGCCTGGGTAAAGGTTCCCGCTTTAAATCCGGTGAACTCTTCACGCAGCCACTCACCTGCAGCTTCCAGCTTCAGCTGACGCGTGGCGGAATATCCGCTCGAGTAATCTCCGTTGGTGCTTCGAACACGGAAATTCCAGACGCCGGTCTTATCTAATTCCGGCGAGGTAAAGGTCCAGTCGCCGTTGTTATCAACCACGGCACTCCCCGCTTTGATCCAGCTGTTGCCCCCACGGTTATACTCGATCTCCACCCAGGTTCCAGCGCCGCCCTTGCCACTTAGGGTTGGCGTTGTATCTTGTGTTACACCCAGCGGGGCAATGGGCGTAATAAAGCCCTGATCGTCAGCCGTCACGTAACTAATGCTGGCGTAAGGCAGTGAGGAGGAATAACTCACAGTGAAACTCTCTGACCAGCCACTGCTGGCCGTTTTCACCTGGAAATCCCAGACGCCATTCTGATTAAGCGCAGGAGCAGGGAACAGCCAGTTGCCATGCGCATCCACAATAACTGAGCCGATGGTCAGCCAGCTATCACGTCCTTCCAGACTGCGCCGTAACTCAAGGATTTCACCCGGTGTGGCGGTACCTTTGAGTAACAATGTACTGTCATTGGTCACGCCATTATCGGATATATAGCGGGTCGTTCCGTAGTCATCCAGCGCATAACTAATGCGTGGATAATCGCGTGAGCTGTCAATTTTCAGTTCAAACGGTGGCATAACGCTGATGTCATGCGGGTTGTCCTGTGCGGTGAACTGCCAGAGACCATTCTGCGCAAGCGATGCCTGCCATACCCAGTTCCCATCTACATCGGCCTGCACACTTGCTGTATCTTGATAGCTGCCGTCTGCCAGCCTGTATGTGATCCACACCCAGCTATGCGCGGCGGCTTTACCGTGTAACACAGGTGTCAGGTCATCAGAGATATCTCCGGTAAACAGGTTGCCCTGAATCAATCCGTTGTCATCTTCAGCATACGTGACTTTAACCGGCACATTTTCAGCTGGCAGCAAACGGAAGTTATCCAGCGTATAGGTCTGGTTGTAGTAATAACTGTTGTTATCCGCCTGGAAAGTCAGCTGAGTGATTGTTACTCCTGCTGGCGCATCAAAGGTAAAGGTTCCCCAGGTTGAGCTCAATGACTGGCGGGAGATCATCTCTGATTCCCCAGCCAATAAGTTGAAGTCACGCGTTGTACCATCGCTTAACGTCAGCTTAAGCTGGAACAAGCTGCCGCTATACACTGTGGCGAATAGCGTGGCATCAAAAGAGACGCTGCTGGCAGGCTGCTTCAAGACGAGATCGGTCAATGCATGGTCACTTGTGCCACGCGCATCACTGATAACCAGTTGCTTGGTATAGTTGATATACGGCCGATTGCTGCTGTTACCGCCGCTGCTGCTGATGGTAAAGAGCGCGCCTTCCTTGCTGACGAAAGGTTCGTTGGTGAATGTCGAGAAGTCTTCAATCGCCCAATCACGCGCTTCAACCAACTCATATTTATAGCTGGCCGACCATCCAGTAAAGCTATCACCGTAGGTTGAGCGCGCCTGGAATTCCCAAACACCATTTTTTGGCAACGTTGGCGACACGAATGACCAATATCCCTGATTGTCCACCATCGCGCTGCCAATATTCACCCAGCTATAGCCACCACTTTTATACTGGATTTCTATCAGGCTTCCCGGTGTTCCGCGGCCTTCTAACGTCGGCGTTTTATCATCGCTTGAGCCACCATTGGCAACACCCTCCTGTAATGTGCCCGCATTGTCAGTCACGATCATGATGGATGGCGTGCTGGAGTATGCGGCATAGCCGATGGTATAAGCGTCAGACCAGGCATTTTCATGCGCGCCGCCGTCCTTCACCTGATATTCCCACACCCCATTATTGTTCAGGCGCGGTGACTCGAAGACCCACTCACCAACACTGTTTACCCGGGCCGTTCCTGCAACAACCCAATAAGGATTACCGACCATACGATATTGTATCTGCACCACATCGCCTGGAATGCCCTGGCCTTTCAGGGTTGGCGTGGCATCATTCGTGGCGCTGCCATCCGCAATGAAGCCGGTTTTGCTGCCGTAATCGTCAATAACCGTGAGAATGCGCGCATGTTCTAAATAATCGGTGACGATAAGATTGAATACTGTGCTGCTGTTAAACGCGTCGGGCGAGGATGCTGCCATAAATTGCCACTCGCCATTGCTGCTTAGTGGCGCGGTAAAGACCCATTCCCCATTTTTATCCGCCTTTACTGAGGCTAATTGCGTGCTGCTATCGCCTGCTTTACCATAACGGATCCACACCAGTTCATACGCAGAGGCTTTGCCATACAGCTCGGGCTGACGATCATCGGTTTCCATGCCAGCGCCAAACACACCGGTATGGGTTCCGGTGGTATCGCGGAAATAGAAAATCTCCGGCTCACCGCCATTTGGATACTGCATAGCAAAATTATCCAGCAGCCACGTGGTGTGATAGTAATAAGAATTATTGTCGGCATTAAAGACAAAGTGGGTGATGTTTTGCCCTTCAGGCGCGTGATAGCTGAACGTTCCCCATTGGCTGTTAAAGCCCTGCTGGCTCAGATATTCACTCTCACCGCCCAGTAAATTGAAGGTACGCGTTGAACCATCGTCCAGGTAAACGATGACATTAAACCAGGCGCTGGGGCTGTTGGTTTTAAACACCTGCGCATCAAATGAGATAGCACTCGCTGGCGTTGTTAAGGCAACTTCCGTCAAAGAATTGTCGCTATTGCCTGCCGCGTCGGATAACACCAACTGTTTTGAATAATTGATGGCCGCTTTGGCCGTGCGCGTACCAGGGTTAAGGGTTCGCAACGTAAATTGCTCGCCATACACTTCGGTAAAACTGCCCACGGCATAACCAGAGAAGTCTTCAGTTTCCCATTTTCCCCCTTCAACAACATTGGCACTATAAGTAGCCGACCAGCCGCTGGAACTGTCACCATTGGTGGCCTTAACGCGATATTCCCAAACACCGTTCTTATTCACCTCCGGAGCATCAATTGACCAAAAGCCATTATTATCAATGATAGCTTTGCCACCTTTTAACCAACTATTATTACCGGCAAGGCGGTATTCTAATTCAATATGATTACCTAAACTGCCTTTGCCGTGTAATGTCAGGCCACGATCGTCGGTCTTTTCTCCACGCTGCACCTCTCCGATGTCACGCCCCTGATCATCAAGCGCACTGAGAATGAACGGGGTATAAACTGTGTTGGAATAACTCAAACTAAATACATCTGACCAGCCACCTTGCGTGCCGGATATCTTAACGCGATACTCCCATATTCCGTTATTTCCTAATCGAGGTGATTCAAAACTCCAGTTACCATAACGGTCAACATTGGTATAACCGATATCAATCCAGTTATTATTATCTTTTGACCATATCTGTATCTGTACGCGTTTATTTGCTTCTGCGGTGCCATAGAGGGTTGGGGTACTGTCATTTGTTACACCATGATTGGTGATATATTCCGTAATATAGTAATTATCGACCACGTGGGAAATAACCGGTTTACTGGCATCATTTGACAACGTTAAATTGAAATCGGTTTTGTCTTTAAAGTCCGGCGAATAACTGGTGCTGAACTGCCACTGCCCATTGCTGGCCAGAACCGGCGTCCATTGCCATGTCCCGTCTGCTGATACAGTGACCGATACAATCTGGCTGTCGTTGTGGCCTGTTAATCCATAGCGGATAAAAATAAGGCTGTTAGCTTCCGCTTTGCCATGCAGTTCTGGGGTGGGATCATCAGTTTGCCCGCCGGAACGCACCACTGTGTGCTCGGGGCCGTAATCATCCAGCGCGTAATGAATCATTGGACGCAACGCCGCATGGCTGCCGATGGTTAAGGTAAAGGGATGCAGAAGATCCAGACTGCTCATACCATGTCCGACATAGAAATCCCATTTGCCATAGTTCTGGGACACCACATCAAATGTCCAGAATCCGGCGTGGTCTGTCTGGGCGGTTCCCAGCGCCTTGAGTTTGCCATCTGTGCCGCGAATAGCGATATAAACCAGACTGTTCGCTTCAGCGCGTCCCTGTAGTTGCGGCGTGGTATCGTCGGTTAGCCCATTATGTTTAACCACACCCTGATAGGCCCCCATATCATCAAATGCCTGAACAATAACTGGTTTTTGCATTTGCGGGTTAGTCAGCGAAAGGTGGAAACCGTTAGCCATATCCAGATTATCTGGCGCGTTACCCACGTAAAAAGTCCACTGACCATAAGCAAGATTGTCAGGCGTGAATTCCCATTCACCCTCACTGTTTGCACGTACGCTGAATAACGGCCCTTGTTCCTGATTTGAGGTGGAGTAGCGGATCCAGACCACTGATCCTGGCGTGGCTTCACCCACCAGTTTCGGCGTTAAATCATCGGTAATTGCGCCATCCTGTAATAAACCTTTATACGGACCGAAATCATCAATGGCATGATGAATCGTCGCCTGATCAGGCTCCGACGCTTCAGTAATCGTCAGGGGAAATAATTCAGATTTACCACTGATTCGCCCAAAACGATCTGCTGATTCCACCGAAAAGAGGTAGGTTTTTTCTTGCAGTAGTGGCGTGAATTGCCATGAACCATCACTGTTGGCGAGTACACTGGCAATCGCTACGTCGCCGTCATACAAAGTAATAATATCGCCTGGTGTGGCACTTCCACTTAATGTAGGTTGTTTGTCGTCCGTGATATCGTGGGGTGAAAGGTTGCCCTTACTTCTGCCTTCATCATCAGTAATTTGTAATAACTTCGGCTTTTCAGGCGCGCTGGTATCAATATTATAAATAACAACCTCAGGTTCACTGATATTGTTTGCGCGATCTATAGTGCGAAAAGTCACCGCATATTGACCATCTGCCGCCGGATAGGGCGGAATCCAGGAAATTTCGCCAGAGGCGGGAACGGGAACTTTATAGATATTGCCATCGAAATATATTTCTAATGTTCCGCCAGCCTCTATGGGCTCCACAATTACACGCCAGCTTTTTGACGGATCATCTGACCATATTTGCGAGGTGCCATATACATCTGGAATACCAGGAGCGATAACTTTGAAGCTAGATAAATAGTCCATTAATTAAACCTTATAAAATTAGCAAAGCATGCAAAAATGCTTAGCCACGCTAATGCTTCATAAGGGTTATCTGGATGCGAAATGTCTTGTTTTACAAACTCATAATATTCTGCAAAAACAATATGCAATGCATCTCACATTAATGAGAATGACCAATGGTTTTTTGTATAAAAAAAAGGCTATCGATTAATAGCCTTTTCAAAAAGCGAATAAATCAATGCAGCATGGCGTGGGCTGAACTCAAGGGTGCGGGTTCATTTTCTTCTTCTACCACCAGCAAGTGGTTAGCAAAAGCTTCCATGATCACCATGGAAACGCCCTCTTCACTCTGCTTCATAAAGTGGGAGAACTGACCGAAGGTTAATCCGGCGCTGGTACTGATCGACTGGCAGACAATCAACTTGGGCAGATTGTCGTCCTGAATATCAACAAAGGCTTTAATGGTCAGCGAGCTGGCGTTGATCTGCGAGAGATCGCCCACCAGCGGAATCAGCGCCGTAGGTTTTACTTCTGCCAGCGCGGAGAAGAGGATAACGTTATCCACCAGGTCAATTTTTGCATCAAACACCCCGTCAAAATTCTGCATGTGCGGCAGGTGCAGTGCCTGACAGGCATCGCATTCGAACCAGGTGATATTTTGTTGATCCAGCCAGCGACGCAGCACGTCAATGTCCGGAACGACCAGTGAATCCATCGTAATATCCTGTGGGGTGAAGAAATGAGCGCCTTAGCTTACGGAAAAACCGATCTGGATGCCACGAAAACCGCTGAAAAGCGCGGGTTAGCCGCCGGTTTTAGGACGATAGCCGGGGCAAGCGTGCTGCTCAATCCACTTGATCATCATGGTGGCGATATCTAAACCGGTAATGCCCTCAATCCCTTCCAGTCCCGGCGAGGCGTTCACCTCCATAACCAGCGGGCCACGCTGGGCGCGCAGGATATCCACGCCAGCCACTTCCAGCCCCAGCGTGCTGGCGGCTTTTACCGCGATATCCCGCTCCTGATCGGTGATCTGCACGGCGCGCGCTTTGCCGCCGCGATGCAGATTGGAACGAAAATCGCCCTCTTTCGCCTCGCGCTCAATCGCTGCCACCACTTCATCGCCGATTACCAGACAACGAATGTCGCGCCCTTGCGCTTCTTTAATGAACTCCTGCACCAGAATATGCGCGTTGAGACCACGAAAAGCATCGATTACGCTCTCCGCCGCCTGACGCGTTTCCGCCAGCACCACGCCGATGCCCTGCGTGCCCTCCACCAGCTTCACCACCAGCGGTGCACCGCCCACCATCGCAATCAAATCATCGGTATCATCCGGCGAAGAAGCAAAACCGGTGATCGGCATATCAATGCCCTCACGCGCCAGCAGCTGCAGCGAACGCAGCTTGTCGCGCGCACGGGTAATGGCCACCGATTCATTGAGTGGATAGCTGCCGCGCACCTCAAACTGGCGCAGCACCGCGGTGCCGTAAAAGGTGGTGGCGGTGCCGATGCGCGGGATCACCGCATCAAAATGCCCCAGCGCCTCGCCGCGATAGTGCACTGCGGGCGAATCGGAATTGATGTTCATGTAGCAGGAGAGCGGATCGATAATCTGCACCTGATGACCACGCTCCTCCGCGGCGTCGCGCAGACGCTTACACGAATAGATCGATCCATCGCGAGTGAGAATGGCCATTTTCATTGCAGAGTTCCTTGTGCTTAGCGCGTCGCCCAACCCTGCTGATGCAGGTAATCCAGAATGAAGGGACGCGTTTCTTTAATAATCAGGCGCTGAATCAGCTGGCTCCAGGTTTCGGAACGCTGGTTGCTATCACGTTGCTGATAATAGGCAGTAATTTGCTCATCGTACTGTGCCAGCAGGTTTTTATCGACGGGCTGATAGCTATTTTCATGCACCAGCATCGCTTGCGGCATACGTGGCTTGACGTCCGGCGCATCAGCCGGATGCCCCACGCAGAAGCCGAACAGCGGCAGCACAAACTTCGGCAGCTCAAGCAGCTCGGTCACTTCAGCGATGCTGTTGCGGATCCCGCCAATAAATACGCCGCCAAGGCCCAGCGATTCCGCCGCTACCATGGCATTTTGCGCCATCAGCGCGGTATCAACGCAGCCGAGCAGCAGCTGTTCGGCACGGCCAAGTTGCGCATCCGGGCAGATCTGCTGATGACGATTGAAATCCGCGCAGAATACCCAAAACTCTGCCGCCGCGCTGACCCACGGCTGGCCGCCGGTCAGCTGGACCAGCTGCTCGCGCTTTGCGGCATCGGTGATACGAATAATCGAGGAGCACTGTAAAAAGCTGGAGGTCGAAGCCGCTTGTGCCGCTGCAATGATGGCGCTGCGTTGCGCCTCATCAATGCCCTGTTCGGTAAAAGCGCGAATGGAACGGTGGCTGCACAGTAAATCGATAGTCGGCGTCATAAATCCTCTCCGGTGGTTACTTCTTTTTGTTGGAATGATTGAACAGTTGCGGGGCCATCGCCTTGGCCGTGCGCCACATCATCATCCATGCGGCAGGCAGCATCAGCGCGATGCCGAGAAAAAACAGCAGCGTCGCCAGCGGCTTTTTGGCGATGAAATCAGGTGCGCTCACCCAATCGTTGGTGAGCAACAATGCGCCAATCACGGCAAGCACGCCGAGCACTTCGAGCAGCAACACGGGTTTGGGTAATGTGGCGAGATTACGCATGCGATGGTTCCTTTGGCGTCCAATCAGTTTTAGCGTCTTTTAAAATAATGACATAGACGATGCACATTAGAGTAACAGGTATATTCTTCTTCCTTTAAGCAGGATGGGCGGGCATGATGTGACGCATTATTCACGCTGTGATGTGATTCTAGTCACAAAACAGCAGCGGAAGGAGAGAAGCAATGATTGCAGTGATTTTTGGCCGTTCTAGCTGCCCTTACTGCGTACGTGCGAAAGAGTTGGCGGCTAAGCTGACCAGCGAGCGCGACGATTTTAACTATCAGTACGTGGATATTCAGGCCACCGGCATTACTAAAGCCGATCTGGAAGCCCGTGCCGGCAAGCCGGTAACAACCGTGCCGCAGATTTTCCTCGACGATCAGCACATTGGTGGTTACACCGAATTCGCTGCCTGGACCAAAGAAAACCTGGGTATCGAAGCATAAGAGAACGGGCCTGCGGGCCCGTTTTTACTGGTGCTATTCGGCACGCATCGCCAGCATAATCCGCAGCAAGCGCACCAGCAGCGCACCACAGCCCGCCCAAAACAGCGCACTCAAACTCCAGGCCACAATCAACAAGCCGCTGTGTGTCATCGTTACCGCCAGCATCAACCACATCATGCCCAGCAGCGTACCGCCCAGTGCTACCCACAAGGTGCTGATAAGTGGACTTTCCGGCTGCAGTAGCGCCATCAAACATCCCGGCAGTAAAAACAGCAGTAATTCTGGCTGTCCGCGCACGGCTTGTTCACTGGCGGCGGCCCAGAAATGATGTGCATAAATAAACACCAGCGTATAAAGCATCACGCCCAGAATGGATGCTGGCCAGCGATTATTGCGCTGCAACATAATTATCCTCAACTTTGACGTTAACAATTATGAAACTTTTTCTGCCCTGATGCGCACGACTGGAAATAAAAAGAAACAGCTGGAGGCGAAAGGAATGAAAACTGCCGATAGCTGAGGGTGTTAATTATGATTAGAATGACGCCGCTTTAGATTTCGGCTTGAACGCTTTTGTAGCAAGAACCTTAACGTTCGGCACAAGATAGCGAAAAAAGTCCCTCTCATCAACTGGTTACAGGTTAAGAAGAAGTTAAACCGTGAACATTAACGTCGCAGAGTTGTTAAGCGGAAATGACGTTCTGTTATTATTTGTCGTTTTAGCCCTCGGACTCTGCTTAGGTAAATTACGCCTCGGTTCGGTCCAACTCGGTAATTCCATTGGAGTCCTGGTTGTTTCGTTGATTTTAGGTCAACAGCATTTCGCCATTAATACTGACGCATTAAGTCTTGGCTTTATGTTGTTTATTTTTTGTGTTGGCGTAGAAGCCGGACCTAACTTTTTCTCGATATTTTTCCGCGACGGTAAAAACTACTTCTTTCTGGCGATTGTCATGGTGGTCAGCGCGCTGTTAATCGCCCTGACGCTCGGCAAATTATTCGGCTGGGATATTGGTTTAACCGCGGGCATGTTGGCCGGTTCAATGACCTCAACGCCGGTGCTGGTGGGTGCTGGCGATACGTTGCGGCAAAGCATTAGCGACAGCCATCAGCTCACCTTGATGCAGGATAACCTCAGCCTCGGATATGCCCTGACTTATTTGGTGGGTTTAGTCAGCCTGATTTTTGGCGCGCGCTATCTGCCGCGCCTGCAGCATCAGGATCTGCCGACCTGCGCGCAGCAAATCGCGCGCGAGCGCGGCCTCGACGCCGACAGCCAGCGCAAAGTGTTTCTGCCGGTGATCCGCGCGTATCGGGTGGGTCCGGAACTGGTGGAGTGGAGCGGCGGTAAAAACCTGCGCGAGCTGGGCATCCATCGCCAGACCGGCTGCTACATCGAGCGTCTGCGCCGCAACGGTATCCTCGCCAGCCCGGACGGTGACGCGATGCTGCAGCTGGGCGACGATATCTCACTGGTGGGCTATCCCGATGCGCACGCGCGTCTTGATCCCAGCTTCCGTAACGGCAAAGAGGTGTTCGATCGCGACCTGCTGGATATGCGCATCGTCACCGAAGAGATCGTGGTGAAAAACCACAACGCGGTGAACAAGCGCCTGAGCCATCTCAAGCTGACCGATCACGGCTGCTTCCTTAACCGCGTGATTCGCAGCCAGATCGAGATGCCGATCGATGACAGCATCATGCTTAACAAAGGTGATGTGCTGCAGGTAAGCGGCGAAGCGCGTCGCGTGAAAAGCCTGGCAGATCGCATTGGTTTTATCGCCATTCACAGCCAAATCACCGATCTGCTGGCCTTCTGCGCCTTCTTTATCGTCGGCTTGATGGTCGGGATGATCACCTTCCAGTTCAGCAATTTCAGCTTCGGCATCGGTAACGCCGCTGGACTGTTGTTCGCAGGCATCATGCTGGGCTTTATGCGCGCTAACCATCCTACGTTTGGCTACATCCCGCAGGGTGCGCTGACGATGGTGAAAGAGTTTGGTTTGATGGTGTTTATGGCGGGCGTTGGTCTGAGCGCGGGCAGCGGTTTACAGCACGGTTTCGGCAGCGCCGGCGCGTTGATGCTGCTGAGCGGCTTGCTGGTAAGTTTGCTGCCGGTGGTGATTTGCTATCTGTTCGGCGCTTACGTGCTGCGTATGAATCGCGCGCTGCTGTTTGGTGCCATCATGGGCGCGCGCACCTGTGCGCCAGCGATGGAGATCATCAGCGATACCGCGCGCAGCAGCATTCCAGCCTTGGGTTATGCAGGAACTTATGCGATTGCTAACGTTTTGCTGACGCTGGCGGGCACCTTGATCGTGATAATCTGGCCGCTTTTGCCTTTATAAAAATATTTTCGCGCTGTCCAGAACTTTCTTTGGGAGGCGCAGTCTGAATAAGTGCCACTGCTTTTCTTTGAAATCCCCAAATTGTGGAGCCCGCCGGTCACTGACTTGCGGGTTTTTTTATGGCTGCGTTTAAGCAGATTCAAGGCTTATCGACGCTGCCGCAGTAAAGAATCCTGCAGGAGCGAGAGTTCATGATCGTTTTTCAGACCCAGCTTGCGCATGCCCGCCTGTTTCTGACCGCTGATGGTCTTAATGCTGCGGGAAAATTTCTCCGCGATTTCTGTCACGGTCATTCCTTCCAGCAAGCAGTGCATCACGTCCTGTACTTTTGGTGACAAAACGGAAAGCTGAGACGATGCAGGCAACGAGTGTAATTTTTGGCCTGGTGCCCTATCCGCCTTCACTACGCGTTCATGAATTTGTGCCAGCTGCATTGCCATAAGCGGCTCAAGATAGATGTTACCGCTGCCAGTCACCTGCACCGCATTCAGCAACTCCCCCTCTGAAGCCGTTTTACTGATAAATCCACTGGCACCGTCACGCAAAGCCTGCGCCACCGTCGCGCTATTGTAAAAGTTTGACGCCACCAGTATGCGCATCTTTGGATTACGCCGATGCACTTCTCTGATTAGGTTGAGGCCGTTAGTATCTTGCGGCGCAAGTGCATGATCCATAATCAACATATCTGCTTCCGTCGTGGCAAACGACGCCCACAAATCCCGACTGTGGCTAAAACTACCCATCACTTTTAGTGTAGGTTCCTGCGTTAACACCGCATTAAGTCCACGCAAAAAAATGGCATGATCGTCCAGCAGATAAATACGCAGTGGTTGTGTGCGGCTGAAAGTCATTTCCTTTTCCCTGTTAACTCTGGTCATTTGGGCGGCAAGCAAGATCGCCCACCATCAACGTGCTGTTTTCGCGTTTCGCGTTCGCCGTATCCAGCATGACTTTGCATTGCTGGCCTTCACGCGAATGAATCGTCAATTCAGGCGTATGTTCATGCATATCGGTAACGAAGAATCCGTCACTTTCCGCGATGCCATGTCCCGCATGATTGACCAGTTTTGCGCCAGACATCGGCTCGCCTTTGTGGTCGATAACACGCCCAATCACCGTAACGGTTTTCATCACGCGTACTTTGCCAGACGCCACGCCGCCTTTATTTAAGTGATAAGGCAGCTCTGCGGGCCAGATTTTCAGCGCCGGACCATCATTGCCGACAAAATCAATTTGCAGTTGCCCAGACTTCCACGCATTCACCGGCACAAAATTGCGTCCCGCGCGCAGCGTGCTGCTGGTGCCATTACTATCCCAGGCTTTTAATCTGACATTAGGATCGTCACTTTCGACATCAATAATCATGCCGGTATGACTTGCCCAGCTCTCCGGGCTGTGGCTGGCCGACACTTTTCCACCGCCAATCGCCAGCGTGTTGTTCATATTGATGCCGCCACTCAACGATTGTGATGCGCTGGATTGCTGGGCATACACCGAACCGCTGGCATAACGGTGCTTGAAGTCGCTATAAAGATTGCCACCGAGACCATATTGATCGCCGGTTACCCCAGCGGAAAGGCGCTCGATTGGGCCATTTTCGAATGATTGCACCACGCCTGCTGAAGCAAACATTTCACGTCCGCC
Organism: Pantoea sp. B9002; assembly: GCF_013385945.1. NCBI lineage: Bacteria > Pseudomonadati > Pseudomonadota > Gammaproteobacteria > Enterobacterales > Erwiniaceae > Pantoea > Pantoea sp. B9002. The sequence goes on from NZ_JACAPA010000009.1 coordinate 196,796, forward strand.
GCGATTGTCATTACGGCTGCCTAAGGAAGCCGTCACGTTGCGTTTATTCTCACCGAGTGAGAAGGACAGATTGAGATTGGCACCTCGGTTGCGTGATGCGCCGTTCTGACTATAAGGACGATCAAAGGCGTTCAACGTGAGCGAGACCGGCGTATCTTTCACGGAAAAACGCGTGCGCCAGTTTGCATCAACGCCCACGCCATTCTCACGGCTGTAGTGTGTTCCACGCAATGACAGTGAATCACCGTTCCCCAGACGATGATTAACCGTCGCTCCGCTGTTGTGCTGTTTGTTAGTCTTGCACGTATTCACCGAGCAGCGACTGCTCTCATCCTGATACCAGCTCTGACTGTGGTTCAGCAGCAAACTAGTCTGCGGTTGGACCTGCCAGCTGAACTGGCTATCAAAACGTGAACCCCATTGGTCACTGACACCCGCGCTACCGTACAAACGCGTGCTCTGGCTGGATTGGATATCAGTTGAAACACCCAACTGATTGCTGCCGGCATTACGTTGCGCTGCGCCGCCCACAATCACCTTTGGATGCAACAGATAATTGGTGCTGATACCAAAGGCCGCATCGCCATCCGCCTGGTTATAGCGGTTATTACCGAGTTGCTTCTCTACACCGCCATAAAGATTGTACTGCCAGCGACGATCGGGATTGCGCCAGCTGGTGGGTTTATAGATGGTCTCTTCCGTACGGCTGATTTCACGGCCATCTTCGACCAGCCGCACTTCAACGCCGTAAATGCCGCCGGGCAAAACAGTGGTATCCAGTTGCTGCATCCCCGTCTGCACAGGTTGGCTGTTGATCAGCACGCCATCACGATAGATTTCAGCAATCGAATCACGGTTGGCGGTGACATAAACGGGATAAAGACTAGCCTGCGCCTGGCTTTCCAATAAGGTGTCGGAACTGCCTACCATCACACCTGCGACGGTATTCACACTGCTGCGGCCAGGCATCACCGGTTGTCGCAGGATCCCTTGAGAATCCGGCATAAATAACCCAGCACGTACCGCTGTGCCGGGCAATTCACGCTGTAAAAAGAGTGAACTTACACGTGCATCGGTTTTACTGTTTTCAATGTCACTGCGACTGAGCTGGCTACTGGCTTGCGCGGTCCATTTGCCAATGCTGCCTTCCAACTGCAACCCTTGATACCCCGACCAAGGCTGCTGTTCACCGCCAATCAGGTTAAGTTGGTTGCGTAATATCAATCCACTGCTGCCTTGTTCAGGCAAGGCAATATGCTTCACTTTGCCTTTTTCCTCTTTTGCCGCTGAGGTGCTGATATATAACGTGGTATTGGCCAGGCTGTAATGCAGGCTAATTAACCCTTCTGCACACTCTTGCTCACATTTACCGAGAGGAAATGCATTATTAAATATATTACTCCAGCGACTACGTGCGGCAGCGGGTAATTTACTTTCGGAAAATTCGGTGAACTTTACTAATTGAACGGTTTTGACACGAGATAATAAAATCATGGCGTCACCTAAATATTCACCATCCAGCTCGACTTTCGTCAACAGCGGTGCATCAAAGAAGTGTGCACTGAAATCTTCCGGCAGATTGTCTGCCTGAGTCACCAGGTCTTCCATGGGCACCGCAGATACCGACAATGGCAGCATAAATAGCGCCACGGCGATAGCCAGAGGTTTTTTATTAAGTAACAACATGAGTTTATCCGCTAAAAAAAGGACGCAGTGTGCGTCCTTGTTATCAGAAGTCATTAAGGGATTTCGTGATCAAAAACCATGGTAACTTCGCCGGCGTAGCTACCACCCTCATAAGATGGAGAGCCAGTAGGACTCACCACTAATGGCAATGTTTTTTCATCAGCAGCATTGGCTGCTGTAAGTATATCGGAAGGATTCATTGGCCCAACACGAAGATCCGTAGTACCAATCCGGACAGTCAATGGTATATTATTCGCAGGCGTATCTTCATGTTCTAATACTGCAGCACTTAGAAGGTGTGCGCTAATTTTTCCTTCAGTGTTTCGCGCCTGAAGATTAGTTGAGACATTATTCAGAATATTAGCATCTTCATCCCAAACCATTTCCTGCTTAGTTGAACCGAAAACAGGGTCAGAAAATTTAACGTATGAACGTTCTGATGGGATAGTGGCTTCTAATTCAAAAGTTAGCTCTTGTTGCTTGTCTACAGCAACGGCCAGTGAACTTACAGCGACCAGACTAGCAATTAAAGATTTATAAAAAATTTTCATGGTGTTAACTCATTTTAAAAAGGAGATTATCCGAATTTCTTCGGTGTTTTTTTACTACCTTCCAGCAAAGTAAATTGCCAATTTTTTTGACTTTCTTGCTTCAAATTATGTTGCTTACCTGGCATGAGAATAACTGACGATGCATCGCCACATTTTACCCCCTGACACAATTTGATGCCTTCAAGTTTGATACTGCTGTTACCTTTATTGGTGATAATAATTTTATCATCACGCTGCGTAATATCCGTATTAAATGCGGCATTTTCAGGTCGTACTATTACCATTGCGCCGTAACCGGTTAGAATGCTAACGCCTGCATTGAGTGTTTTTTTATATTCATCATACTGTTTTTTTGACTGACCGAACTCATATTGGTCCTTTGGCATGACAGGAATATATCGAACGCGGTAATAACGCTCTTTATCTCTTTTTCCTACAACCACTAACCTTCCAGTTTGCATGCCATTTGCCGGGATAATCATGCGGGATGGTGTAAAGATTAATCCATCAACTTTTCCACTTGCCGCCGCTGTAGCATCGATTTTTTTCTCTGACTTTCCGCCGTTCGGCAGGTAAGTCACTTCACTTACATCAACTCGGACATAACCGGTGTCATCACCACTATTACGAATTCTTTTTAGCAATGTACTCTTATCGCTTTCAATAAAATCATACATCGAACCCACCGTAATTTTAGGGATAGCAGCAGCGTGCAAACTTGCTCCCGCCAGTGCTAAGGCAAGAATAACTTTAAACATAGTAACCTCATTGGAATGAGTGCCACCGGTAAACTGTTGTCCTTGTTAGGCAGCACTTATTTGATGGGAGTAATATGCCAAAACCTTTTCAATTCACTCTATGAGAGCACTCTCAAAGCAAGACAATAAGACAAAAAACCTCTCAACCTTCAAACCATGAATGAACATCTTGAATATAATGTGCATTAAATTCTGATATATATCTTACATTTTGAGAGTGCTCTCGTTTTCCCTCGAGGTCTTATTAAGATAAGATTGCCTGTAGAAAACATCATTCATCATGATGATGGAGGTTGTTTAAACTTATCACGCCTTCATTTATCACTTACTTTGGAACTGCCGGTGAAAATCAAATCCAGTAAAAACTTCCCGCACACCTTATTAAGGTCTGTTTTTTATGGGGCTATTTTGTTTTTGAGTTCATTTTTATTTTTTTCAACATCAGTTCGCGCAGAAACATTAAATGTAACTGCTGAATTTCGCCCCTCAGCAGCCAATCCTCGAGTCGATAAGTTCGAAAACACCACACCTGTTGCGGGCTTTTGCCTGGATTATCAGAGGTTTTGTGGAGAGGGTGTTTTTTCAATTGCCACCAATCTGAATGTCAATAATCGTTCCCTTATCGCTGGAAGTAATAATAATAATGAACGTGTTTTTCAGAAATTAGATGCGAACTGGAAAACTATATCATTAACTGATGATGAAACTGGCCAGTCAATTACCGTCCAATTTCGCTTAATGCTGATCGGTCAACGCTTCTCACGCTCCGGAGGCGGTTTTGTTACTGCTGATTTTAATTCAGCTGGCGGTTACCCTCAAGGTGGGTGCGGTGGCACGATAGGAGCAGGAATTGCAAACAGTTACTTTCGATTTGCATGGAACCATAGCTCCTTGCCTGCCTCTTGCTATAGAAACGTAGTTAATATGAATTATACAGATTTCAAGATTAGTGATATTTCTGTCGGTTATGAGATGAAAAGCAGTTCCCCGATGAATATGCCTAATGGAACATTTAAGGGATCCGTTAGTTACTCCGTAGGAAACGGACAACAGATTGATTTAGGAGCGGGGGATTACTCTGATAATATACTGGAAATTAAAATTGAAGCTCAGATCGAACATGAATTAAAATTTGAAATGGTCGGTTCCGAAAAAGTACCTATGATTCCACCTGGTGGCTGGCAGGATTGGACTTCAGGCGGCGCAACACAATTTAGGCTTGAGGGTACTGGTTCTTTTAGAACCACAGCTTCAGCGCCATTCAGCGTTTATCTCGAATGCCAGCATAAAGTGCTCAACAGTTGTGCTATGCAAAGGGAAGGTGACGATACCCTCGTGCAAGTTGATACAACAATAACAATACCCTTTGTTATTGAACGTGTTAGTGGTGAAGATATTACCAATTGGCCGATATATGTTCGTTCAATACATACTCCCGATTATGTTTTTGAACCGAGATCATACATTAACGCCTTTTTATCGACAGTAAAGTTTAGTGTCAATCAGGTCGAAAGTTTGCGCATGGGTAATTATCCCGGCAGCACTTGGCGCGGAAGCGCTACGCTGATATTTGATGCCGAGATTAACTCACCCTAGCCTTCACACTTTTTATCTTTTGAGGTGGGCGTCATTTTTTCGCCCCCTTCGCACCCGCAAATCCTCATGCAACTTTCATCAAAGTTAAACACTCCAACAACCCGCGATAAGATTAAGAGCGCGACTATGTACGCATAGGCGCGCGGCTTTTAAGCTATCACGCTTATTTTGCAGACAATTTTGCGCTGCAGTTTTTTGGGTAAACAAGACGAGGACAAGGAATCGTGATGGAAGCACTGAACCACACGCTCTTTTTATGGATCAACGCCACAGAGGATTCACCGCAATGGCTGATCAGCCTGGCGACCTTTATCGCCAAAGATGTGATTGCCATCGTGCCGCTGCTGATTGTGGCGCTGTGGCTGTGGGGACCGCGCGATCAGGTGCAGTCTCAACGCGAGCTGGTGCTAAAAACCGGCATGGCGCTGCTGTATGCGCTGAGCATTTCGTGGTGCGTTGGCCAGCTGCTGCCGCATCCGCGTCCGTTCGCGATTGGTTTTGGCCATCAGTTCCTGTCACACCGACCTGACGATTCTTATCCGAGCGATCACGGCACCACCATTTTCACCTTTGCGCTGGCATTTATCTTCTGGCATCGCCTGTGGTCGGGTGTGCTGTTATTGGTGATAGGCAGCGCCATCGCCTGGTCACGCGTCTACCTTGGCGTGCACTGGCCAATGGATATGCTGGGCGGATTTTTGGTCGGTTTGCTGGCGTGTCTGGCGTCGCACATGGCGTGGCAGCTGTATGGCGAGCGGATGCTGGCGTTTACGCATCAGGTCTATCGCGCGCTTTTCGCCATGCCGATTAAGAAAGGTTGGATTCGCGAGTAATAGATGAGGTCGCCATAATGGCGACCTTACAATTAGCTAAACCACTTCCCGAACCAGCCGTGGAATTTCATCATAATGAAATCCCAAATGCGGCCAACAAAGCCGCCTTCCGGCACCGCTTCCATCGCCACCAGCGGACGTTGTTCAATGGTTTTGCCATCCAACTGGAAATCAATGGTTCCCACCACCTGATTCTTCTCCAGCGGCGCTTCCAGCTGCGGTGAGTTCAGGGTAAAGCTGGCCTTGAGGTTTTTCATCTGCCCTTTCGGCACGGTGATCGCGGCGTCTTTGGCTACGCCAAGATTGACCTGGCTATGATCGCCAAACCATACGCGCTGCTGCGCAAACGGTTTGTCGGCCTTAATCGGCGTCACGGTTTCATAGAAGCGGAAGCCCCACGTCAGCAGCTTCTCACTTTCGCGGAAACGCGTGGCATCGGTTGCGGCGCCCAGCACCACGGAAATCAGGCGCATATCCCCTTCGGTTGCCGAGGCCACCAGATTGTTGCCCGCGCCGGAGGTGTGACCGGTTTTAATGCCATCCACCTTCAGATTGGTGCTCCACAGCAGACGGTTACGGTTCATCTGCTTGATCTTGTTGAAGGTAAACTCTTTTTCGCTATTAAGCGCGTACTCTTCCGGCACATCGCTGATCAGGCGCTGGCCGATAATCGCCATGTCACGTGCGGTGCTGTACTGCCCTTCCGCATCCAGGCCGTGCACCGTCATAAAGTGGGTGTTTTGCAGGCCAAAGGCTTTAACGTAGTTGTTCATCAACCCGATAAACGAATCCTGGCTGCCCGCGACATAATCAGCCAGCGCGATGCAGGCATCGTTGCCGGATTGAATCACCACACCTTTATTCAGTTCAGAGACCGGAATGCGATCGCCGGGCTTGAGGAACATCAGCGATGAACCGCGCAGCTTGGGATTGCCGGTTGCCCACGCATCCTGGCCGATGGTGACCATGTCATCGTTGGTAATCTTGCCCGATTTCAGCGCCTGGCCGACCACGTAGCTGGTCATCATTTTGGTCAAACTGGCGGGATCGAGGCGCTGATCGGCATTGGATTCCGCCAGCACTTTGCCGCTGTTGTAATCCATTAAAATCCAGGCTTTGGCGTCAATTTGTGGTGCCGCCGGTGCCTGTTCAGCCATGGTGGCTGCGGGGATGAAGAGTAATAGAAGTGAAGACGCAGCCAGCGGCCGCCAGACAGAAGCGAAGGTGTTTTTTCTCATGAGCGTGACCAGATTGTCCTTGTTAAATCTCGATTTTCTTGCAGGCAAGACATGTCTCGCCCCACGCTAACGGTTCAGGCCAGCGAAAAAAACCGTCCAATCGTAAAGTTTTATAGAGTTTATTAGAGTAACCCTGGCACCAAGCGTGCAGCGCCGCCACTTTTGCCCATCTGACTCGCGAAAAAATTTGCGTGTAATTCCGATTTTTCGCAGAACGGTTAAGCCAGTCACAAATTTCCGCTAACCTGAATTCAGTTTGCCTGAGGAGAGCCACGATGGACTTAGCCATTTTCGATCTGGACGAAACCCTGATTTGTGAAGACAGCACCAGCCTGTGGCTGCGCTGGTTGGTTTCACAGGGATTTGCCCCGGAAGACATCATCCGTCAGGAGCAAAGCCTGATGGAAAAATATCACAGCGGAACGCTATCGATTGAAGAGTATATGAACACCACGCTGGCACCGTTAGCCGGCATGGCAACCCTGACGGTCGAAGGTTGGGTGCGACGCTTTATCCATCGCGACATCATGCCGCGCGTCTTTCCCGCCGCGCGAGAACGTATTGAGTGGCACCAGCAGCGCGGCGACACGGTGATGATCATTACCGCCAGCGGCGATCATCTGGCGGTGCCAATTGCCGAGCGTCTTGGCGTGCACGGCGCGTTAGCGATTGGCGTGGAAGTGGTCGATGAACGCTACAGCGGCCAAACCTACGGCACCATGACTTATCGCGAAGGCAAAGTGACACGACTCAGCGACTGGAAAGCGTTACAGCAGGATCAACGCTTTGAACGTACCTGGGCTTACAGTGACTCCATGAACGATCTGCCGTTGCTAAGTCATGCCGATCACGCTTGGGTGGTGAATCCCAACCAGCTACTGTTGCAGGAAGCGCAGCAGCGCGGTTGGGAAGTGTGTAACTGGGTACGCTAAATTAGCCGCGTGGGGTGCTGGCGTCGTCCGTCAGCCCCACTTTCAACAGCTTGCCGTTGGCATCGTCGGTCAACACATACAGATAACCATCCGGCCCTTGCCGCACATCGCGAATACGCTCGCCACGATCTTCCAGCAGCCGCTGCTCTTCCACCACTTTTTCTCCGTTGATCTGCAAACGAATCAGGCTCTTTTCTTTTAGTGCACCAATAAACAGCGAATTTTTCCATTGCGGGAAACGCGCGCTGTTGTAAAACGCCATGCCGCTGATCGCCGGTGACACTTTCCAGAAGTGCAGCGGCTGTTCGGTGCCCTCAACGTGTGTACCCTTGGCTTCCGGCACTTTCTGCCCGCTGTAATCGATGCCGTAAGTGGCGTGCGGCCAACCGTAATTTTTGCCTTTTTCGGGGATATTGACCTCATCGCCGCCGCGCGGGCCGTGCTCGCTCTCCCACATTTGCTGCGTCCACGGATTCAGCGCCAACCCCTGCGGATTGCGCATGCCGTAAGACCAAATCTCAGCACGTGCACCCTTGCGATCAACAAACGGATTATCCGCCGGTATTGCTCCGTCTTTGGTCAGACGCACGATTTTGCCGGAGAGCTTATCCAGCTGTTGCGCGCTGCTGCTGGCAAAGTTGTCCCCGAAGGCGATGTAGAGAAAACCCTGCCGATCAAAGGCCAATCGCGTGCCGATGTTGGCCCCGCTGGAGAGCTTCGGCGTTTGCTCCAGCACCACGTTAAAATCACGCAGCTCACGGTTGTCGTCGCTGAGCTGACCATAGCCCACCACGCCACCGGCACGTCCATTATTATCGGCGGTGGTATAGCTGAGCCACACGCGGCGACTCTGGGCAAAATCCGGCGCCAGTACCACATCCAGCAATCCTCCCTGACGATTTGCCCACACCTTTGGCACTCCGCTGATGGGCTGTGACAGCCCTTTTCCCGGCTGCCAGCTGCGCAGCTGGCCGGAGCGTTCGGTAATCAGCAGCGTTTGATTGTCCGGCAGAAAAGCCACGGACCACGGATGGTCGAGCTTGTCCTGTAAAACCTGAACCTGCACATCGGCAGCGAGAGTCGAATAGGAATAGCTTAAAGCGCCCAACAGCAGCGCGGCAGGCAGTAAACGCATGGCAGTCTCCTTTATCACGGTCTGCCGTAAAGCGTAGTCAGCGTGTTAGAAAGGATGTGCAGGATTTACAAAACATTAAGCCCGGCACGCAGCCGGGCGGGAATTTACTGTGCGGGGAAGGCCAGCGCATCGCGTACCATCTCGTCGATACCCGGACGCAGATCGTTAAGCGTGATGGGCGCGCTGTTATTCGGCAGATTTTTACCAAATGCCTTGCGCACCACTTTGATCAGCGGCTTGCCGGTCTGCGCATCAACCGCTTCCATTTCGAGGAACAGCGCGCTGTTTTGCGTGCGGTGTCCAGTCGCCGCCATGGTGCTGGCGACGACAGCGGCAATCGGCACCACTTCATAGAACTGCACGCCTTCATTTTCGGCGGAAACCGCGGTGATGGCTGTTTTCACCAGCAGCGTGTGCGGGCCTTTTTGCGTCACCAGCGGTTTACGCTGGGAAATCGCGTGCTTTAGCTGCGTATCGGTGTAGCTGCGGATCGCATCCAATGTTTGCTGATCGATACGCGCCGTTGGATGCGCTGCCGGATAGTAGACCACCGGCGTATAAACCACGCCTTTATAATCGGCATCGTGATAATCGGGTGAAATCCAGCGCAGTGTCGGTTTACCGCTCGGCGACTCAGTGGCCTTCAACTCACTGTAATCGCCGAGAAATCCTGAATATTGTTGTTGATTAGTCACATGAGAGGTACAGCCCGCCGCCAGCATTGCCAGCGTTAAAACAGAAGCATAAAGGGGAAGTCGCATGAGAAAGCCCTTATTAGAGGTAATTGCTTCTCAAGTGTAGGAGGTCGTCAAAAACGTGGCGGGAAATATTCGTGAAATGCGAGGAAAAACCACCTGCAATGCAGGTGGTTAGCGGAAATTACTCGAAGCAGGTTTCCGGATTTTCCGACAGCGAAATAAAGGAGTCGCCACCTTTGGTCAGGGCAATGATGCCACCGCTCTCAATATCATAAACCCACCCGTGCAGGCGCACTTTGCCTTTACGCAGCGCTACCGCCACGGAAGGGTGTGTTTTGATATTGTGCAGCTGCGCTATCACGTTCTCTTTCACCATTTCATTGAGGCGTTTTTCAACGGTATCGTAATTACGCTCTTCCACTACCGCTTTAGCGGCGTTGGCGTAATGCAGCCAGTGATCAACCGCTGGCATGGTTTCCAGATCGGCGTTGGAGGCAATCGCGTTCATGGCACCGCAGTTAGAGTGACCACAAATAATAATTTCTGTCACACCCAGCGCCACCACCGCGTACTCGATGGTTGCTGACACACCGCCCGGCTCTGGACCAAACGGCGGCACGATATTACCGGCGTTACGGATCACAAACAGCTGACCCGGCTCCGACTGCGTGACCAACTCGGGCACCAGACGGCTGTCTGAGCAGGAGATAAACAGGGCTTTGGGATTTTGGTTGGATGCCAAACTTTTGAAAAGATCCTTCCTTTCAGGGAACACATTCTGTTGAAAATTCAGAAAACCTTTGACGATCTCTTGCATTTGTCTGCTCTCACATTATCCACTTCTGCCCTGGTAGTGAGGATTCACTACGAGTGCGATTTAGAATTTTCAGTGAAGAGAATAACTTACCTTCACCGACCCAACATTTAAGCAAAAGGCGCCAGCTTACACAACTCGGATCGCCACAGAGGGCCATTGCGCCAGCGAGTGAGCCGCACCGCCAACAGAGTTAAGCACAATCATCAGGCATTGGTTACCCCATAAGGAGATTCTTACACAGCCTATACATTTTCCTCTGCAACCTCTGTACAATCGCCCCCCTATCCACACTAATTATGATGAATTTTTATCCTTATGAGCCAAGTCAAAAATCCACCGCGCGTGGGGTTCGTCTCCCTCGGCTGTCCGAAAAACCTCGTCGACTCTGAACGCATCCTGACGGAGCTGCGTACTGAAGGCTATGACGTGGTGCCACGCTACGATGATGCGGAGATCGTCATCGTTAACACCTGTGGATTTATTGACAGCGCCGTACAGGAATCTCTGGAAGCGATTGGTGAAGCGCTGAACGAGAACGGCAAAGTGATCGTTACCGGCTGCCTCGGTGCCAAAGTGGATCAGATCCGCGAAGTGCACCCTAAAGTGCTGGAGATCACCGGCCCGCACAGCTACGAGCAGGTTCTGTCGCACGTGCACACTTATGTACCTAAGCCGGAGCACAACCCGTTCCTCAGCCTGGTGCCAGAGCAAGGTGTCAAACTGACGCCGCGCCATTACGCCTACCTGAAAATTTCCGAAGGCTGCAACCATCGCTGTACCTTCTGCATCATTCCATCGATGCGTGGCGATCTTGATAGCCGCCCAATCGGTTCGGTGCTCGACGAAGCCAAACGTCTTGTCGAAGCGGGCGTGAAAGAGCTGCTGGTGATCTCACAAGACACCTCCGCGTACGGCGTGGATGTCAAACATCGCACCGGTTTCTGGAACGGATCGCCGGTGAAAACTAGCATGGTGAGCCTGTGCGAGCAGTTAGCCAAACTCGGCGTGTGGGTGCGTCTGCACTACGTTTATCCTTATCCGCATGTGGATGACGTGATCCCGCTGATGGCCGAAGGCAAGATTCTGCCATACCTCGATATTCCGCTGCAGCACGCCAGCCCGCGCATCCTCAAGCTGATGAAGCGTCCCGGCGCGGTAGAGCGTACGCTGGAGCGCATTAAGCGCTGGCGTGAAATCTGTCCGGAGCTGACGCTGCGTTCAACCTTTATCGTCGGCTTCCCCGGTGAAACCGAAGAAGATTTCCAGATGCTGCTCGACTTCCTGCAGGAAGCGCGCCTCGATCGCGTTGGCTGCTTCCAGTACAGCCCGGTAGACGGTGCGACCGCTAACCAGCTGCCGGATCAGGTACCGGACGACGTGAAGCAGGATCGTTTTGATCGCTTCATGCAGCTGCAGCAGAAGATCTCCAGCGAACGTCTGCAGGAGAAAATCGGCCGCGAAGTACTGGTGCTGATTGATGAAGTGGATGAAGAAGGCGCGGTAGGCCGCAGCATGGCTGACGCCCCGGAAATCGATGGCGCGGTCTATCTGAACGGCGATCGTCAGGTGAAAGTCGGCGACGTGGTTCGCGTTAAAGTTGAACACGCCGATGAATACGATCTGTGGGGCACGCGCGTTTAACCATACTTCTGCTGGTGCGCACGCTTGCGCGCCAGATAGTCCGTATCCGCGCGCAGTTTATCCCAGCACGCTTTAAAAACGGCCGCCGCAGCGGCCTTTTCTTTTTCTGTGGTACGCGGCAGTTCGTTGCCTGCCTCGTCATATTTACGCCCGCCCTGATGATTGCTGTAGCGGCGCGCACGCGTATAACCCATCTGAATATATTTACGCGCCATGTCCATGCCGACAAAGTCGTCCTGCGCGCGATATGCCTCAAACAGCTGCATAATTTGTTGTGAAGATTCTTTTGCCAGCTCGACGGTGCGAAAACGCCAGTGCGGCAGAATCTCACTTTTGTAAGGTTCGACCATCAGCACGCCCTGCTCGCCGCGCCCCACCTGATACAGCTCTGGCTGCTGGCGAAAATCGATGTGCTTGAAATCCTGCTCGTAGTTAAACGCTTTCATCTGTTTTTCCCGCCTCTCATCATCCCGTGACGTAATTATTTCCTGCTGGCACTTAAGCGATTTGCTTTTATACCGATAACCTGGATATCAGCCTACTTCCTCAGAGACGCACCTATGTTTAAACGAATGAAAATTGTGACGGCCATCATGATGATATTGGTGGTTTTCACCGCGATGCAGGCGATTTCCGGCTCGCTGTTTTTATCATCACTGATTACCGGACAGCATAATTTCACCACCAGCAATCAGCTGTCACATCAGCAGCGTGAGCTGGCCGATGGCTGGCAAACGCTGGTGAAAACGCGCGTGATCATTAACCGCGTCGCCATTCGTATCCTGAAAAAACAGACGGATGAGGCGTCAGTCGCCGCCATCAACGAACTGCTGATCAGCGCAGGTGCGTCACTGGATGAAGCAAAGCAACATTACGATCTCTACCAGAGCATGCCGCGCATTGCCGGACAAAGCGCTGATTCAGCCAGTGTAGTCGACGCTAAGTTTGCTGCCTTTGCTGAATTGCTGAAACAGTCGGCGGCGTTCCTGAAAGCCAATGATTACGCCGCCTATGGCAATCTTGATGCTCAGCAGGCGCAGGACGATCTGGAAGTGGCATACAAACAGTGGCGCGAGCACAACGTGCAGCTGCTGGCCGAGCGCAATGCGGAGTATGACAACACCTATCAGCATATGCTGGTGTTGGTCGCCGTGATGGCGGTGGTGGTGGTGCTGTTGCTGGTAGCGGTGTGGATTCTGGTGCGGCGCATTCTGCTGGCGCCGATGAAGCAGGTACAGCAGCAGATGGAGCGCTTCGCCGACGGCGATCTCTCCGCCCGTTTGCAGGTGGAAGGCCGCAGTGAAATGGCGTCGATTGCCGCCAGCCTCAACCATATGCAGCAGTCGCTGCTCAGCACCATCAACAATGTGCGTGATAGCGCGGATGCGATTTTTGGTAGCGCCAGCGAGATTGCCACCGGCAACAACGATCTCTCCTCACGCACCGAGCAACAAGCGGCATCGCTGGAAGAGACCGCCGCCAGCATGGAACAGCTGACCGCCACGGTGAAACAGAACGCCGATAACGCGCGTCAGGCCACGCAGCTGGCGAAAACCGCCTCGGAAACCGCCGATAAAGGCGGCAACGTGGTGGATGGCGTGGTGAAAACCATGCGCGATATCGCCGACAGCTCGAAGAAAATCGCCGATATCACCAGCGTGATTGATGGCATCGCTTTCCAGACCAACATCCTCGCGCTCAACGCGGCAGTAGAAGCGGCGCGCGCCGGTGAACAAGGACGCGGTTTTGCCGTGGTGGCAGGCGAAGTGCGCAATCTGGCACAGCGCAGCGCTCAGGCGGCGAAAGAGATCAAACTGCTGATTGAGAATTCCGTGCAGCGTGTCAACACCGGTTCGCAACAGGTGAGCAGCGCCGGTGAAACCATGCAGGAGATCGTCAGCGCCGTTACCCGCGTCACCGATATCATGGGCGAGATTGCTTCAGCGTCCGATGAGCAGAGCCGCGGCATCGACCAGATTGGTCAGGCGGTGAACGAGATGGATCGCGTAACGCAGCAAAACGCCACGCTGGTGCAGGAATCGGCTAACGCCTCGGCGTCGCTGGAGCAGCAGGCCAGCAGCCTCTCTTCTGCGGTGGCCCGCTTCAAAACCGGCACGCGCCAGGCCGCTGCGCCGGTGGCGAAAGTGGTGAAACCGGTGATGACGCCAACCCGCGCGCAGCCTGCCGCCGCGCACAGTAATGACAATTGGGAAACGTTTTAAGGGCGGGATGGTGCGGTTATTGGAAAGGTCGCCATGAATGGCGACCCTACGAATGATCGAGAGCGCGTTTTTGTAGGGTCGCCATTTATGGCGACCGGACCAGCATCAGGTCTTCAATTTCGGATCCAGCGCATCACGCAAACCATCGCCCAACAGGTTAAACGCCAGCACGGTGAGGAAAATCGCCAGGCTCGGGAAGATGGCGACATGCGGCGCAATTACCATATCGGCGCGCGCTTCATTGAGCATCGCGCCCCACTCCGGCGTTGGCGGCTGCGCGCCCAAGCCAAGAAAGGACAAACTCGCCGCCGTGATAATCGAGGTACCAATACGCATGGTGAAATAGACCACAATCGACGACACCGTGCCGGGCAGGATGTGACGCATAATAATGGTCCAGTCCGACGCACCAATACTGCGTGCCGACTCAATATAGGTTTGATGTTTCAGCACCAGCGTATTGCCGCGCACCAAACGGGCAAATGCCGGAATGCTGAAGATCGCCACCGCGACAATCACGTTGCTCATGCCGCTGCCCATAATCGCCACCACCGCAATCGCCAGCAGAATGCCGGGGAAAGCAAACAGCACATCGCAGATACGCATGGTGATGCGATCCCACCAGCCTTCGTAATAGCCCGCCAGCAGACCTAAAACCGTGCCGATCAGCGCGCCAATCGCCACCGAGAAGAAACCGGCAATCAGCGAGATGCGCGTGCCCACCAGCACACGGCTGAAGATATCGCGCCCCAGCGAGTCAACGCCAAACCAGTGCATCAGCGACGGCCCTTCGTTTAGCCGGTCGTAATCGAAATAGTTTTCCGCATCAAATGGCGCAATCAGCGGCGCGATAAACGCCACCGCAATCAGCAGCAGCACAAACAGTCCGGCCAGCAGCGCCACATGCTGACGGCGAAAGCGCCGCCAGAATTCGCGCCACGGCGTGCGTACCCGGTTTTCCGTGATAGTCGGCATGGTTTTCAATGCCGCGGCTCGTCGCCAGTTCTTCAATTGCAACTCCTTACTTGTAGCGAATTGCCGGGTTGATTGCCGCGTACAGCACATCGACAATCAGGTTAATCAGGATGAATTCCAGCGAGAACAGCAGCACTTCGGCCTGAATCACCGGGTAATCGCGCATCTCCACCGAATCCACCAGCAAGCGGCCTAAGCCTGGCCAGTTGAACACCACTTCCACCACAATCGAGCCGCCGAGCAGGAAACCAAACTGCAGGCCCATCATGGTGACCACCGGGATCATCGCGTTACGCAGGCCGTGTTTCACCACCACCAACGATTCGCGCACCCCTTTGGCGCGCGCGGTGCGCATGTAATCTTCCTGCATCACCTCCACGAACGACGCGCGGGTGAAACGCGCCATCACCGCCGCCACCGCGGCACCCAAGGTGACCGATGGCAAAATGTAGTGTTTCCAGCTATCCGCGCCAACGGTCGGCAACCAGCCGAGCTCGACGGAAAAGACCTGCATCAGCAGCATGCCGAGCGCAAACGCCGGGAACGAGATGCCCGACACCGCCAGCGTCATGCCGATGCGATCCGGCCAGCGATTGCGCCACACCGCCGAGGTGATGCCAATCGCCATACCGAAAATCACCGCCCACACCATGCTGCTGAGTGTTAGCCACAGCGTGGGGAAAAAGCGCGCGGCAATTTCATCAATCACCGGACGTTTCGAGACCAGCGAATGGCCGAAATCGCCCTGCACCGCATTAATCATAAAGTGCCAGAACTGCTTGATCAGCGGCTGATCAAGACCGAGATCCTGACGCACCAGCGCCACCACCGAGGCATCCGCTTCCGGGCCGGCAATCAGGCGCGCCGGATCGCCCGGCAGCAAATGGACGAACAGGAACACCAGCACCGCCACAATCAGCAGCGTGGGAATCAGTCCCAATAATCGTTTGAGAAAATAGTTGAGCATGCGAAGTCCTGCGCAGCATCGGCCAACCCGCTAAGGCTGGCCGCGTCTGTTACTTCAGATCGGCCTCATCAAAATTGAATGAGGTATCGGGCATGACATAAAAACCGCTGAGGTTTTTATTGTTGGCTGACAGCAGTTGTTCCACCACCAGCGGGATCCACGGATGGTCGTTCCAGATGCGATCCTGCGCGTCTTTGTACAGCTTGGCTTTCTGATCGCGATCGGTGGTTTTCAGCGCATCGGCGAGATCTTTATCCACCTGCGGATTGCTGTAGAAGGCGGTGTTGAAGATCGCTGGCGGCCATGAGGTGGTGGCGAACAGCGGCGTCAGCGCCCAATCAGCTTCACCGGTCGAGGCTGACCAGCCGGTGTAGAACATGCGCACACCGCTCTCTTTCTGCCCTTTGCTCTCCACTTCAGCCGCACGCTGACCAGCATCCATCGCCGTCACTTTCACCTTCACGCCCACCTGCGCCAGCTGCTGCTGGGTAAACTGCAGCACTTTCTGCGCGGTGCTGTGGTTATGCGACGACCACAAGGTGGTTTCGAAACCGTTCGGGAAGCCCGCTTCTTTCAGCAGTTCGCGCGCTTTGGCCGGATCGTATTTGATCGCCGGATAACTCTGCGCAAAGTCGATGCTCGGCGGCACGATGCCGGTGGCTGGCGTGGCGTAACCGGCAAAGGCGACTTTCGCCAGCGCCTGACGATTGATGGCATACTCCAGCGCTTCACGCACTTTCGGGTTATCAAACGGCTTTTGCGTCACGTTCAGGCTGATGTAACGCTGCATGATCGACGGCGTGGTGACTACATCGAGCTTGCTGTTGCCTTCCAGCAGTTTGGCCTGCTCGAACGGCACCGGGAAAGCAAAGCTCGCTTCGCCCGTTTGCAGCATCGCCGCGCGGGTGTTGTTATCCACCACCGGACGCCAGATAATGCTATCCAGCTTCGGATAGCCTTTTTTCCAGTAGCCATCCCACTTCTTCACTTTCACAAAGTCGGTCTGGTTCCAGGTATCAAAGGCAAACGGGCCGGTTCCCACCGGATGGAAGCCGATATCCTTGCCATACTTCTTCAGCGCGGTCGGCGAAATCATCACCGCCGCCGGGTGCGCGAGGTTGTTGATGAAGGCCGAGAACGGCTGCTTCAGGGTGATCTTCACCGTGCCCGGATCGACCACTTCGGTGGTGGCGATATATTTGAACAGGTTATAGCGCTTGAGATGGTTATCCGGATTGCTGGCGCGATCGAGGTTCACCTTCACCGCTTCGGCATTGAAGTCGGTGCCATCCTGGAATTTCACGCCGGAGCGCAGCTTGATGGTGTACGTCAGGCCGTCGCTGCTCGCCTGGTAACTTTCCGCCAGCACGTTGGTCAGCTTCATGTCTTTATCGAAGCCGAACAAGCCCTGATAGAAGGACTTCGCCACCGCCTGCGACAGCGTATCGTTAGCGTCATACGGATCGAGCGTGGTAAAGGTCGAGGCCACCGCAATCACCGCATCTTTCGCCGCCCACGCGGGCAGCGCCAGCGCCGAACTCAACAAACCGGCAGTGATAACCCCTTTTCGCATAATATGGTGCATCGTTATCGTTCTCCTGTAATCCCTGTCATGCGCGACATCCAAAGATGTGCGGTTGTTTGCTGCTCAGGCGCCGCTAATCGCGTGCCGGGCGACAAAATGGCCCGGTGCCACTTCCAGTAAAGGCGCCACTTCCGGCTCATCGCCCAGCGGGCGAATCGGGCTGGGGATCTCATCCACCATCAGCGCCCGCTCACGATGCCGATGGGCCGGATCGGCCACCGGCACTGCGGCCATCAGTTTTTTGGTGTAGGGATGGCGCGGCTGCTCAAATACCGCCTGACGCGGCCCCATCTCCACAATTTGTCCGAGATACATCACCGCCACGCGATGGCTGATGCGTTCCACCACCGCCATATCGTGCGAGATAAATAAGAAGGCGATACCAAATTCACGCTGCAAATCGAGCATCAGGTTGATGATTTGCGCCTGAATCGACACGTCCAGCGCCGACACCGATTCATCGGCGATCACCACTTTGGGATTGAGCGCCAGCGCGCGCGCAATGCAGATGCGCTGGCGCTGGCCGCCGGAAAATTCATGCGGATAACGCTGCGCATGTTCCGGCAGCAGGCCGACGCGTTCCAGCAGCCAGGCAACGCGCTTCTCCGCCTGACGGCGATCCAGAGTTTTGTGCACCAGCAGCGGTTCCATGATCGAGAAACCCACGGTCAAACGTGGATCGAGCGAGGCGTAAGGATCCTGGAAGATAAACTGGATATCGCGACGCAGCGACGCCAGCGCATTGCCCTGCAGCGCATCGATGCGCTGGCCGTCAAAGGTGATGGTGCCGCCCTGGCTGGCTACCAGCCGCAGCAGCGAGCGTCCGGTGGTGGATTTTCCGCAGCCGGATTCCCCCACCAGCGCCAGCGTTTCACCGGCATGGAGATCGAAACTGACTTTCTCCACCGCGTGCACGCGGCGTTTAACGCGATTGAGCAAGCCGCCGCGAATATCAAAGCGCGTGACTAAATCGCGCACCTGCAAAATCGGTGGTCGATCGTAACGCACCGTGTCCTGGGGCGCGGCCTGCTCTTCACGTCCGTTGCTGTGTAATAAGGGAAATTTAGCCGGTAGCGGCTGGCCGTGCATCGCCCCCAGTTTGGGCACCGCCGCCAGCAACGCGCGGGTATAAGGCTGTTGCGGATCGGCAAACAGTTGCTGCACCGGCGCGCGTTCTACCACATCGCCGCGATACATCACCTGCACGCGATCGGCCATCTCCGCCACTACGCCCATATCGTGGGTGATAAAAATCACCCCCATCTGCATCTCTTTTTGCAGCACGCGGATCAATTGCAGGATTTGCGCCTGAATGGTGACGTCGAGTGCGGTGGTGGGTTCATCGGCAATCAGCAGCGCCGGTTTGCACGAAAGCGCCATGGCAATCATCACGCGCTGGCGCATGCCGCCTGACAGTTGATGCGGATAGCGCGATAACACATTTTGCGCTTCGGGAATACGCACCAGATCGAGCATGCGCCGTGCTTCCGCCAGCGCCTGCTGATGACTTTTGCCCTGATGCAGACGGATGGATTCCGCAATCTGCTCGCCAACGGTAAACACCGGGTTGAGCGAGGTCATCGGCTCCTGAAAAATCATCGCCATATCGGCGCCGCGCACTTTGCGCATCTGACCGTTCGACGCGCGCATCACATCCAGCACCTCGCCATTGCGGCGCCGCAGCTGGATTTCTCCGCTCACTTCGCCGCCGGCCTGCTGAATCAGACGCATCAGCGCCAGCGAGGTGACGGATTTACCCGAGCCCGATTCGCCCACCAGCGCCAGGGTTTCACCGCGATGCAGGTCGAGCGACAGGTTGCGTACCGCTTCGGTAATGCGACCTTCATGCTCAAAGCGCACGTTAAGATCGCGCACCGCCAGAACCTGCTCCGGCGCAAACTGCAGCTGTTGGTCCGTCATGCCTGCTCCTTAGCTGTCGCGGTAAATCGCTACCTCAACATCGCCATCCACGTAGGCGAATCCGCGATACATGCCTTCGCTGTTAAACGGCAGCGCCACATTGCCTGCGGCGTCAATGGCAATCAGCCCGCCGCTGCCTTCCAGCTCCTGCACTTTGTCGTGGATGACGTTGGCGGTGGCCTGTTGCAGCGAGCGTCCGGCGTAGTGCATCTGCGCCGCCACGTCGTAAGCGGCGAGCGTACGGATAAACACTTCGCCGGTGCCGGTGCAGGAGACCGCTACGCTGTCGTTGCTGGCGTAGCAGCCCGCGCCGACCAACGGCGAATCCCCGACGCGGCCGGCCTGTTTGTTGGTCATGCCGCCGGTTGAGGTGGCGGCCGCCAGATTACCCTGAAGATCGAGCGCGACCGCACCGACAGTGCCGAATTTGCGATCCGGGTCCAGCGGATCGTCGCTGTGACTGTTTGCTTCGCCGTCGTGATCCAGCACCATCTGCTGGCTGTGCAGCGCGCGTTGCAGCTGTTCCCAGCGCTCCGGCGTGGAGAAGAAATCCGCCTCAACCGGCGCTAAGCCTTGCTCAGCGGCAAAGGCTTCTGCGCCCGCACCGATAAACAACACGTGCGGGCTGTTTTCCAGCACCTTACGCGCCGCCAGAATCGGATTGCGGATGTGGCTGACGCCCGCGACCGCGCCGACGTCCAGCGTGCGGCCATCCATAATGCTGGCATCGAGTTCATGCGTGCCCTGATGGGTGAACACCGCGCCCTTGCCTGCGTTGAACAGCGGACACTCTTCCAGCAGGCGTACCGCTTCGGTAACGGCATCTAAAGCGCTGCCACCTGCGGCGAGAATTTGCTGGCCTGCGGTAACGATTGCGGTGAGTTGCTGACGATAGTGCTGCTCTTTTTCGGCGCTCATTGCCGCACGCGTAATCGCGCCCGCACCGCCGTGAATTGCGATAACTGCTTTAGCCATAACCGGTACCCTGTTAAGGAATCAGAACCAAAAACACTGATTTAGAATGGTTTTCATCTTTTTTTGGCAATTTTCGACTATAGAAAGGCACCCTCATCTTGTAAAGCAGAAACTGCCTGCACGGTCATAACCTTTTATTGTGGATTATGCTTTTTTGATTGTGATGTGCTTAGCTGATACGCACCTGTGAAACATGAAAACCATTTTTACCGTTCGCACATTTCGTAGCGGCGCGATTTATCGCGCAATAAATTGCGCCGCTACGAAATGTGCAGTGATTGAGGAAAGTGCACTCTCGCTTAACGGCCACGCATTACCCATAATAGACCGCATCTGAAATTAACCAGGCAGAGATGGACATGGAACCTTTTACCGCAGGATTAATCTCCCTCGAAGACGCGCAGCAAAAGATGCTGCAACAGCTGACGCCGATTAGCGATTCGCTCAACGTCTCGCTGTTTGAAGCCGCCGGGCGTATCACCGCCAAGCCGATTAACTCGCCGCTCGATGTGCCCTCGTTTGATAACTCGGCGATGGACGGTTACGCGCTGCGTCTGGCCGATATCGCGCCCGATCGCGTGTTCCCGGTGGCCGGTAAAGCATTCGCCGGTGCGCCGTTTAACGGTGCGTGGCCTGCGGGCAGCGTAATCCGCATCATGACCGGCGCGCCGATTCCCGCCGGTTGTGATGCCGTGGTGATGCAGGAGCAAACCGAACAGCGCGACGGCGGCATTGTGATTACCGCGCCGGTGCAGGCCGCGCAAAATATTCGTCGCATCGGCGAAGACATTCAGGCGGGCAAACAGGTGCTGGACGCCGGTGTGCGCCTCGGTGCGGCCGAGCTGCCGCTGCTGGCGTCGCTGGGGATTGCTGAAGTCAGCGTGCTGCGCAAACTGCGTGTGGCGATCTTCTCCACCGGCGATGAACTGCAGGCGGTCGGTCAGCCGCTGGCGGAAGGTCAGATTTACGATACTAACCGCTTTACCGTGGCGTTAATGCTTAACAAGCTGGGCTGCGAAGTGATCGATTTGGGCGTGATTGCCGACGATCAGGCGGCGCTGCGTACCGCCTTTACCGAAGCCGATCGCCAGGCCGATGTGGTGATCAGCACCGGCGGCGTGTCGGTTGGCGAAGCCGATTTCACCCGCGCGATGCTGGAAGAGTTAGGCGCTATCACCTTCTGGAAACTGGCAATCAAGCCGGGCAAGCCTTTTGCCTTTGGTCGCCTGGCAAATAGCTGGTTCTGCGGTTTACCGGGCAATCCGGTTTCTGCGGCGGTGACCTTCTATCAATTAGTCCAGCCGCTGCTGGCCACCTTAACCGGGCAAACCACGCGCATCATGCCGCTGCGCCAACGCGCGCGCGCCATCCAGCGTTTGAAGAAATCGCCGGGTCGTCTCGACTTCCAACGTGCGATTCTCAGCCGCGGTGACGATGGCGTGCTGGAAGTGCGCAGCACCGGTGCACAAGGTTCGCATGTGTTCAGCTCGTTCGCGCTGGCCAACTGCTTTGTGGTGCTGGAGCGCGATCGCGGCGATGTCGAACCCGGCGAATGGGTGGAGATCGAAGCCTTTAACAGCCTGCTGGAGGGCTAATGAGCGTTGAGTTGAGCGATGAAGAGATGCTGCGCTATAACCGCCAGATCGTTCTGCGCGGTTTTGATTTTGATGGTCAGGAGAAGCTGAAAGCGGCACGCGTGTTGGTGATCGGCCTCGGCGGACTCGGCTGTGCGGCAGCGCCCTATCTGGCATCAGCGGGTGTGGGACATCTCACGTTGCTCGATTTCGATAGCGTTAGCCTCAGCAATCTGCAGCGCCAGATCCTGCACAGCGATGCGAAAATTGGCGTAGCGAAAGTCACGTCGGCGCAGCAACAGCTGGCGGCGATTAATCCGCATTGTCAGCTGGAGCCGATTGATGCGCAGCTGGATGACGCGCAGCTCAGCGCGTTAATTGCGCGCCACGATGCGGTGGTGGATTGCACCGATAACGTCGATACCCGCGAGCAGATCAATCGCCTCTGTTTTCAGCACAAGGTGCCGCTGATTTCCGGCGCAGCGATTCGCATGGAAGGCCAGCTTAGCGTGTTTACCTGGCAGCCCGGCGAGCCGTGTTATCGCTGCATCAGCCGTTTGTTTGGCGATCAGGTATTAAGTTGCGTGGAAGCCGGCGTGATGGCGCCGCTGGTTGGCGTGGTTGGTGCAATGCAGGCGATGGAAACCTTAAAAGTGCTGACGGCTTTCGGTCAACCCGCTAGCGCGCGCTTGTTGATGTACGACGCGATGAGCGCGGAGTTCCGCAGCATGAAGGTGGCGCAGGACGCGCATTGTGAGGTGTGTGGTAAATAAGGTCGCCATAAATGGCGACCCTACAGATGTGCGGCGCGGGTATTCGTAGGGTGCGCATTCATGCGCACCTGGTTTTTCACAATTAAACAATACCCTGGCTGCGCAGGTAATCTTCATAGTTACCGGTGAAGTCGACAATACGATCGGCTTTCATCTCCATCACGCGGGTGGCCAGCGAGCTCACAAACTCACGGTCGTGCGAGACGAAAATCAGGGTGCCTTCGTACATCTCCAGCGCCATGTTGAGCGACTCGATCGATTCCATATCAAGGTGGTTAGTCGGTTCATCCATGATCAGAATGTTCGGCTTCTGCATCATCAGCTTGCCAAACAGCATGCGGCCCTTCTCACCACCGGACAGCACCTTAGCGGGCTTGTTGATCTCGTCGTGACCAAACAGCAGACGACCGAGAATACTGCGTACCGCCTGTTCGTCATCACCTTCCTGCTTCCACTGGCTCATCCAGTCGAAAACTGTCAGATCGTCAGCGAAGTCTTCCGCGTGATCCTGGCCGTAATAACCAATGCGCGCATTCTCAGACCATTTCACCGTGCCGCTATCCGGCGTATGTTCACCGACCAGCGTTTTCAGCAGCGTGGTTTTACCGATACCGTTGGCACCGAGAATCGCCAATTTCTCGCCGACTTCTAACATCAGGTTGAGTTTATTAAACAGCGGACCGTTATCAAAACCTTTGGTCAGCGCTTCAACTTCCAGCGCATTACGGAACAGCTTCTTATCCTGATCAAAACGGATAAACGGGTTTTGACGGCTGGAGGCTTTAACTTCTTCCAGCTTAATTTTATCAATCTGCTTAGCTCGCGAAGTCGCCTGACGTGATTTAGAGGCGTTGGCGCTAAAACGGCTAACGAACGATTGCAGATCGGCAATTTGCGCTTTCTTCTTGGCGTTATCCGATAATAAACGTTCGCGTGACTGGGTAGCCGCGGTCATATATTCGTCATAATTACCCGGATAAACGCGCAGTTCGCCGTAATCCAGATCCGCCATATGCGTACACACCATATTCAGGAAGTGACGGTCATGCGAAATGATGATCATGGTGCTGTTACGCTCGTTGAGCACTTGCTCCAACCAACGAATGGTATCGATATCCAGGTTGTTGGTCGGTTCATCGAGCAACAAAATATCAGGATTGGCAAATAATGCCTGCGCTAAAAGGACACGCAATTTCCAGCCCGGCGCAATTTCGCTCATCGGACCGTAATGCTGCTCCACCGGAATGCCAACGCCCAGTAATAATTCACCGGCACGTGATTCCGAACTGTAACCGTCCATCTCGCCGTATTCGACTTCAAGGTCGGCCACTTTATAGCCTTCCTCTTCGCTCATTTCTGGCAATGCATATATACGGTCACGCTCTTGCTTCACTGCCCACAATTCATTGTGGCCCATGATCACGGTGTCCAGCACACTATATTGCTCAAAGGCAAATTGGTCCTGACGTAACTTACCGATACGCTCATTTGGGTCGAGGGAAACATTTCCACCCGTTGGCGCCAAATCGCCACCCAGTATTTTCATAAAGGTAGATTTACCGCTGCCGTTCGCACCGATTAAACCGTAACGATTACCGCCGCCAAATTTAACGGAGATATTTTCGAACAGCGGCTTACTGCCGAACTGCATGGTGATATTGCTGGAAACTAACACGGCATTGACCTTTGTTACGCAGTGGAGGAAAAAACAGCGGGCATTATGCCAGAAGCGGGCACCCGGACGCCACCTCTGCGCCAGAGGCAGACGTTACGTTGGGCTAAAGGTGTTGTTGCTCATGAAGAAATAAAAACAACAAAAAAGCCGGGGGCATTTGCCCCCGGCTCCCACTTACAAGGATTGTGCGGATTATTTGATCAGGAAAGTGTCGAGGCTTTTACCTGAATCCAGCGCTTTTTTAATCGCAGCTGGCGTACGGCCCTGACCGGTCCATGATTTTACTTCACCGTTTTCGTCGGTGTAAGAATATTTTGCTGGACGTGGTGCACGCTTAGCGCGTTTTTTACCAACTTCCAGAGCACCCAGTAATTCGTTCGGGTCAATACCGTCAGCCAGCAGCATTTCGCGATATTTAGACAGCTTCTCTTCTTTTTCGCGGTTCTGCGCTTCTTCAGCGTTTACTTCGTCACGACGTTCAGTCACAACAACAGTTAATTTTTCCAGAATTTCTTCCAGATCGGTCAATGGCAGTTCACGAGCCTGCGCACGTAATGTGCGAATGTTGTTCAGAACTTTAAATGCGTCACTCATCACAATGTCCTTGCTTAAGGGGGTTAAATAAACTGTAGTGGCAAGATTACCTAATTCAAATAAAAAAATAAATTAATTTTATTGCCCGGATTAATCTGAACTTGCTTACCTATTTCTTACATTGCGTTTTAAAACGGCAAAGGTTGCTTTAATTAACCCTGAATTAACAACCTAAGTTGTTCCATATGTCGCAACTGGAATCGATTTCAGACCAATATTCTCAGGTATTAAACAATCATTTAGCGACTATTGCGTGCTGCAGCATTAGTGAGCATAAAGGTAAGCAAGGATTAATGGTGTAACGGAAAACCTGTTTTCATCGCGGATTATTATATTGCTGAAGATGAGAGAAGAATCTCATTTTTTCTTATCGTGCCGATAAAAAAGCCGGCGGTTAACCGGCTGCTAAGGGAAATTAATGCACTTCCGTCGCGGGACCAAACACAGAATAGTCTGGCAAATTGACGTTTTGATAAGGTTCCCAGCCACCGCCCAGCGCTTTATATAACGCCACTAAATCGAGTGCACTTTGCATGCGCGCCTGCGTCGATTGCGCTTTAGCTTGCGCCAGTTGTCGCTGCGCATCTAATACATCAAGGAAGGTGGAAATACCCTGACGATAACTGTCGCTGGCCAAATCAAATGCGCGTTGCAGTGCGCCGGTGGTTTCATCCAGAGCAATAACCTGCTGCTGATCGGCGCGATAACTGACCAGCGCGTTCTCCACATCCTGCAGCGCAGTTAATACCGTTTGCCGATAATCGAGCGCCGCGCTGGCTTGCTGCGCGCGCGCCAGTTTTACGCTGGAGACTAAACGGCCGCCCTGAAAAATTGGAATCGACAGTGACGGCCCGACGCTGAAGAAGTGGCTGCTCCAGTCATCCAGATAGCTGGCATCGGTATTTCGCACGCCCAATTGTCCGGTGAGCGACAAGCTGGGGAACAGATCGGCAACTGATACGCCAATATTAGCGGTCTGCGCATGCAGCGTGGCTTCGGCCTGACGAATATCCGGGCGTCGCCGCGCCAGCGTGGACGGAATGCCCACCGGCACCAATTTCGGCAAATCAGGCAGCGGTTTTTTGCTCATCAGTTCGTTATCCAGCGCGCCCGGTGTTTTACCCAGCAGCACCGCCAAACCGTTCATCGCCTGCAACTGCTGCGCCTGGTATTGCGGCAGCTGCGCATTCAGCGAGGCTAACTGCGCGCGGGCATTTTCCACATCCGTGGTCGGCGCTAAGCCGTTTTGCTGCTGACTTTTTGTCAATTCCCAGGTTTGCTGCGCGACTTCAATCTGCTGCTGCAAGGTCGCCAGCACCGCCTGCGAACCGCGCAATTGCAGATAGGCGCGCGCCACTTCGGCTTCCAGCGAGACCAGCGCATCGTTGCGTTGCTCGATGGCCGCCTGCTGCTGTGCGTCCGCGGCCTCCATCTGGCGCCGTACTTTGCCCCACAGATCCAGCTCCCAGCTGGCGTCGAAGCTGCCCTGATACAGGGTGACGGAATGGTCTAAACCATTCAGCTGACTGGCGACATCGCTATCCACCTGGTCATAAACGCCGTTGGATTTGAGCAAACCTTTTAAACCGAGCTGCTGACGGGTGACTTTTGCCGAACCGTTAAGCGACGGGAATAACCCACCGCGCGCCTGCGCCAGTTGCTCACGCGCCCCGGCAATGCGCAGCACCGATTGTTGCAGCGTTAAGTTGCCGGCAATGGCGCGCTCAATCAGGCTATCGAGCTGCGGATCGTTAAAGCTTTTCCACCACAGCGGATTGGTCGCTGCCGCGAGCGGCTTAGACGCTTCCTGTGAAGGTAAATCGTGGTAGCCGCCCGGCGTGTGCGCCTGCGGCGGCTGATAATCAGGTCCTACGGCGCATCCGGCCAGCATCAGTGACAGCGCCAGCAACGTCAGTGACGGCGTAGAGCGCGAAAACTTATTCATTTTTAATGTGCTCCTGCACCGCCTTCGCTCTTAATCGGCGAAAGCAACCAACAAAATGGAATCAAAAGCAGAGCCACGATACTCAGGCCCATAAAGACGTCGATGTACGCCAGAATACGTGCCTGCGCGATCATCTCCTGATAGAGCTGCCCGCTCGCCAGCACCAGCGGATCGCCCACTGCGCTGGTGAAATTGCGGATCGAATCCGCCCAGTGTTGCAGCGTGAGATTGTAAGGCTCATTGAGCGGCGACATGTTGTGCACCATGGTGGCCGATCGCGTCTGCATGCGTTCGGTAATGCCCGCCGTAGACAGCGAAATCCCGATAGAGCCCGCAACGTTACGGAACATGGTGAACAGCGCCGAGGCATCGGCATTTAATCGCTGCGGCACGGTGATGAACGCAATGGTGGTCAGCGGCACAAACAGGAAGCCAAGGCCGATCGACTGCGCACTGCGCATTAATACCAGCGTGGTGAAATCGACGTTGGGCGTAAGCCGGGTGGAATAGAAGAACGCGCTGGCAAGGCAGGTGAAGCCGAAGGCGATGATGTAGCGCGTTTGCACTATTGGCATCAGCTTCAGCACGATGGGTATCGTCAGCACAATCAATATCGCGCCAGGCGATAGCACCAGCCCCGACCAGGTTGCGGTGTAGCCAAGATCCTGCTGCGCCAGCTGGGGAAGCACCACCGAACTGCCGTACAAAATCATCGCCATGCCCGCCATCAGCAAGCCCGCCACCCAGAAGTTACGATCTTTCATTACAGTAAGATCGACCACCGGTTTACGTGCATACAGCAGCCAATAGATGGCGCCGATAATGCCGATCACCGCTAGCATGGCGAACAGGCGAATAAAGTGCGAGGCAAACCAATCTTCATCTTCGCCACGATCGAGGAACACCTGCAAACAGCCAAGTCCCAGCGTGATCAGGCTGATGCCGATGTAGTCGATCTTCAGGCGGCCTTTATCCCACTTGCGCTCCCACGGCGGATCTTCCAGCAGCTGATAAATCGCCATCACCGTTAAAATGCCAACCGGAATATTAATGAAAAACACCCAGCGCCAGCTGTAGTTGTCGGTGATCCAGCCGCCGAGCGTCGGACCAATCACCGGCGCGACGATAATCGCAATCGACGACAGGCCAAAGGCTTTGCCGCGATCTTCCGCTTTGAAGTAATCGAGCAGCACCGATTGCTGTACCGGCTGCAATCCGCCACCAAAAAAGCCCTGCAGGATGCGGAACAGAATGATCTGCCACAGCTCCGTCGCGATGCCGCACAGGAAGGAGCAGATGGTGAACATTACGATGCAGATCAGGAAGAACTGCTTGCGGCCAAACAAACGGCTGAAGAACGCCGAGATTGGCAACACAATGCCGTTCGCCACCAGATAAGAGGTTAAAACCCAGGTCGATTCGTCGTAGCTGGAGGAGAGCGAACCGGCAATGTGTGGTAGCGCGACGTTGACGATGGTGGTGTCGAGGATCTCCATAAACACCGCCAGCGTCACCGTAATGGCGACCAGCCACGGATTGCTGGCGGGACGCCAGCTTTCGCTCGCACTCATTCCACTGTGACCTTCGGCTCAACCGACAAGCCCAGCGGCAGCGGATGATTGGGATCCAATCCTTTATCGATAACGATTTTCACCGGCACGCGCTGCACGATTTTCACGTAGTTGCCGGTGGCGTTTTCCGCCGGGAAGGTGGAGAAGCGGGAACCGGATCCCATCTGCACGCTATCCACATGCCCTTCCAGCTTCATGTCCGGCCAGGCATCGACGCTGATTTCCACTTTATTACCCGGCTTCATGCGCGCCAGCTGCGACTCTTTGAAGTTGGCGTTGATCCAGATTTCAGGTGAAACCAGCGAGAACAGCGCGCTGCCAGCCTGCACCAGCGTGCCGAGTTGCACGTTACGCTTGGTGACAAAGCCATCGTAAGGCGCGCGAACCTGGGTATAAGAGAGATTCAATTCGGCAGTGTTGAGCTGCGCCTGCGCCTGCTCAACCTGCTGCTCACGCGCTTCCACATTGGTTTCCTGCTGGCGGATTTGCAGCTTCACCTGAGAAGCCACTTCAACCTGCGCCTTAGCGCTTTGCAGTTGCGCTTCAGCGGAACGCAGCTGCGCGGCGGCGGTATCAATATTGCGCTGTGACGTGGCACGCGGATCAACGCCGCGCTGGCGACGATAATCGGCCTGGGCGTTGAGCAAATTGGCCTGCGCTTTGGCCTGATCGGCGAGAGCTTGATC
Organism: Pantoea sp. B9002; assembly: GCF_013385945.1. Taxonomy (NCBI): domain Bacteria; kingdom Pseudomonadati; phylum Pseudomonadota; class Gammaproteobacteria; order Enterobacterales; family Erwiniaceae; genus Pantoea; species Pantoea sp. B9002. Next base: position 226,143 of record NZ_JACAPA010000009.1, read on the forward strand.
GCGCTGTGCCGGATACTGCACGCGGGACAAGGCTAACTGCGCCTGCGCCTGATGCAGCTGCGCTTGTGCCAGACCAAGCTGGGCTTTGGCCTGATCGCGCTGCGCTTCACTGTCGCGCGCATCGATCTCCACCAGCAAATCGCCCTGCTTCACGCGCTGGTTATCACGCACCAGCAGCTTGACCACATATCCGGCCGCTTTCGGCGCGATGGTCACCGCATTGCCTTCGGTAAAGGCATCATCCGTGCTTTCGATATTGCGCGTGGTGAGCCAGAACCATAGTCCCACCACGATCATGATCACCACCACAATGGCGAGAAAAATCAGTGGCTTCTTTCCGGGACGTTTACGTTCTGGTTCGTTGTTATCTTGATGGGTATTGGCGGTTTTTTGCGGATCCTGCTGATCGCGTTCAGACGGTTGATTCTGGTTTTCCATAATTTTTCATCGTAGGCGGTTGTCCCGATTCTCGGGCAAAAACGGTCAACATAACCTTAGATGGGAAATTGACAAATGCCAATGCAACTTTACATAAGCCGACATTGGCCTCGCGCTAACGTATAAGGTGTAACAGCAGCCATCCGCCCAGCATCGACCAGGCCAGCATCGGGATGGAAAACAAGTGGAAACGCCACCAAACGCGCGCGTCCTGCGCCATGCGCAAGGCAATCAGGTTGGCGAGCGAACCCGGCAATAAGCCAAATCCGCCAATATTCACCGCCCACGCCAGCACCTCGGACGGTGGCACTTTCTGCAAAAGCAGAATGGTGGCGGGAACGTTGCTGATGATCTGCGATAAGCCAATCGCCAGCAAATAGAGTCCGCCCTCGCCTAGCTGACCAATAGCGGCAAAATGCGGCTGCAGCCAGGACAAATGCATCAACAGGAACACGTCGATAAACATCGCCACGAACACCAGCAGCAAACTCCAGTCGATGCTGATCAACACGCTGCGCGCCATGATCAGGAAACAGGCCGCCACCAACAGCAGCGCCCAGCCGGTCATTTTTAGCTCAAGCGCGACGATAAACACCATATACAGCAGCACGCTGACCAGGAACAACGGCTTGTGCCACGCCTGCGTTTCACTCTGCTCATGCTTTTGAATCGCGCGCGCCGGGAAGCTCCACCAGGTTAACGCCATCAGCGAAAGCAGCAGAAATGCCGCCAGCGGCGCCATCTGCGCAATGAAGCCGGGCACGCTGAGCGTGCCGTGACTCCACAACAGAATGTTTTGCGGATTACCAACCGGCGTCAGTAAGGAACCCGCATTCACTGCCAGCGCTTCGAAAATGATCAGGCGGGAAATGGGCAGGCGCGAGAATTTCCGCAGCGTCAGCGTGAGCGGCACCAGAATAAACAGCGCAACATCGTTGGTGAGAAAAGTAGAGAGCAGCGCGGCGGCGCAAACCATGAACAGCGCGAGGGCGCGTTCATGCTGGAAGCGTTGAATCAGGCGTGCGCCGAGCACATCAAAATAGCCGCTGTTTTCCAGCCCTTTGGTCAGCATCAGTAAGCCGGTGAGCGTCATGATGGTGTGCCAGTCCACAGCGGCGGGCAGCTGCGACCAGCGGAAATTCGCCAGCGGCAACATGATCACACCCAACAGCAACAACAAATGCAAAATACGATCGCGCATTAAGGAACGAAGCAGAATGGGCATGATGGCGGAAGGCCTTTTAGTTAGCGACTCTCGTAGAATTTCTGGAATACGGCTAGGGTTTCATCACTGACGTGATGCTCCAGGCCTTCTGAATCACGGCGCGCGGTTTCCGGGCTAACACCCAGCGCCAACAGGAAGGTTTCAACAATATGGTGACGAACGCGGCTCGCTTCAGCCAGCTTCTCACCTTCGGCGGTGAGGAACACGCCGCGATACGGCACTTGCTCGACTAAGCCGGTGGTGCCAAGACGCTTTAACATTTTGGCCACGGTCGGCTGGGAAACGCCCAAACGTGCAGCCATATCCACCTGACGCGCTTCGCCAAATTCACGAATCAAATCAGAGATTAATTCTACGTAGTCATCGATCAGCTCACGACGATGCGCCTCGCGCACCTGACGAAATCCTTCGACATGCTCCTCTATCTCTTTTAGCGGGCCCTGGGGCATGTTGGTGGCGATTTTTGCACGACGACTCATCTAACTTCCTCTTTATTATCTGCCGCACTTTACCTGCGGTGCGGGCTGGCTGCGCCCATTGTAAACCAGGCACAAATAAGCACAAATTTTTCCTAAATAGTGTTGGCTAAAGAGTATAGCCAGTGCTATCTTTGTTGATAATCTAAGCGAATAGCTTATAAAGGCTACAAAGAAATATCGTCATTCACTCGGGAGGTGAACATGACTACCATGAAAAACTGCCTCGACTGTGGCAAATGTTTCCAGGCTGAACAGAGCAAACCGGCTTTTGAGCTGAAATCGCTGCTGTGCCTGTTTACCCGCTCGCCGTTTGCGCTGCGTTTGATGCTGATTGAAAAGCTCACCGGCAAACAGCTGGTTGAACGTCCGTGCCCAAAACTGATCTGGCGCGGCTAACGTTTCCGACGCATACAAATTCCAATAAAGCCCGCTCATGTAGCGGGCTTTGTGTTTCTGGCGGCAGGTAAATCGTTAATCGCGCCCATAAAAAAACGGCCCCGAAGGACCGTTTATTGTGCAACTGGTCTAAGCAAGAACTTAGAAGCTGTAACCTACGCCAGCAATCCAGGTGCCAACGTCAACGTTGCGGATACGGCTCTGCTCATAACCCACATCAACAGCGATGTTTTCGATTGGGTTGAACTGCATGCCTGCACCGTAAGAGAAACCGTAGTCGCTGGTATCAGCTTTCTGGCGCTCTGGAGCGGTTGACTGGAATTTACCGTAGCCAACACCTACAACACCGTAGATGCTCGCCCAGTCGTTCAGACGGTAAGCTGGACCACCGGTCACACCGTAGTATTGGCCTTTGTTATAAACGCCAGCATCAGTACGATCTTTCTCGGTGTAAGTGAAAGAACCGATCCAACCCAGTGGGTTGGTACCGTCTTCGTAACGATATTTCAGGTTGAAGCCGTTTGCTTTGTTAGCAACGCCTTGATAATCGCTCTGAGCGTAACCACCGGTAACGGTGCTTTGTGCCATGGCAGAACCTGCAGAAACTGCAAGTACACAAGCCAATGCTGAAAGACATGCAATTTTTTTCATAACCACCTCAAATGTGAATATACTTCTCTCCTGACAACGCTGTAAATATAACAAAAAACAGCAAGAAACTCTGCCCGCATTTTGTTGTCTAACAGATTGTTTGGTGTAACAGAAAGTTAATGAAGTTTCCTATGTCATTCATTTTACTTATAAAAAGCATCATATTCCTGCAACATAAATTCCGATCACAAAAAATGCCTTTAAGTAAATTCCTAAACTAACCTGACGTTTCTTTACGGAAATGGCACTAAAAATGGCCAAATTCTGACCTGTCAGCGCTTTTTATTTCCCCGATTCGCGTCTCCTTATTTGCCTGCGATTCCATTACACTGAGCGCTTGTTGCTCTGTTGTTAATAAATAAAAGGAATGGATTACAGGATGTCTGCGCCTCATACGACCAAAAATATGGCCCCGGTGTTGTTCCCTATTGCCGTGCTGCTGATTGCCATGCTCTCGCTACAAGGCGGCGCTTCTCTGGCTAAATCGATGTTTTCCACCGTTGGCGCCACCGGCATCACCGCGCTGCGTCTTGGTCTTGGCACCCTGATTCTCTGCATCATCTTTAAACCCTGGCGTTTGCGCTTTACGCGCGAGCAGCGCAAGCCGCTGCTGATGTACGGCTTAGCGCTCGGCTGCATGAACTATCTCTTCTATTTAGCCATTCGCACTGTGCCGCTGGGCGTTGCCGTTGGACTGGAGTTTCTGGGTCCGCTGACATTGGCATTGATCGGCGCGCGTCGTCCGCTCGATTTTCTTTGGGTCCTGCTGGCGGTAGCGGGTTTGTGGTTCCTGTTGCCAATCGGTGAAGGGATGGGTCATATCGATCCGCTCGGCGCGCTGCTGGCGGTAGGTGCGGGTGCCTGCTGGGCGGTCTATATCCTTGCAGGTCAACGTGCCGGCGCGGAGCATGGTCCGGCGACGGTGGCGATGGGTTCGCTGATTGCCTCGGTAATTTTTGTGCCGCTCGGCCTGACCTTTGCCGCGCCGGGCATCTGGCATTGGGAAGTGCTGCCGCTGGCGCTGTTGATCGCCCTGCTCTCCAGCGCCATTCCCTATTCTTTAGAGATGATGGCGCTGACACGACTGCCGGCGCGCATTTTCGGCACCTTAATGAGTCTGGAACCGGCGATGGCGGCGTTATCAGGCATGCTGTTCCTTGGCGAGCTATTGACGCTGCAGCAGTGGATTGCGCTGCTGGCGATCATCATCGCCTCGGCAGGTTCAACGCTCACCATGAAACAAAAAAGCGCAAAAATAAGCGAAGTGGACATTACGCATCCGCAATAAATATTCAACTATTTAGCCTGCTGCCTGGCAGGCTAAATACAGAAACATTCTCATTATCATGTTTAACGCGGCATTAAGATTTTTCCGTTATTATTTTGCAACACGATTAATAAATAATTAACACAAATCACAACCCTCTGTTTTACCTCAACTAATTGTTAAATCGCACAAACCCTGAGCAATATTAAGGTTTATCTATTCCTGTCATTGATTTAATCAATCCTGCAGATTAAAAAACTGCTGCTATACTTATTTCCGTGCTTGATTAGGACAACCATCAATAAGAGGACATTAATGATGAGTACCGCAAAACTGGTTAAAACTAAATCGTCTGATCTGATTTACACCCGTAATGATGTCGCTGACAGCGATAAAAAAGCGACCATCGAGGTGCTCAACCGTCTGGTAGTGGAGTTTATTGACCTGTCGCTGATCACCAAGCAGGCGCACTGGAACATGCGTGGCGCCAACTTTATTGGCGTACATGAGATGCTGGATGGTTTCCGTACCGCCATTACCGATCACCAGGACACTATCGCTGAACGCGTAGTTCAGCTAGGCGGCGTGGCGCTGGGTACCACTCAGATCGTCAACGATAAAACACCACTGAAAAGCTATCCGTTGAACATTCATAGTGTGCAGGATCATCTGAAAGCGCTGGCCGATCGTTATGCGATTGTGGCGAATGACACGCGTAAAGCCATTACTGAAGTGAGCGATGAAGACACTGCTGATATCTTCACTGCGGCATCGCGCGATCTGGATAAATTCCTGTGGTTTATCGAATCGAATATTGAATAAATTTCAGTGTTATAACGAAGGCGGGTTATCCCGCCTTTTTTTACGTCTGTAACATTGTGGTGCTTTTTTTGACGTCGTTAACAATTCCTTAATCCCTTCTTTCGCTCTCCCCGCCCTTGGTGCACACTGTGCCTGCACCACAACAGCACCATGCACCAAAATGAAGCACCAATAAGGTGCAAAACTTTTCTTCTGCGCAAAATCGTGTCAGCAAGTGCTTAAAACTACTGATTTCGAGCAAAATGAAAAGTTGGCATAATTTTTTCATATGATAGGCCGTACATCGGGCCACCAGGCCTGAGGGGTAATAAGGAAAAAAATGATGAAGTCATTGATTAAAGTCTCCGTGGCCGCGCTGGCGCTGGCCTTCTCGCTTTCCTCCACCGCAGCAGACAAAAAACTGATCGTCGCGACTGACACCGCATTCGTTCCCTTCGAGTTCAAACAAGGCGATAAATACGTCGGTTTTGATATCGATCTGTGGGATGCCATCGCGAAAGAACTGAAACTCGATTACGCCTTCAAGCCAATGGATTTCAGCGGCATCATTCCTGCCCTGCAAACCAAAAACATTGACCTGGCGCTGGCGGGTATCACCATTACCGAAGAACGTAAGAAAGCCATCGAGTTCTCTGACGGCTACTACAAAAGCGGCCTGCTGGTGATGGTGCGCGAGAATGAAAAAAACGTTAAGAGCATCGACGATCTGAACGGCAAAGTGGTGGCGGTGAAGAGCGGCACCGGTTCGGTGGATTACGCTAAAGCGCACATCAAATCGAAAGACCTGCGTCAGTTCCCGAACATCGACAACGCGTACATGGAGTTAGGCACTAACCGTGCTGACGCCGTGCTGCACGATACACCGAACATCCTGTACTTCATCAACACCGCCGGTAAAGGCCGCTTCAAAGCGGTAGGCGAGTCAATTGAAGCGCAGCAATATGGCATCGCGTTCCCGAAAGGCAGCGATGACCTGCGTGAAAAAGTGAACGGCGCACTGAAAACCCTGCGCGACAACGGCACTTACAACACCATCTATAAAAAATGGTTCGGTACTGAACCAAAATAATTGCGGCTTGAGCCGATTTTTCCAGCAGGGAGCCTAACACTCCCTGCTTTTTACATTTCCACGCAACAGATTTTGGAGTCACACCATGGAGTTTGACTGGAGCGTCATTTGGCCTGCCCTGCCGATTTTAATCGAAGGTGCCAAAATGACCCTGCTGATCTCGGTCCTCGGCCTGGTCGGCGGTTTAATTATCGGTTTAGTCGCCGGTTTTGCCCGCGCCTACGGCGGCTGGATCACCAACAACATCGCCTTAGTGTTTATCGAGCTGATTCGCGGTACGCCAATCGTGGTTCAGGTGATGTTTATCTACTTCGCCCTGCCGATGGCTTTCCCGGATCTGCGTATCGATCCATTCAGCGCGGCGGTGGTCACCATCATGATCAACTCCGGTGCCTACATCGCGGAAATCACGCGCGGTGCGGTGCTGTCGATCAACAAAGGCTTCCGTGAAGCGGGTCTGGCGCTGGGTCTGTCGCGCCGCGAAACCCTGCGTTACGTGATCATGCCGCTGGCACTGCGCCGTATGCTGCCACCGCTGGGTAACCAGTGGATTGTCAGCATCAAAGATACGTCGCTGTTCATCGTGATTGGCGTGGCCGAACTGACGCGTCAGGGTCAGGAGATCATTGCCGGTAACTTCCGCGCGCTGGAGATCTGGAGCGCCGTTGCCATTATCTATTTGGTTATTACGTTGGTGTTGAGCTTTGTGCTGCGCCGTATTGAGAAAAGGATGAAAATTCTGTGATTGAATTTAAAAACGTCTCGAAGAATTTCGGCCAGACTCAGGTTCTGCACGACATCAACCTGAAGATTAATCAAGGCGAAGTGGTGGTAATTATCGGGCCGTCCGGTTCCGGTAAATCTACGCTGCTGCGCTGCATCAACAAGCTGGAAGAGATCACGACCGGCGAGCTGATTGTCGATGGTATGAAGGTTAATGATCCGAAAGTGGATGAGCGCCTGATTCGTCAGGAAGCGGGCATGGTGTTCCAGCAGTTCCATCTGTTCCCACAGATGAGCGCGCTGGATAACGTCGCCTTTGGCCCGATTCGCGTCCGTGGCACGAAGAAAGAGGAAGCGCATAAGCTGGCGCGTGAGCTGCTGGGTAAGGTTGGGCTCGCCGAGCGCGCCCATCACTTCCCGTCTGAGCTTTCCGGTGGTCAGCAACAGCGCGTGGCGATTGCCCGCGCGCTGGCGGTGAAGCCGAAGATGATGCTGTTTGATGAGCCAACCTCAGCGCTGGATCCCGAGCTGCGTCACGAAGTACTGAAAGTGATGCAGGATCTGGCGGAAGAAGGCATGACGATGGTCATCGTCACGCACGAAGTCGGTTTCGCCCAGAAAGTGGCTTCGCGTCTGATCTTTATCGACAAAGGCACCATTGCAGAAGATGGCAACCCGGACGATCTGATCACCAACCCGCCAAGCGATCGTCTGCGCGAATTCCTGCAACACGTCTCCTAATCCGTAGGGTCGCCATTAATGGCGACCTTCTTCTTACCCGCACCCTGCCCCGCGCCATTCATGGCGACCTTCTTCTTATCCGCATCCAACACAATTTTCCTTTCAGAATCCTAACCTTCCATCACTGACTATACTTCTCTCTTGTGCCGCTGCGCGAAGCTAAAGGAGAAAAGCGATGTCGTCTGCCAGCCCACCATGGCGTTTAGCCGTGTGGTTACTCTTCAGTTTGTTCACTCTGTTTCTCATTCCCCCGGCGCAGGCCGTTAATCTGCCGCAGGCGGCCGTCGCAGCACAGCAGTCACAAACCCCGGCAGCAGATAACAAAGCCGAAGGCGAACCCAGCCTGGACGAGAAAAAAGCCGCCTATGCCGCGCTGGCGAATATTCTGGATAACAACGCCTCGCGTCAGGAGCTGATCGATCAGTTACGTCAGGCGGCGAACAGCCAATCCAGCAACGAACCGCCGGTGCTGGCACCGCCGCAGGCCAATGAAGAAGATCCCACGGTACTGGAGAGCGTTACCAGCGTAACGCGTGAATACGGTGGCGCGGTGGCCGCGCAGTTTGTGCAACTGCATGACAACATCACCAATGCGCCGCACAAATCCTTTAACCAGCAAACCTTCCTCAACGCGCTGAAATATTTTGCTGCGCTCGCCGCCGCGGTGTTTGCGTTTTACTGGCTGACACGCCGCCTGATGTGGCCGGTCTGGCGCCGCATGGGCCGCTGGGGACGCGATCAAAACCTTGAGCGCACCAAGTGGCTGCACTTGCCCGCCACTATCTTGATGGCCTTTGTGCTCGATATTGTGCTGCTGGCGCTGACGCTGTTTGTCGGTCAGATCATCAGCGACAACTATCACAACAACAACCGCACCATCGCCTATCAGCAAGGCCTTTTCCTTAACGCCTTCGCGCTGATCGAATTCTTTAAAGCGGTGCTGCGGCTGATTTTCTGCCCACGCTTCCCCACGCTGCGCTTCTTCCACTTAACCGATGCGCGCGCCAGCTACTGGAACACGCGTCTGAGCTGGCTAAGCGGCATCATCGGTTACGGTTTACTGGTGGTGGTGCCGATTGTCTCCAATCAGGTGAATATTCAGGTGGCGGCGCTGGTCAACATGCTGATTATGGGGATCATGACCGGCTGGGCCCTGTGGCTGATTTTCCGCAACAAAAGCAACATCCATCACGAACTGTCGCGTCTCGCCGATCGCAGCATGAGCTTTTTTGCGCTGTTCATCCGCGCCTTCGGCATGGTGTGGCACTGGCTGGCCAGCGCCTACTTTATCGCGCTATTCCTGTTCTCAATCTTCAATCCCGGCGACAGCCTGAAGTTTATGATGTCCGCCACGGTGCGCAGCCTGGCGATTGTGGTGATCGCCGCGCTGATTTCCGGCATGCTGACGCGCTGGATTGGCAAAACCGTCACGCTGTCGCCCGATATGCGCCGCAACTATCCCGAGCTGCAAAAGCGCGTTAACGATTGGGTTAAAGCGCTGCTGAAACTGGCGCGCGTGGTCACGGTATTTGCCACGCTGTTGCTGCTGCTCAACGCATGGAATCTGTTTGATCTCTGGCACTGGCTCACGCTCGGTACCGGCCAAAAAATGGTGGATGTGCTGATTCGTATCGTGATGATTGTGCTGCTGTCGGCAGTCGGCTGGACGCTGCTGGCGAGCCTGATCGAAAGTCGCCTCGCCTCGGATTCGCACGGCCGCCCAATGCCGAGCGCACGCACCCGCACGCTGCTGACGCTGTTCCGTAACGCGCTGGCGGTGGTGATCAGCACCATCACCATTATGATTTTGCTGTCGGAAGTGGGCGTGAATATTGCGCCGCTGCTGGCCGGTGCCGGTGCGCTCGGTCTGGCGGTGTCGTTCGGTTCGCAAACGCTGGTGAAGGACATCATCACCGGCATCTTTATCCAGTTTGAGAACGGCATGAACACCGGTGATCTAGTCACGATTGGCCCAATCACCGGCACGGTGGAGCGCATGTCGATTCGCTCGGTGGGCGTGCGTCAGGATACCGGCGCGTATCACATTATTCCGTGGTCATCGATCACCACCTTCGCCAACTTTGTGCGCGGCATCGGCTCGTTCGTGGCGAACTACGACGTGGATCGCAGTGAAGATACCGAACGCGTTAACCAAACGCTGCAGGAAGCGGTGAAAGAACTGCTGGAGAACCCGGAAATTCGCGGCATGGTAATTGGCGAGCCGAGCTTTGCCGGATTAGTGGGATTAACCAACCAATCCTTTACCGTGCGCGTGTCATTCACCACCCAGCCGCTGAAGCAGTGGACGGTACGTTTTGCGCTGGATGATAAGGTGAAGAAGCATTTTGATGCGGCCGGCATTAAAGCGCCGCACCAAACGGTAGAAGTGATGCAAACCGGCAGCGATATTGCCTCCGCTGCCAGCTTACCGGCGTTGCCGCCGGCACAATGAAGTTAGCGTTTCAGCCGTTTGGCGCGTGTCGCTGGCGGCTGGAACGTCCAGGCGATAAAGCGGCTCTGCTTCTGCCCTTGCGCCATTTCGATAATGCGCACTTCGTAGGCATCAAGATCGCGCAGCTGGTCACGCAGCGCCGGTAAATTCTCTTTGCGCGAGACCAGCGAGGTGAACCAAATAATGGCGTCTGAGTGCGCCACGCTTTCAGCGATCATCTGACCAACGAACTTGCGCTCGCCGCCGTCGCACCACAATTCGTTGTGATGACCACCAAAATTGAGTGGCGCGTTTTTGCCCAAGCCAAGGTTGCGCGTTTTGCGCTGACCCACGGTGGCCGCCTCTTCCGCAGACGAGTGGAACGGTGGATTGCACAGCACCGCGTGATAGCGTTCATTCTTATGCACTACGCCGGCGAAAATCGCCGAGGCCTCTTTTTGCCGACGCAGACGCACGCCGCGCTGCAAGCCCGGATTACTCGCCACAATCTGCCCGGCAACGGTGATCGCTTCGGCGGTGATATCGGTGCCGGTGAAGCGCCAGCCATATTCGGCGTTACCAATCAGCGGGTAGATGCAGTTCGCACCGCAGCCGATGTCCATTACATCCAGATCGCGTGGAACCACGCCGCCGTTGTCACTCGCCAGCAGATCGGCCAGCGCGTGCACATAATCAGCACGGCCCGGTACCGGCGGCGTCAGATAACCTGCGGGTAGCTGCCAGTTGAGGTTATAGAACAGCTTCAGCAGCGCCTGATTCAGCAGCATCACCGCTTCAGGATCGGCGAAATCCACCGACAACTCGCCGTAGCCGTTGGGACGCACTTTCACCGCCAGCGGCGGATGGGCTGCGGTCAGAGCAGCAAAATCATAACGGCCTTGATGGCGGTTACGCGGATGGAAAGGTGACGTGGCGGCTGGCTTGTTCATAGTTTCTCCGGAAAATAGCGCGGGCGTAAGATACTCTGGCTAGCGGCATCGCACAATGCGCTTAATCGAATTCACCGTATTAGATGAGATTAGTGCACCACACTCAGGTTCCTCTTTAAGGAAAGTTATGACTCGTCAGCGTTACTCTTATCAGCCCCGCGCTGGACATGGTTTGCCGCACGATCCGCTGAATGCCATCGTCGGTCCACGCCCCATTGGCTGGGTCAGCTCGCAAAGCGCCAGCGGCGTACGCAATTTAGCGCCCTACAGCTTCTTTAACTGCTTCAATTACCATCCGCCAATTATCGGTTTTGCCAGCAGCGGCTGGAAAGACAGCGTGCAGAATATCTCGGAGACCAAAGAGTTTGTCTGGAATCTGGCGACGCGTCCGCTGGCCGAGGCGATGAATGAGAGCTCCGCGTCGGTGCCGTCTGAACAGGATGAGTTTGCGCTGGCGGGATTAACGCCGCTTGCCGCATCACACGTCAATGTCAGCATGGTGGCGGAAAGCCCGGTGAATTTTGAGTGTAAATTGACGCAGCTGATTCAGTTGCAGGATGCGCAAGGTAACCCAATTGATAGCTGGCTGGTGCTGGGCGAAGCGGTCGCCATTCATATTGATGAATCACTGCTGGAGGAAGGTATTTATCAAACCGCCAAAGCGCAGCCGATCCTGCGCGCCGGTGGCCCGTCGGCCTATTACGGCATCAGCGAAGAACTGCGTTTCGATTTGGTGCGGCCGGATGCCCGCCGTAGGTAATGCCTGACACATTTCGTAGCGGCGCAATTTATTGCGCAATGTCTGGATGGGCACGGAGCTGCCATTAATGTGCGCGATAAATCGCGCCGCTACGGATCGTGCGCTTTTTCAGCGCGGATGATGATTTTTCAACACCTGTACCGCACGCGCAATCTCCGGCGCCAGCCAGCGGTCTTCCTGCCAGTTGGCAACCACCGCGCGCAGGCGACGCAATGCCTGCGCCGTTCCTTGCGCCAGCTGATCTTCGCCGTGGAAATCCAGCGCCTGCGCCGCCAGCAGATACTCAATCGCCAGAATCTGCCACACGTTGCCCAGCAGCTTCAGCAGCTTCAGCGCCGCGCCGGTACCGAGGCAGAGATGATCCTCCTGCAAACCCGACGTCACATAGTTATCCAGCACCGCCGGCTGCGCCAGCTGACGATTCTCCGCACAGAGTGACGCCGCCACATACTGCGCAATCATCATGCCGGAGTTAACGCCCGGCTGCGCCACCAGAAACGCCGGTAAGCCGCTCACCAGCGGATTGACTAAACGATCGAGCCGCCGCTCGGCGATGCTGCCGACTTCCGCCATGGCAATCGCCAGCAGATCCGCCGCCATCGCCACCGATTCGCCGTGCGGATTAGCCTGCGACACCACGCGCCAGTTATCCGCCGTGCCGAGCACCAGCGGATTATCGGTGCAGGCATTGAGTTCGGTTTCAATCTGGCGCGCCGCGTGATCGAACTGATCGCGGCTGGCACCGTGTACCTGCGGCATGGAGCGCAGACTGAGCGCATCCTGGGTACGAATGCCGACGCTGGCCGCCAGCAGCGGGCTATCACTCAGCAGTGCGCGTAAGCGCTGACCGCTTACCTGCATGCCCGGACTGGCTTTCAGCGCAATCACTTCGGCATCAAAGGCCACCAGCTGTCCGCGCAGCGCCTCAAAACTCATCGCGCCGGTAACATCGGCCCAATCCAGCAAATGCGCCGCATCATCCAGCGCCAGGCAGGACAAACCGGTCATGCACGGCGTGCCGTTGACCAGGCTCAAACCCTCTTTGGCACCCGGACGATAAGGCTGTAATCCTGCCAGCGTTAACGCCTGCGCCGCAGGCATGATCTGGTTTTGATACTCCACCTCGCCGACACCAATCAGCGCCAGCCCGATATGCGCCATATGGCTGAGGTAGCCGACCGAACCCTGCGACGGCACCTGCGGCGTAATCTGCTGGTTGAGTAGCGCCAGCAGATGCTGCACCAGCGCCACCGACACGCCCGATTTGCCGTGGCTGTAATTGGCAATCGCCGCACACAGAATGGCGCGCGCCTGCTCGCGCGTCAGCAGCGGACCCACGCCACAGGCGTGACTCAGCAGCGTATTGCGCGACAGCTGGCTGAGCTGATCTTCCGGCAGCGTGATATTGCACAGCGCGCCGAGGCCGGTATTGATGCCGTAAGCGATTTGGCCGCTGGCGACAATCTCATCGACAATCGCGCGCCCCTGCGCAATGCGCTGCCAGGCGCTGACGCTCAAACTCAGTTCTGCGTCGTGCCGCGCCACCTGCACCAACTCTTGCCAGGTTAATGGGCTGTCGCCCCACACGATGGTCATGCTGGCTGCTCCGCGCCGTGATGGCTGGAGATAAACTGCTTAAAGCGCTGCGATCCCTGCTCGCCAAACATCTCTTCCGGCGCGCCCTGACAATCGATGGTGCCCTGATGCATAAACACCACGCGGTTGGAAACATTACGCGCAAAGCCCATTTCATGTGTCACCACCAGCATGGTGCGCCCCTCTTCCGCCAGGCTGCGCATCACTTTCAGCACTTCGCCCACCAGTTCCGGATCGAGCGCCGAAGTCGGTTCATCGAACAACATCACTTCCGGATCCATCGCCAGCGCGCGAGCAATCGCCACGCGCTGCTGCTGGCCGCCCGACAGCTGCGCCGGGTAGAAATCTTTGCGATTCAGTAAGCCAACGCGATCCAGCAGTTGCTCCGCCTGAGCGATGCAGCTTTTCTTGTCGCGCTTCAGCACATAGTGCGGCCCTTCAATGACGTTTTGCAGCACCGTCATGTGTGACCACAGATTAAAGCTCTGGAACACCATGCCAAGCCGTGAACGCAAGCGCTCAATCTGTTTCGGATTGGCCGCCAGCTGATGGCCGCGCGCATGGCGTTTCATCTCAATGGTTTCGCCGCCGACGCTCACCACGCCAGCATCTGGCGTTTCCAGCAGGTTGATGCAGCGCAACAAGGTACTTTTGCCCGAGCCGCTGGCGCCAAGAATCGAGATGACATCGCCTTGATGCGCCTGCAGCGAAATGCCTTTCAGAACGTCCATCGCGCCAAAGGATTTATGGATATCGGTGGCGGATAAGGTAACGGGTGATGTGGAATGCATATTACTCTCCGGCAAGCGGTTTAACGGCGGGCATCGGCTTTTTTGCGACACGATGTTGCGCACTCAGACGGCGCTCCAACAACGCGTACAGCTGGACGATAATAAAGTTGAGAATCAGGTAGATCGCCGCCGCACAGACAAACACTTCCATGGTGCGATAGGTACGCTGAATGATCTGCTGCGCCACGCCGGTCACGTCCCACACGGTCACGAGACTGGCGAGCGCGGTAGATTTCACCAGCAAAATCGCTTCGGTGGAGTACGCCGGCAGCGCATAGCGCAGCATGATCGGCGCGATAATGCGGCGCAGCAGCAGCCAGCGCGACATGCCGCAAGCGAGACCGGCTTCCACTTGTCCGGCCGGCACGGCGAGCAGCGCCCCGCGCAAAATCTCGGCGGTGTAAGCGGCAGTACAAAGTGACAGCGCCAGCACCGCGCAGATAAACGGCTCGCGCAGGAACGGCCAGACGAAGCTGTGGCGGATCACGCCGAACTGCCCGAGTCCGTAATAAATGAGAAACAGCTGAATCATCAGCGGCGAACCGCGAAACACCAATATGTAGCCGCGCGCAAAACCACTCAGCACGCGCCAGCGGCTCATGCGCAGTGACAAAATGCCAATCGCCAGAATGCCGCCGCACAGAAAGGCGCTGATAAACAAGCCCAGCGTCACCGGCAAGGCGGCGCTCAGCTTAAGAAAGGTATCGGTGAGAAAGGCGAAGTCGATCATGCTGCTGCTCCTTAATGCTGTGCCGCAGTGCGACTTTGCCACGCACGACCAAGGCGCGACTCTGCCCGGCGAAACGCATAATTAGACAGCAGTGTCAGCACCAGATAGCAAGCACCGCCAATCAGATAGAACGTGAAGTAATCGCGCGTGGATCCGGCTGCAACCTGGCTGGCGCGCATCAGCTCGACAATGCCGGTCACCGACACCAGCGCCGAATCTTTCAGGCTCATCTGCCACACATTCGACATGCCCGGCAGCGCATAACGCACCACCTGCGGCAGCAGAATGCGTTGCGCGATGCGCCAGCGCGGCATGCCAATCGCCACCGCCGCTTCGACTTCGCCTTTGGATAGAGCCAGACGCGCGGCGCGATACACTTCACCTTGATAGGATCCGGAGATGAGCCCGATGGCCAGCGCCCCAATCAGGAAGGGCGGCGCCTCGATAAAGCCATCCGCGCCGAACATCTGCCCAACCAGCGTAATCAGGCCGGATCCACCGAAATAGAACAGGTAGATCACCAGCAGTTCCGGGATGCCACGAAACACTGTGGAATAGGCTTCACCCAACCAGCGCAGCCAGCGTTGCGGCGATAACTTGGCCGCCGCCACACCGGAACCGACCACCGCACCAATCATCAGCGCCACCAGCGACAGCAGCAACGTGGTGAAGGCGGCACTCAGAATCAGGCGGCCCCAGCCATCATCAGCAAAACTCAGCAGGCTCATCATCTTTCACCTCACTTACGGGGTTACGTCAGTTTTAAACCACTTCTCACTGAGCTTTTTCACCGTGCCGTCAGCCAGCGCGGCATGGATCGCCTCATCCAGCTTGGCTTTCAAATCGTTATCCGCCATGCGCACGCCCATCGCTTCACCCTCGCCCCAGATTGGGCCGCCGAGCTGAGGGCCGCTGAATGTCAGGTTGTCGTTTCCTTTTCGCGCCAGCATTGATTGGGCGAAAGTCACGTCATCAAACACCGCGTCGATACGACCGGATTGCAGATCGAGCATCGCATCTGCCGAAGAGGTGTATTCGCGTACGTCGGCATCGCCTTTGAAGTATTTATCGATAAACGGCGTATAGACCGTGCCGGAGGCGATACCAATGGTTTTACCCTTCAGCGCCGCTTTCAGTGGGGCAATCGCCGCGTTGATCGCTTTCTCATCATCATGCAGCTTGATGATGTTGTGATCGGCGGGCAGCAGCGGGCTATCTTTGGTGGTGATGAAAGTGGCGGGCGTGGAGGCGTATGGCGTGGTGAAGTTGACCACTTTTTTACGATCTGGCGTGATGACAATCGCATCCATGATCACGTCATATTTACCGGCGTTCAGGCCCGCAATCATGCCGTCCCAGTTCTGCACCACCAGCTTGCACTGGATCGCCATGCGCTTGCACAGATCCTCCATCAGTTCCGGTTCAAAGCCACCTAACTTGCCGCCCGGCAGCGTCAGGTTCCAGGGTTCATAGCTGCCTTCGGTAGCGATGGTGATCGATTTCCACTCTTTCGCCTGCACGGCAATGCCGCTGATCATCAGGCTGGCAAACAGGGTCGTGAGGCAAAAACGGCGAATCGGGGCGCGGTGCGTCATGCGGCTTCTCCTGGCTATTAATCGAGTTTGGCAGTCTCTGCTTATGCAATATTTGCAGATGACCTTTCATGTATATACAAGTTAGCGTGCGGCAGATCATTGTCGGCATAAGCTTTTTGTGAGCCAGCCAGTATAAAAATTAATAATCGCTGCGTGGTCTTTACTTGTACATACAACCTAGCAAGCACTATGCCAAATCGGCGAAGCCGCAAAATCAGGGAGATGGTCACGCGATGGACGTAATGTTGCACTGCGAGGAGGCAAGGTGTGCATTGTGGTGGTGCAAGTTCAAGAATCGTAGCGGCGCGATTAATCGCGCATATTAATGGCGGCCACATTGCCAATCCGAATAACGCGCAATAAATTGCGCCGCTACGAACATGTGCGGGGATTTAGTTAGGTTTACCCGCTTCTAAAAACGCCTGCATCAGCGGTTTCAGCACCTTCTGCAGCTGCGCAGCGCGATCCTGCTGCCAGGCAAACGGCGGAGTTTCATCCATATAATTGAGCTGCGCCAGCTCCAGCTGCACCGCCTGCACGCCTTGATCCGGCTGGCCGTAGGCGCGGGTGATATAGCCGCCTTTAAAGCGTCCATTCGCGATCCAGCTGTAATCGTTTTGCGCATCACACACCTGTTTAATCGCCTCGATCACCGCCGTTGAACAGCTGGCGCCATCATTGGTCCCGATGTTGAGATCCGGCAAACGCCCCTCAAACAGGCGCGGGATCACCGAGGCGATTGAGTGCGCATCAAACAGCAAGGCGTAGCCATGTTCAGCTTTCAGACGCGCCAGCTCCTGTTGCAGTTGCTGATGATAAGGCTGCCAAATCGTGTCCAGATAACCCTGCCGCACCTCGGCACTCGGCGTTTTACCGGCTGCAAAGGTTGGGCTGCCGTCGAACAAGGTTTCCGGGTACAAGCCGGTGGTCGCCGTGGTGTAGAGCGGCTGATTATCCGCCGGGCGATTGAGATCGATAACAAAACGCGAATAGTGACCGATTAACACGCTGGCACCGAGATCGCGCACAAAATCGTACAGCAGCGGCAAGTGCCAATCAGTATCCGGCAGGCCGCGCGCCGCGTCGCTCAGGCCGGCGTCCACTTCCGGCGTTAACTGCGTGCCAGCGTGCGGAATGCTGACCAGCAGCGGAATCTTACCGGCGGTGAAATGAAAAGGTGTCATTGCGCTTCTCCACGATAAATAACCTGGCACGGCAATTCGCCGCCCAGCCAGTAAACCAGCTCAGCCGGACGCGACAGCGGCCAGTGAACAAAATTTGCGACTTTGCCCGCTTCCAGCGAACCGTGCGAGTGCTGTAATCCCAGCGCTTTGGCTCCCCATAAGGTTACGCCCGCTAGCGCCTCTTCCGGCGTCAAACCAAACAGCGTGCAGCCCATGTTCAGCATCAGACGCAGCGAAAGCGCCGGTGAGGTGCCCGGATTGGCATCGCTGGCCAGCGCCATCGGTACGCCGTGTTCACGGAACAGCGCTACCGGCGGACGCTGGGTTTCACGCAACAGATAAAACGCGCCCGGCAGCAACACTGCAACGGTGTCGTGCTGCGCCATCGCTTGCGCGTCCGCTGCGGTGGCGTACTCCAGATGATCGGCGGAAAGCGCCCCGTAACTTGCCGCCAGCGCCGCGCCGCCCAGCGCCGAAAGCTGCTCGGCGTGCAGTTTCACCGGCATGCCCAATGCTTTGGCTGCATCAAATACCGTGCGAACTTGCTCAGGAGAAAAGGCCAAATGCTCGCAAAACGCATCGACCGCATCCGCCAAACCTTCGGCTTTCACCTGCGGCAGCAGGCGCTGGCAGATGATATCGATCCAGCCTTGCGGATTGTCTTTAAACTCTGGCGGGAAACCGTGCGCGGCTAAGCAAGTGGCCTGCACATCGGCGGGCACCGATTCCGCCAGCTCACGAATGGCGCGCAACATAGTCAGCTCGCTGGCTTCATCAAGGCCGTAACCGGATTTGATCTCCACCGTGGTGACGCCTTCCGCCAGCAGGCGATCCAGCCGCCAGCGCGCGCTCGCCACCAGCTCTTGCTGCGAGGCCGCGCGGGTGGCGCGCACCGTGGAGAGAATACCGCCGCCCTGCGCAGCGATTTCTGCATAGCTCACACCGTTCAGACGCTGCTCAAACTCCTGACTGCGATCGCCGCCAAACACCAGATGCGTATGACAATCCACCAAACCGGGCGTGATGATGCCGCCGGAAAATTCGCGCTGTTCACGCGCGGCAAAAGCCGGGCATTCGCTGCGCGGCCCCACCCAAATCAGTTTTCCCTGATCGACCGCCAGCGCGCCGTCGGCAATCAGATTGTAGTGCCCGTCACGCATCGTAACGATGTCGGCCCCCAGCCACAGGCTGTCGATCTGCTCTGTTTCTGCCATCCCACTCCCCTTCGCGTTCGGCGATTTACACTGCGCTTCAAAGTATGTATATGTATATACAACTTTCCGCCATGCAGGATCAACCATGACAACCTATTTTGCCCCACGCGCACTGCTGGCCGACGGCTGGCATGAGCGCGTGCTGATTACCACCAACGCAGCCGGACAGATCACACAACTCGCGCCCAACAGCGATCCCGGCACGGCCGCGCGTCTTGCCGGACCGGTGATTCCGGCGATGGCGAATCTGCATTCACACGCCTTCCAGCGCGCGATGGCGGGATTGGCTGAAGTGGCGGGCGATCCGCAGGACAGCTTCTGGACATGGCGCGATCTGATGTATCGCATGGTGCAGCGCCTGTCGCCCGAGCAGGTTGGCGCTATCGCCACACATCTTTATATCGACATGCTGAAAGGCGGCTACAGCCAGGTGGCGGAATTCCACTATTTGCACCACGATGCGCACGGCAGACCCTACGCCGATGATGCCATGCAGCTGGCGCTGATGGCGGCGGCGGAGACCGCGGGCATCGGTCAAACCTTGCTGCCGGTGCTCTACAGCTACAGCGGTTTTGGTTCGCAGCCGGCCAGCGACGGTCAGCGTCGTTTCATTCAGCAAACTGACGCCTACCTGCAACAGCAGCAGCGCGTAGCGAGCTGGAGCGCGGATAAGCCGCTGCTTAATCATGGCATCTGCTTCCATTCGCTGCGCGCGGTCAATGAAACGCAGATGCACGAGGTTTTAGCCGCCTGCCCGCAGGATGTGCCGGTGCACATTCACGTCGCCGAGCAGGAGAAAGAGGTTAACGACAGCCTGGCATGGAGCGGCGAGCGTCCGGTGGCGTGGCTACTCAATCGCTTCAGGGTCGATCAGCGCTGGTGTTTGATTCACGCCACCCACCTTGATGACGACGAAATTCAGCGCATGGCGGCGAGCGGCGCGGTGGCAGGCTTGTGTCCGACCACGGAAGCCAACCTCGGCGACGGCATTTTCCCGGCGGTAGATTACATCGCGCGCGGCGGCCGCTGGGGCATTGGCTCCGATAGCCACGTATCGCTCAGCGCGCTGGAAGAGCTGCGCTGGCTGGAGTACGGCCAGCGACTGCGCGATCGTCGTCGCAACCGCATTACCTTGCCCAATCAACCTTCGGTGGGCGATCTGCTGTGGCAACAAGCGGCGCAAGGCGGCGCGCAGGCGTGTGGTTTGCGGACGGCTGAGTTGGCAATTGGCAAACGTGGCGACTGGCTGGTGCTGGCAGAAGATGCGTTCCTCAGCAGCGTCAGCAGCGCTTCGCTGTTAAACCGCTGGTTGTTTGGCGGCCAGCGTGAACAGATCCGCGACGTGTTCGTGGCGGGCAAGCAGGTGATCAGCGAAGGCCATCATGCGGCAGAAGAGCACGCCGCGACCCACTTTGCCGAGGCGATGAGGGCATTGCAATGAGAACCCGTTTTGCCTATGACCAGCTTCCGGTCAGTCGCTGGCGCAACGGCGGCGGTGAAACACGAGAAATCGTCAGCTATCCGCCGGGCGACGCGCAGTTTGCCTGGCGCGCCAGCATCGCTACCATCTCCGCCGACGGGCCGTTTTCGCCTTTTCCCGGCATCGATCGCGTGATTACCCTGCTGCACGGCGACAGCGTTTTACTGCAGAGTGAACAGGCTCAGCAGCGCTTAACCCCGCTGCAGCCGTGGGCGTTTCCCGGTGAATGGGCGATTGAAGCTAAAATTTCTGGCAGCTGTCAGGATTTCAATATCATGACGCGGCGCGACAGCTGGCGATCGGCGGTGAGCATCGCGCAAGAAACGGTCAGCAGTCAAAACGGCGTGGCGTGGGTGGTGGCGGGAACATGGCAAACATCGGCTGGGGAGACGCTGGAAGTGGATCAGGGGATCTGGTGGCTGGATGAAAAGCTACAGCTGGCACCGCAAACGCCGGATGCCAGACTGTTATTTGTCACGCTTAGCCGTGTCCTCTAAAGCGCCCCAGCAACTTATAGCGCGATCCCGGATAAAGCAGACGCGCGTAGGTCACAATCTTGTTGTCGCTCCACGTCTGACGACGAATCAGCAAGCACGGCTCATGTTCATCCAGCGCCAGATGCTTACGCTGGCGCAGATCCGGCAGCACCGCTTCCACAATATGCTCACCCGCAGTCAACGGCGCGACGCGCATCAAATAGGTGTACGGCGTCAGCTGATGATAATCCTGACTGAGGTAATCCGGTGCCACCAGCGGATTGACTAAACGGTCTTCCAGCTGCACCGGCAGATCGTTTTCGTAATGCACAATCAGCGAATGGAACAGCGTTTGCCCGGTGGATAATCCCAGCACCGCCGCCTGTTCCGGATCGGCCTTCATCTGCCCAATCGACAAAATCTTGCAGCTGTGACGATGTCCGCGCTGCGCAATCTCATCGGCGATGTTGTGCACTTCCAGCATCGCGGTGTAGCCCTTCATCTCAGCGACAAAGGTGCCCACGCCCTGCATGCGCACCAGAAAACCTTCGCTGGTGAGTTCACGCAACGCGCGGTTGATGGTCATACGACTGACGCCCAGCTCGTTCACCAGTTCACTTTCAGACGGCACGCGCTGGTTGGCTTTCCAGTGACCTTCGCGGATTTGGCTGACGATCGCCTGCTTCACCCGCTGGTAAATCGGCGCAGGCTCATCGCCCATCGCCGCAGCCAGCTGTGCTACTGCTGTTTGCTCCGCCATTTCCTGTTCCTTTAAAGAGTAATGCCCAAAGTTTACTGTCTCAGCCCGTAAATGTATATACATCTAATTGTGCAACACGCCCAGCATTGGTGCAGCTTTCGCCCTGATCCGGTGCAATCACGCTGAGGTTACACCGCATAACGCGCATTGCGTCGTATTTCACAGAACAAGAACAATCTGGCATAGCGCTTGCTACTTGTATAGACAAGATTAGACACTTATGCTTCACTCATCGCAATCCACGGCAAATCGGACAGCCACATCGCAAAATATCGGCGTCCCATTCATGCCAGATCACTTGTATAGACAGGAGTAGACTATGTCAGGTTCGGTTCAGGAAATTCGCCTCGTTCCCGGTGAAGTGGACCTCGCTACCTTGCGCACCATCTATCAAAGCAAGGTAACGCTCACGTTGGCCGATGAAGCGCGAGCAGCGATTGCGCGTGCCCATGAAACCGTCGATGCCATCGTCGCATCCGGCAAAGTGGTGTATGGCATCAACACCGGTTTCGGCAAGCTGGCGCAGACGCAGATCCCTTCGGCGCGGCTGGCCGAGCTGCAGCGCAATCTGGTGCTGTCGCACAGCGTTGGCCTCGGCGATTTGCTGCCGGACAACGTGGCGCGCTTGGTGGTCGCCACCAAAATTATCAGCCTGGCGCGCGGTCACTCTGGCGTGCGTATCGAACTGATTGAAGCGCTGCTTGCGCTGTTCAACGCCGGCGTGATGCCGTGCATCCCGGAGAAAGGTTCGGTGGGCGCGTCAGGCGATCTGGCCCCGCTGGCGCATCTTTCCCTGATGCTGCTGGGCGAAGGTCAGGTACGCGTCGATGGCGAATTAATCCCCGCAACCGCAGGCTTAGCGCGCGTTGGCCTGCAGCCGATTGTGCTGGGCCCCAAAGAAGGTTTGGCGCTGCTCAACGGCACGCAGGTTTCGAATGCGCTGGCGCTGCGCGGACTGTTCGAAGCGGAAAACCTGTTCGCGGCGGGCCTGATGGCCGGTGCGCTGTCGCTGGAAGCGATCAAAGGCTCGGTGAAACCTTACGATGCGCGTATTCACGAAGCGCGCGGCCAGGTGGGACAGATCAACGTTGCCGCCGCCGTCTCCTCTTTATTATCCGGCAGTGAAATACTTGGCTCGCACACCAATTGCGGCCGGGTGCAGGATCCCTACTCGATTCGCTGCGTGCCACAAGTGATGGGCGCCTGCCTTGATAATCTGACGCACGCCGCGCGCGTGTTGCAGATTGAAGCCAACGCCGCCTCCGATAATCCGCTGGTGTTCAGCGACAGCGGCGATGTGATTTCCGGCGGCAACTTCCACGCCGAGCCGGTGGCCTTCGCCGCCGATATTCTGGCGCTGGCGATTGCCGAAATCGGCGCGATCTCCGAGCGTCGTCTGGCGCTGCTGCTGGATACCGGCCTTTCCGGTTTACCGCCGTTCCTCGTCAATGATGGCGGCGTTAACTCCGGCTTTATGATCGCGCAGGTCACTGCCGCAGCGCTGGCGTCTGAGAACAAATCGCTGGCGCATCCGGGCAGCGTTGACAGCCTGCCAACCTCCGCTAATCAGGAAGATCACGTCTCGATGGCAACCTACGCGGCCCGCCGCCTCGGCAGCATGTGCTTCAACACCGCCGCCGTGGTTGGCATTGAAGCGATGGCCGCCGCACAAGGCATTGATTTCCATCGTCCGCTGCAGAGCTCGCCGACGCTGGAACAGGAGATGAGCCGCATCCGCGAGAATGTGGCCTTCCTCGATCACGACCGTTTACTGGCGCCGGATATCGAATCCATGCGTCTGTGGGCCAGCGCTCCTGCATGGCCTGAATCCCTTACCGCGCTGCTGCCAAGTAAGCGTAAGACTGTTAATTAAGGAATCGATGATGAGCGAAACTTTGACTCAGGCTGTAGCCCGTGAAATCCGTGCGCCGCGCGGTAATGAATTGCACTGCGCCAACTGGTTGATTGAAGCGGCTTACCGCATGATCCAGAACAACCTCGATCCTGACGTGGCAGAGCGCCCGGAAGATCTGGTGGTGTACGGCGGCATCGGTAAAGCCGCGCGTAACTGGGAGTGCTTCGAGCAGATCCTGCGTTCGCTGCGCGCCCTGCAGCCGGAAGAGACGCTGCTGATCCAGTCCGGTAAACCGGTGGGCGTGTTCCGCACCCATGCCGATGCGCCGCGCGTGCTACTGGCTAACTCGAATCTGGTGCCACACTGGGCCAACTGGGATCACTTCCACGAGCTGGATAAAAAAGGCCTGATGATGTACGGCCAGATGACCGCCGGTTCGTGGATCTACATCGGTGCGCAGGGCATCGTGCAAGGCACCTTTGAAACCTTCGCCGAAGCGGGTCGCCAGCATTACGACAGCGATCTCAGCGGCCGCTGGATCCTCACCGCCGGTTTGGGCGGCATGGGCGGCGCCCAACCGCTGGCTGGCGTGTTGGCCGGTGCCAGCGTGCTGGCGATTGAGTGCCAGGAATCACGTATCGATTTCCGTATCCGTACTCGCTACGTCGATCACAAAGCCTATACGCTGGACGAAGCACTGGCGCTGATTGATCAGGCGAATAAAGAGAAGCGCGCCATTTCTGTCGGCCTGCTGGGCAACGCCGCTGAAATCGTGCCGGAGCTGGTGAAACGTGCCAAAGCGGGCGGCATGAAGCCGGATATCGTCACCGATCAGACTTCGGCGCACGATCCGATTAACGGTTATCTGCCGGTCGGTTGGGATGTGGCGCGCTGGGAAGCCGAGCGTGTCAGCAACCCGAAAGCGGTGGAGACAGCCGCGCGCGCCTCAATGGCGGTACATGTGCAGGCGATGCTGGACTTCCATCACATGGGCGTCCCGACCGTGGATTACGGCAACAATATCCGTCAGGTGGCGCTGGATGAGGGCGTGAAAAATGCCTTCGATTTCCCTGGCTTTGTGCCGGCCTATATTCGTCCGCTGTTCTGCGAAGGCAAAGGCCCGTTCCGCTGGGTGGCGCTGTCAGGCGATCCGGAAGATATCTACAAAACCGATGCCAAGCTGAAAGAACTGTTCCCGGATCACCAGAATCTGCACCGCTGGCTCGACATGGCGCAGGAGCGCATCGCCTTCCAGGGCTTACCGGCGCGTATCTGCTGGCTGGGGCTCGGCGAGCGTCACAAAGCGGCGCTGGCGTTCAACGAAATGGTGCGTAACGGCGAGCTGAAAGCGCCGATCGTTATTGGTCGTGACCATCTGGATTGCGGTTCCGTGGCGTCACCGAACCGTGAAACCGAAGCGATGAAAGACGGTTCGGATGCGGTATCGGATTGGCCGCTGCTGAATGCCCTGCTGAACACCGCCGGCGGCGCGACCTGGGTCAGCCTGCATCATGGCGGCGGCGTCGGCATGGGCTTCTCGCAGCACTCCGGCGTGGTAATTGTGTGTGACGGCAGCAAAGAAGCCGATGCGCGTCTGGGTCGCGTGCTGTGGAACGATCCGGCCACCGGCGTAATGCGTCACGCGGATGCGGGTTACGAATTAGCGCAAAGCTGCGCGCAGGAGCACGGTCTCAACCTGCCGATGCAGAAATAAACCAGGTGCGCGAAAACCGCGCACTATCGTTGTAGGGTCGCCATTCATGGCGACCTCTTTTATTAAAACCCGCATATTCCATTCCGCTATACCCTATAGCCAAATTATTCCGTTCCGCGATAGACGCCGCCATGCGCTTGCCACTACAGTAAATACATTATTTTGCAGCTCACGCTGCTAATGGAGAGCCTTACTTTATGAGCCTGCCTGCTGCACTGCTGGAAAACGCCCTCAACTGGCGTCGTCAGTTACACCAACATCCTGAACTGGGTTACCAGGAGCAGCAGACCAGCGAGCTCGTCGCACAGGTCCTCACCGAGGCCGGATTACAGGTGTTTCGTGGCTTAGCTGGCACCGGTGTAATCGGCACCTTAGAGAACGGTCCCGGCCCGGTTATTGGTCTGCGCGCCGATATGGATGCGCTGCCGATTACCGAAAAAGGCGCGCCGCAGTGGAAGTCGCAAACAGCCGGCGTCATGCACGCCTGCGGTCACGATGGTCACACTTCGATTTTGCTGGCGGCGGCTTGTCAGCTGGCGGCTACGCGTAACTTCAGCGGCACCATTCACTTCATCTTCCAGCCCGCCGAAGAGAATCTGGGTGGCGCGCGCAAAATGGTGGAAGAAGGCCTGTTCCAGCGCTTCCCGATGGATGCGGTTTACGCCATGCACAACTGGCCGGGCATGCCGGTGGGCACGCTGGCGGTGAACCCGGATGCGATGATGGCGTCACTCGACTCGTTCGAAATTACGCTGCACGGTAAAAGCTGCCATGCGGCGATGCCGGAAAGCGGAGCCGATCCAATGGTGGTCGCCGCCGAGCTGATTCTGGCGCTGCAAACCATTCCGTCGCGTCGTCTGTCGCCACTGGCTTCGGCGGTGGTGAGCGTGACGCAGATTCACGGCGGCGAAGCGATTAACGTCATTCCTGAGCAGATTGTGTTGCGCGGCACGGTGCGATGTTTGCAGACCGACGTGCGCAATCGCGTGCGCGGTCTGATTGAGGATTTTGTCACAACGTTGCCGCGCCCGTTTGGCGTCAGCGGCGAGATTCACTGGTATCCCGGTTATCCGGTCACCGCCAACCATGCGGAGCAAGCCGAACAGGTGCGTGCGGTCGCGGTTGATCTGCTCGGCGAGGCGCAGGTTCACTGGCAAGTGAACCCTTCAATGGCTTCGGAAGATTTTGCCTGCATGATGCAAGCCTGCCCCGGCGCCTATTTCTGGCTGGGTGCCGATGGCGCGACGCCATCCGCACCGCTGCATAACGCCCATTATGATTTTAATGATGAGCTGCTGCCGATCGGTATTAGCTTCTGGCAGCGGTTGGTGGAGAGCGTGCTGGCGAAAGCGTGATAGCGGTCGCCATGAAGGGCGGATGCTGGCTCGTGCCGTAGCGGCGCAATTTATTGCGCAATATTTGGATGGGCATATTGCCGCCATTGAAAAGCGCGATTAATCGCGCCGCTACAGATTGTGCGCGTTGTAAATAAGGCGCTCATTCAATGGCTTTATTCTTCACATTCCAGCCAACTGTAACCGCGCATCTGCATCCGCCAGGCTGGCGGATTCATTGGTCGCAACCAAACAACACGCCAGCTGCAAACGCAGCGCCTGCGGCACCGCGCGTTCCCCGGCTAACACCTGATTGATCCACGCGGCGGTGTCCTGCGCGCTTTTGCTTTCCGGCAGTTCCACACTCACTTCCGGCTGGCGTTCAACCCACACTTCCGCTTCTGCACCCGCGCCGCGAATGTAGTTAATCGCCGGGCAGCGCTGCGGATTGGCATACACCTCGCCTTCGGTGCCGTTCAGCAGAATCGCCGGTGCATCGATATCCTGGAAGAATTTCCCCACGCGCGGCACATATTCCGGATGCGAGACGCTGGCCAGGCGCAGCGCGGCGCGTTCGGCAAACGGCGTCGCCAGTTTCGCTAGCGTATGCGCGCTGTTACGCACGCCCATGCGCCAGCGCAGCGACAGCTGTTGCGCCATCGGCGCACACAGATGGTCGATGGTGATAAACGCCAGCTCGCCGTTATCCAGTTTCGCCTGCGCCTGTGCGGCGGACGTTACGGGCGCGATGTCCAGCGCCGCCAGCACCGCTTCGGTGGTGATGCGCGTGGGATCGTCGCTAACGCCGTGCAGCAACACCGGAAAGCCCAGTTTCACCAGCAGCAGCGCCAGCAGCGGCGTCAGATTGCCCTGACGACGCGCGCCGTTGTAGCTGGGAATGACAATCGGCATCGGACGATGAGCCGGTGCCTGCAACTGCATCATCTGCTGCTGCATCGCGTGGTAAAAACCGCGCATCTCCTCTTCGCCTTCGCCCTTGATGCGCAGCGCAATCAGCACGCCACCCAGCTCCAGCTCCGGCACGTCACCGGCCAGCATTGCGCTGTAGAGCGCCTGCGCGGTGGCGAAATCGATATCGCGCGCGTGATTTTTACCGCGCCCAATCTCTTTAATGATTTTATTCAGTTCCATCAGGCATTCCCGCTTCCAGGGCGCGCCGCCGTGCGGCTGCCAAAAATTGATCGTTAGATTTTCTTACTGCGACGTTTTTTCGTCTTGTCACTGCTGGCTTCCGGCATCGGCGGTTGCTCAATCGGGAACACCGGTAACGCGGCCAGCAGTCGGCTGCCATAAGCTTTGTTGAGCAGGCGGCGATCGTAAATCACGATTTCGCCAAAGCAGCTGTGGCTGCGAATCAAACGTCCGACCTGTTGAATCAAGGTAAAGGAGGCGCTCGGCAAGCTCTGCACCTCGAACGGATAGCGTTTCAGGCTCTTAAGCCATTCGCCCTCGGTCAAAATTACCGGACTGTCCACCGGCGGAAAAGCGATTTTATGGATATGCACCTGCGACAGCAGATCGCCTTTCAAATCCAGCCCTTCGGCGAACGATTGCAGCCCAACCAGAATACTGATTTTACCGGCTTCGACGCGTTCCCGATGCAGCGCCACCAGGCGCGAACGCGGCTGATCGCCCTGCACCAGCATCGACAGGCGCAGATCCGGAATGTGTGCCACAAACTGCTGCATGGCGCGGCCGCTGGCGAACAGCACCAGCACACCTTTGTGCTTCTCTTCGACGATCTGCTGGCGGAAGAAGCGCGCCATCTCGGCGATATGCTCCGCTTCCTGCGCCATCTGCGGCTCAAACTGCATCTGCGGAATCACCAGTTTGCCCTGGTCGATATGGTTAAACGGCGAATCCAGCGCCACAAAGCGGTCGCCGGCTTTCTCGCTCAGGCCGGACATTTCCTGCAAACGGTTGAAGCTGTTAAGCGATCGCAACGTGGCCGAGGTCACTACCACGTGCGGGATTTTGCGCCACAGGATTTTTTCCAGCTGATCGCTTACGCGAATGCCCGCGCAATGGAACAGCAGATGCGCCTGGCCTTCACGGATCTCACGCGTAATCCACTTCGACACCGGCGCATTGGAGGCTTTCTCCATCGCCGCCAGGCGCCACAGTTTGCTGATCGACTCGAACCAGCCGAAGTGGCGATTGAGCTGAATGATGGCTTTATGCAGCCGCATGATGTCAGCTTTCCCGGTTTGCTCGCCCAACTCGTTGAGCAGGCCTTCGCTTAAACCGCGCAGCGCGTCACTCAATTTGAACAGCCGCGCGCACAGGCTCAGCAGCTCTTCCGGCAATTCGCCCAGCACAAAGCGGAACTCACCCGGCTGATTATGGCCCGGCAGCAGCGGGTTGAGGGCATCGCACAGGATCTGCAGCAGCTCACGCATTTCGTCACAGTGGCCTTTCAGGCGATCCGGATTGGAGAGCGGCGGCGGCGATTTTGGGCGGAACTGCGCCATGATGGTTTCCACCAGCCGCACAAACAGATCGAGCTGCAAACTGCTCCAGCCGGGCGTGATCTCCGCGCTCATCTCCAGCGCATCGCGCGCCACCTCAGGCAGATGATGGCCTTCGTCCAGCACCAGCATCAGGTTTTTTGCCGGTGGCAGCACCGATTCATTCTCCATCGCCGCCATCACCAGCGCATGGTTGGCGACCACCACATCCGCCTGCTCAATCTCACGACGCGCGACAAAGAACGGGCATTCGCGATACCAGCGACAGTGATGGCCAAGGCAGTTGGCTTTGTCGGTGGAGAGGCGTTGCCACAAGCTGTCCTCAATGTTGACATCGGTGTGATCGCGCAAGCCATCCCAGCGGTAGCTGCTGAGCTGCTTCTCCAGTTTGGCGCAGAATTTCTGCTCCTCTTTCGAGCCGGTCACCGCCTCTTCATCGAGATAGAGCAGCAAATCGCCCTGCTGATCTTCGGTCGCCGCCAGCGCCGCAAGGTTGCGCGGACAAACATAGCGGCCACGGCCAAAGGCGGCGGTAAAGGTGAGATCGGGGATAATTTTCTTCAGCAGCGGCAGATCCTTGGTGAAGATCTGATCCTGCAACGCCACATTGGCGGTGCTGATCACCAGCCGCTTCTCCTCGGCGCGGCTCACCGCAATGCCGGGAATCAAATAAGAGAGGGTTTTGCCGACGCCAGTGGGCGCTTCAATCGCCAGATGGCGACCTTCGTCACCGGCCAGACTTTTCGCCACTTCGGCAATCATCTGGCGCTGCGGCGCGCGCGGGATAAAGTCAGGAACCTGCTGCTGCAGCGCCTTATACCATTGCGCAATCTGGCTTTTTATCGCTGCTGTCAGGGCCATTTTCGTTACTGTTTGCTGAATTGGCCTGTATTTTTACACAGTATTGGCGCAGCGTCAGCTTTCGCTGCTATTTTTTCGCGCTGGATTCAGAATTTCCCGCATCGCACGGATCAAGGTTTCCCGCGCGCGCCCACGACGGAACGCAAAAGCGAAAGGCGCGCGGAAGTGGAAATGGTGCGGCAGCAGGCGGCATAGCGCGCCCTGCTGTTCCCAGCTGCGCGCGTAGTGTTCGGGTAAATAGCCGATGAAGCGGCCGGAAAGAATCAGCGTCAGCTGCGCTTCGATGCTCTCCACCGACGCATTACTCTGGCGGAAGCCGCGCTTGTTGAGCTCCTGCTGATTCCAGTAACGCCGCGTCACCATGCCGGTTTGCTGCACGGTGCGCACATCCGGATGGCCTTCAGCCAGCGGATGTTCCGGGCTGCAATAGAGCCAATGCTGCTCTTCATACAGCGGAATGGTCACCAGATTGCTGGCGCGCAGCGGAAAGTGACCAATCGCCAAATCGAGCCGATCTTCCAGCAACTGCTGCTGCAACTCATTGGGATCGCGCACGCTCAGATTAAAG
This sequence comes from Pantoea sp. B9002, assembly GCF_013385945.1. Classification (NCBI taxonomy): domain Bacteria; kingdom Pseudomonadati; phylum Pseudomonadota; class Gammaproteobacteria; order Enterobacterales; family Erwiniaceae; genus Pantoea; species Pantoea sp. B9002. The sequence continues at coordinate 256,742 of NZ_JACAPA010000009.1, forward strand.
AACACCGCCGGAAAGCGCTGGTTAAAGCGGGCAATGGCGGCAGGCAGATCCAGCGTGCTGTCGGTGACGGTGGCGTCCACCACGCCAAGCGAGAAAGTGCCGCCCTGCGCGCTTTTCAGCGTTTCTACCTGCTCCTGCCAATCCGCCAGCGTCGCCAGCATCTCCTGACTGTAGCGATAAAACTGCTCGCCTTTGCTGGTCAGAGTAAAGCCGCCGCGCCCGCGCTGACAAAGGATAAAACCAAGCTGGCTCTCCAGCTCGCTCATGTAGGCGCTGATGGCCGGCGTGGTCATGTTCAGCGCCTGCTGCGCGCGCGAATAGCCCTGATTTTCCACCACGCTGGCGAACACCTGCAGCAGTTTAAGATTGGGAAGCGTCTGCACCGATTTTCCTTCAGTGATTGCTGACTAAAGTTAAGTAATCTCTGAAGTGATTATCGGCTGTCAAGGATTTTTCCGGCTTGCGGGCTGGGTAATGATGGGTTTCACCTGACTGAAGGAGTGCGTGATGACCGATTTCCCCCAGCCGCAAGGCGGCAACGAGATGCCCCGTTTCGCCGGACGCGGCACCATGATGCGTTTGCCCGCCGCTGAGACACCGGCCGATTTGGATGTGGCGTTCGTCGGCATTCCGCTGGATATCGGCACCTCGCAGCGCAGCGGCACGCGCTATGGCCCGCGCGCCATCCGCGCCGATTCAGTGATGATCCGTCCATACAACATGGCCACCGGCGCCGCGCCCTTTGATTCGCTACGCGTTGGCGATCTCGGTGATGTGCCGATCAACACTTACAGCCTGCTGAAATCGGTCGATATCATTGAAAACTATTATACCGAGCTGAATAACTGGCCGATTATCCCGTTAACGCTGGGCGGCGATCACACGCTGACGCTGCCAATTTTACGCGCGCTGGCGAAGAAGCATGGGCCGATGGGGCTGATTCACATTGATGCGCACACCGATACCAACGACGAGATGTTTGGCGAGAAAATCGCGCATGGCACCACGTTCCGCCGCGCGGTGGAAGAAGGCCTGCTCGACTGCCAGCGCGTGGTGCAGATCGGGCAACGTGCGCAAGGCTATGCCGCCGATGATTTTCAGTGGGGCGTCGATCAGGGCTTCCATCTGGTGCCCGCCGAGCAGTGCTGGTATCGATCCATGACGCCGCTGATGGCCGAGGTGCGCGCACGTATCGGCGACGGCCTGGTGTATCTCTCTTACGACATCGACAGCTTCGATCCCGCGTGGGCACCCGGCACCGGCACGCCGGAAGTGGGCGGTTTAACCTCGATGCAAGGGCTGGAGATCGTGCGCGGCTGCCGTGGACTCAATCTGGTGGGCGGCGATCTGGTGGAAGTCTCGCCGCCGTACGACATCAGCGGCATGACCTCACAGCTGGCGGCCAATATCCTTTATGAGATGCTGTGCGTGTTGCCTGGCGTCCGTTACACAGAGAACAAGTGATGACACAACAGAATCTGGTTTTCCCGGCGCGCGTGCTGCGCGGTGCGGGCGTGATCAATCAATTAGGCGCGATCTGCGCCGGACTGGGCCAGCGTGCGCTGCTGATTGGCGGCCATCAGGCGTTGCAGGCGGTAGAAGCACAGGTTCGCGCGCAGCTGCTGGCGGCCAACGTCACGCTGCTGGCGCAGGAGTGGTTTGGCGGTGAAACCTCAATCAATCAGATCAATCGTCTGGCGGCGATGGCCAGCGAGCTGCACGCCGAGGTGCTGATTGGCGTTGGCGGCGGTAAATCGCTGGATACGGTGAAAGCGGTAGGCGCACAGCTCGGCGTGCCAGTGATAACGCTGCCGACCATCGCCGCCACCTGTTCCGCGGTGACGCCGCTGAGTATTCGCTATGACGATAACGGCAATTTCTTCGACATCTTCCCGCTGCCGCAGGCACCGGCGGCGGTGATTATCGACAGCGAGCTGCTGGCTAAAGCGCCCGCCCGCTGGCTGGCCGCCGGGCTGGGCGATACGCTGGCGAAGTGGTACGAGTTCCGCGCGGTCAGCGCACGCCATCCGGCACGCGAAGGCAATGCGCTCTCGTCACTGGCGCACAGCCAGATCTGCTATGACGTAATTGCCGAACACGGCCCGGCGGCCTATGCCGCGGTGCTGCGCGGCGAGAGCAGCGCGTCGCTCGATCAGGTGCTGGATGCGATTTTCACCTGGGCGGGATTAACCTCGCTGATGAGCAACGGCGCACACGCGGCGGCTTCGCACGCGATTTATGAAGGCTTTACCTTTTGCGATAAAACCCGCGAGTTCGGGCACGGCTTGCTGGTCGGCTTCGGCAATCTCTGTTTGCTGGCGCTGGAGAACCGCGCGGATGAGGAAGTACTGGATGAGATGCGCCTGGCACGCGATTGCGGCGTGCCGCTGACGCTGAGTGAGATTGCCGAGCTGGATGAGAGTGAGCTGGCGCTGATTGTACGCGAATCGGTGCATGCGCCCGATATGGAGAACATGGCCGAAGCAGTGACCGAAACGCGGTTGCTGGCAGCGATGGCGCGGATTGAAGGGTTGGCGGGCAGGGCTTAGTTTATAGTTTGAATGTGCTCGCTGTGGTTTGAATGTGCTCGCTGTGGTTTGAATGTGCACGCTGTCCCCCATCCCGGCCTTCCCCCATAAATGGGGGAAGGAGACGCTGCCACATGCAGCTCCCAACTCACATATAGCAGCATCTTCCTCCCCCATTTATGGGGGAGGACCGAGGAGGGGGGCAGCGTGCACCTACCGAGGAGGGGGACAGCGAGCACCGAGCGAGGGGGAACAGTCAGCACAATAACATTACCCCCGCCCCAACAACCCCACCACTTCCCGCACATCCGCCACTTCATCCAGCTCCAGACACACCGCCTCGAGCCGTTCGACCTGCTCCAGCGGCAATACGCGCGCGGCCAAACTGCGGTACTTCGCCAGCAGGGCATCCAGCGTGAGCGGATTGGTTGGCGCACCGGACGGCACCCGCACATGCTGCTGCCACTGCGCGCCCTGCTCGGTTTCCAGCCGCACCCACGGTTCGTCGTCGCGGCTTTGCTGCTCATCGATCACCAGCTCAATACGCGCCAGCAAAGCTTCCACATCGGGATGCAGGCGCCTGGCGTCGTCATAACTGGCCAGCTCCGCCGAGCCGTACAGCGCGCGCGCCGCCAGCGCATACGGCAGGCTCATCTGCGCCGCCGCCAGGCTGTGTAACTCGCGTCCGCCGCACATCTCCAGCAGGAACGGATTAACGCCCACCACGATGCGTGCGATCTGCTCTACCCGCACATCATGCTGTTGCAGCATGATCCCCAGCGCATCAATCGCCGCATGGGTGCCACGGCACGAAGCGTAAGGTTTGATCGAGCAGCGCGCCAGTTTCCACACCTCGCCGAGATCCGCCGTCAAAGCCTGCGGCTGCTGGGTTTCCGCCGCTAAGGTTTGCAGGAAGCCGCCCCAGCGTGGTTCAAACACCGCCGACGGGCCGCTGATACCGCGTTGTGCCAGCAGCGCGGCCTGCACGCCGCCCTCTGCAGCGCGCGCGGCATGCAGTTTTTTGGTGTGCGATCCGTCGTGAATAAAGCCCCACAAACCGCCGCTAAAGCTGGCGGCAATGCCCAGCGCAGACGCACACTGCGCGCGATCCAGTTGCAGCAGCGAACACACCGCCGCTGCCGCACCAAACACGCCGCAGCTGGCGGTAGAGTGCCAGCCTGCGCCGTTGTGCGCCGAGTAACCGCCGCAGGCTTCTAACACGCGGCGGCCAACGTCATAGCCGATCACCATCGCCACCAGCAGCGCTTGTCCGTCCACCGGCTGCGTCGCCAGCGGCAAGGCCGCCAGCAGCGCCGGGATCACCACCGCGCCGGAGTGATCGCAGCCGCCGGTATCGTCGAGTTCATACATGTGCGCCGCCACGCCGTTTAGCCACGCCGCCTGACGCGGATTGGCCTGCTGCGCGCTGCCCCAGATCTGCGCCTGTTCACGTCCACCTTCTGCCTGCACCAGCGCCAGGCATTCACGCCAGATCGGGCTGTCGCAGCCCGCCAGTGAAGCACCGAGCGTATCGAGCAGATGGCGTTTCGCCTGCTCCACCAGCGGTTCAGGCAATTGTGCAAAACGCGTCCCGGCGATAAAGGCCGCCAGTTGATCAAGCGTGCTCGCCATGCGCACCTCCGATGATGCGGGTAAACACCTCCGCCGGATGGGAGAAATCGTTATCCGGCTGCGTCTGCCAGTGCGCCGCCACCTGCTCAGCGGTGGCGATCCACACGTTGTGCTGTTGCAGCGTGTCGAGCAGCGCCCGCAGCAGGCCGATGCGTCCGGCGGTGCCGATGATTTCCGGATGCAGGCGCAGCAAATAGCACAGACCAAAGCGGTGGAAGCCGTGGAAATCCTGCGTCAGGTTAGCCAGGGTTTCGCCATAAGGTGCGATGCGCGATTGTCCCGGCGGAATAGCCGGGCTGAGGTTGAAGGCGAAGTACGGCTCATCTTCCAGCGTGTAGTGCATCGGCAGTTCCACCAGACGCGTGCCGGGATGGAAGTACGGCAAATCGTCGCCGCGCCAGCTTGATGACCAGCGAATACCGCGGGCGATCAGCGCCTGCGCCAGTCCCGGTTTCCACTGCCCGGCGGGCGTGCGGAAGCCGATAATTTCGCGGCCGGTGATGTGCGCCAGTTTGTCGCAGCCGCGCGTCACGCTGGCGATCTGCTGCTCCAGCGTCAGCAGCGAGAAGTCTTCATGGGTATCGCCGCTGCAGGCGATTTCATGGCCATCAGCTACGATGCGCTGCACCAGTTCCGGCTGCTGTTCGGCGACAATCGCGGGCATACACCAGCTGGCTTTGAGCTGCTTTTCCGCCAGCAGCGCCAGCAAGCGATCGACGCCGCGCAGCGTGCCGTAGCGCCACACCGACAGCGTTTTATCGCGCCCCGCCACTGCCGGAGCCTGAGTGAGAATGCCGTGAATATCGTTGAAGTCGATGGTGAGGATCGCCGCCGACTGGAAGCCCAGCGGCCAGCGTGAAGGTTCAGTCATGCTGTTGCTCCTGCAAATACCATTGCGCCACCGCGTCGCAGCGCGCAAACCATACGTCATCGCGCGCCGTCATATGTGCAAACAGCTGTTCGAGCAGCAGCAAGCGTCCCGGCTGGCCGGAGATTTTCGGGTGGAACAGCGTGGTGAGGCATAAGCCTTCATCCATCGCGCCATCGAACTCGCGCTGCCAGTTATCACGCGTGTGCGCATAGCTGGCGATGCGGTCGCCGCCTTTGGGGAAATCGGGCTGGCGCGTGTAGGCCAGCGAGGCGTAATCATCCATCTCCCACTTGCCGGGGATCTCCACCAGCGGCGTATGGCCCGCCACCGGAATGCTGTAGGGGCGATCGTCGCCGCGCATGCTGCTGGAGTAGATCACGCCCGCGTCGCGCAGAATCTGCGGCGTTTCGGCATGCCAGTCGCCCGACGGCGTACGAAAACCGCAGGCGGTGATGCCCAGATGTTGGTGAAAGATTTCAGCGGATTTCGCCATTACCGCGCGCTGTTCATCCGGTGAAATCGCCCAGAAGGATTCGTGACGATAGCCGTGATAGGCCACTTCGTGGCCCTGTTCGATAATCGCCTGACACTGCTGCGGCCACTGCTCCACCACCCACGCCGGCACAAAGAAGGTGGCGGGGATATGGAAGGCGCGCAGCAGGTCAAGCAGACGCCCGAGCGCGCGGTACGGCCCGTAAGCCCCAAAGGTAAAATACTCTGGCGTTGACCACAGGCTGCCATTCAGCATGGCATCGCCGGTGGGACCGTCAAGGTCAAACGCCAGCGCCATACAGCCGCGTTTACCCTGCGGCCAGCGCACTGCGCCCGGTTGTTGCATCTGCGCGCTCCTTAGCCCTGGTTGACGGTAGCCTTCGCCACGCCGTTGTCTGCCAGACCCCATTTGCCGAGGATCTTCTGGTAAGTGCCATCGGCAATCATCGCATCGATAGCCGCCTGAATCGCCGTGGTCAGCTCGCCTGCATCTTTACCAATCGCCATGCCGGTGTATTGGAAGGAGAAGGCTTTATCGAGCGCCTTATATTTGCCCTTTTCCAGATCCATGATGTACGGCAGCGTTTCACTGCCCTGCACTACGCCATCCAGACGGTTCTGACGCAGCTGGGTGCGCGCATCGGCGGTGCCTTCGGCGCCAACCACAATGATCGCGGGCTTACCGGCCGCTTCACAGTGCGCTTTTGACCAGTTGGCAATCTCCAGTGGGAAGGTGGTGCGACGGCTGGTGCCGACTTTCTTGCCGCACAGATCCATCGCGCTGTTGATATCGCTGCGCGCGGATTGGGTGTAGAACTGCGGGCCGGTTTTGAAGTAGTCGATGAAGTTGACCACTTGCTGACGCTCTTTGGTGTCCGTCATGCCGGACATCACCAGATCGACGCGCTTGGTCACCACCGCATTGACCATCTGCTCAAAGGCGATCTCCTGCCAGTTGATCTTCACGCCCAATTTCTCGCCAATCGCCTGGCCGAGATCGTAATCCACGCCGGTCAGCTGGTTGGTGGCCGGATCTTTAAAATCCATTGGCGGATAGTTCGGCATGATCGCCACCGTCAGCCCTTTCTCTTTGATCGCCGCTGGTACGGCGATATCTGCCCAGGCAGAGGATTGCAGCAGCAGCGCGGCACTGATGGCACTCAATAACAGCTTTTTCATATTCACCCCGGTAATGTTTAAAGAAGAATCGCGTTAATAAAGTTTTTCATCCGTGGATTTTGCGGGTTCAGCAGAATGTCTTCCGGCGCGCCCTGCTCGATAATGCGTCCCTCGTCCATAAACACCACCTGATTGGCCACCTCACGGGCGAAGCCCATTTCGTGGGTGACCACCAGCATGGTGGTGCCCTCTTTTGCCAGCTGACGCATCACCGCCAGCACTTCGCCCACCATCTCTGGATCCAGCGCCGAGGTGGGTTCGTCGAACAGCATCAGTTTGGGTTTCATTGCCAGCGCGCGGGCAATCGCCACGCGCTGCTGCTGGCCGCCGGAGAGCGACTGCGGATAGTCGTGCGCTTTGTGCGCCAGACCAACGCGATCGAGCAGCGCCATCGCCTCTTCGCTGGCTTCGCGCCTTGGACGCAGCAGCACGCGACACGGCCCTTCGATGATGTTCTCCAGCGCGGTTTTGTGTGGGAACAGGTTAAAGCGCTGGAACACCATGCCGGTTTGCAGGCGCTGACGCGCAATCTGTTTGTCGCTCAGCGCATGCAGTTTGTTACCGGCGATGCGATAGCCCGCCAGCTCGTTGTCGACCCAAATCCCGCCTTTATCGACCTTCTCCAGCTGGTTAATGCAGCGCAAAAAGGTGCTTTTGCCGGAACCGGACGGACCGAGGATGCACATCACCTCGCCGTAGTTCACTTCGATGCTGACATCCTTCAGGGCGTGGAACTGGTCGAAATATTTGTTCACCTTGACGGCGCGCACGATGTTTCTCATGTTGGGCTCCTGATTACTGACGCTGACGATGGCCGCGTGAGAAATAACGTTCCAGCCGGCTCTGTCCAAACGACAACACCGTGACCACAATCAGGTACCAAATACCCGCCACGAACAGCAATTCCATGACGCGCGCGTTGGCGAAGTAAATGGTTTGCGTGTTGTAGAGCAGTTCGGAGTACTGAATCATGCTGGCGAGGCTGGTGGTTTTGATCATGCTGATAAATTCGTTGCCGACCGGCGGCAGAATCACGCGCATCGCCTGCGGCAGAATGATGCGATGCAGCGCCTGCAGACGCGGCATGCCGATGGCTTTCGCCGCTTCGTATTGCCCGGTATCCACCGACAGCAAGCCCGCGCGCACCACTTCCGAGGTGTACGCGCCCTGATTGATGCTCAAACCGAGCAGCGCGGCGAGGAACGGCGTCATGATGGTGACGGTCTGCACGCTGAACACGCCGGGAATGCTGATGGTGGGAAACACCAGCGCGAGGTTGAACCACAGCAGCAGCTGCAGAATCAGCGGCGTGCCGCGAAAAATCCACGCGTAGCCCACGGCGATGTAGTGCAGCACCGGATTGGGCGACATGTACATGATGGCGGTGATGACGCCAAACAGTACGCCAAGCCCCATCGCCAGCACCGACATGATCAGCGTGTTGACCACGCCGTTGAGAATCGCCTGCGCGGTAAAGAACTGGCCGACAAACGACCATTCGATATTGCCGTGCGCAAAGGCGTTTACCAGCAGCGCCAGCAGCACCAGAATCACCGCCGACGCGGTGATGCGGCCGTAATAACGGCGCGGCACCACTTGATAGCGATCGAGATCGTAATGCGTCTGCTCGCGGCTGTTGTTCAAACTCGGCTCAATCGGCGTTGATTGCGACATAGAGCTCTCCTCAGGCGCGTGGGCCAGCGTAATCTTCAGTCCAGCGCTGCTGGTCCTGCATCAGGGTTTGCAGGCGTGCCAGCTGCTCACGCACGCGTGCCGGTGCGGTGCCGCCGTAGCCGCTGCGGGCCGCCAGCGCGGCTTCCAGCGTCAGCGCGCTGCGCACCTCCGGCGTTAAGCGGGCATCCACCGCCTGCAGCTGCGCATCGCTGAGATCCGACAGACCGCAGTTTTCGCGCTCGCACAGCTGCACCAGCTGGCCGGTGATCTCATGCGCCTCGCGGAACGGCACGCCGCGCATCGCCAGCCAGTCGGCCACTTCGGTCGCCAGCGTGAAGCCATCCGGCGCCTGCTCGCGCATCACGTCGGTGTTGAATTTCAGCGTCGCCATCATGCCCGCCATCGCCGGCAGCACCAGCAGCAGCGTATCCACCGCATCAATCACGTTGCGTTTGTCGTCGCTGAGATCGCGGTTGTAGGAGAGCGGCATCGCTTTCATGGTGGTGAGCAGCGCCATCAGGTTACCGACCAAACGACCGGAGCGACCGCGCGTCAGTTCGGCGATGTCCGGGTTTTTCTTCTGCGGCATGATGGAACTGCCGGTGGCGTAGCTGTCGTGCAGCTCGACCCAGCGGAACTGGCGCGATGCCCACATGCACACCTCTTCGCACAGGCGCGACAGGTTGATGCCGATCATGCTGGTGACAAACAGGAATTCAGCGGCGTAATCGCGGCTGGCAACGGCATCAATGGAGTTTTCGCACGGCGCGAGATAGGCGAGATCGGCTGCGGCTTGCTCCGGCTGGCGCGCAATGGCGGAACCGGCCATTGCCGCAGCACCGAGCGGACAGCGTGCGCTGCGGCGATCCCAATCCTGCATACGTTCAATATCGCGGGCAAAGGATTGCGCGTGAGCCAGCAGCTGATGACCGAACACAATCGGCTGCGCCTGCTGCAGATGCGTAAAACCGGGCGCAACGCTCTCGGTGTGCTGCGCTGCCTGCTCGACCAACGCCTGCTGCAGGGCCAGCAACGCGCTGACCACCTTGCGGCCGTTGTCGCGCAGGTAAAGACGCAGGTCGTTAACGGTTTGATCGTTACGCGAACGCCCGGCGCGCAGCTTGCCGCCCAGCGCACCTAAACGCTCGGTCAGCGCGCGTTCGATAAAGGTGTGCACATCTTCGTCGGCGGCAATCGGATGCAGCTGACCGGCGCGATAATCGGCGTCTAACGCGTCAATGGCCGCCAGCATGGTGCTGAGCTCTTCGGCGCTCAGCAGATCGCCGCGCGCCAGTTCACGGGCATGCGCCCGGCAGCCCGCCAGATCGTAAGGTGCTAATGCAAAGTAATAATCCGGGCTACGAGACAGCGCGGTTAAACTCGCCGCCGGTGCCGCTTTAAAACGCGCGCCCCATAACAGTTCGGCATTATCAGACATGCTATTTCCCCTTACAGATAATCATCAGCGATATAAAAAAGATATGGATGAGCCAGTTGAGATAATAAAAACTTATTTTATGGCCACACTGGTAAACAGGGCCTATTTCAGGTTCACTGTACTTTCACCGCAATTATTCCGGAGATGAATAGCAAAAATGGAAAGTAAAGTTTCCCAGTCCGGAAACAATGCAAATAATCGCAGCGATAATGCGGTTCTGGCACTGAGTAATATCGATTTAAAATTACTGCGGGTATTTAAATGCGTGGTAGAAGCCGGCGGATTAACCGCAGCCAGCCACGAATTGAATATTGGTCTGGCGGCGATCAGTAAACAGGTTTCCGATTTGGAAATTCGTCTCGGCATGACGTTATGCAGCCGTGGACGTGAAGGTTTTGAGCTGACGCAGTACGGCATCAACGTCTATCAGGCCACGCTGGAGCTGTTCGTCTCGCTGAATCTGTTTCGCGAGCGGCTGCACAATAGCCGCAACGAACTGCTGGGCGACATAGCCATTTGCGTGGTGGATAACACCATTTCCGACCCGCAATCTCCGGTCACCGCAGCAGTGCAACAGCTGCACCAGAAAGCGCCAAAGGTACAAATTCGACTGCAAACCGCGCAATTAGATGATATTGAGCGCGGCATCAGTGAAGGCCGTTTTCATTGTGGTATTGCACCGGTTTATGAAATGAAAAGTGATTTTGATTACTTCCCGCTTTATAAGGAATATTCAAAATTATATTGCTCCATGTCACATCCTTTATATTCCGGCTCGCGTGATAAAAATATAACACTGGACATATTACGTGAGCAGAAAATCATTAATCATTTATATGTGACGCCGCGCGACGATCGTCGCATCATTCCGTTGCAGGACAGCGGTGCGCAGGCGGTTCAGGTTGAATCTGTCGCCATGCTGATTTTAACCGGCCATTTTATTGGTTATTTACCGGATCATTACGCCGCCGCGTTTATTGCGCGGGGTCAGCTGTGTGAGTTGGGCGATGATTCGATTCGCCGTGAAAATCCGTTTTGTTTGATGATGAAGAAGGGCCGCAAAATAAACCCGATTATCCGGCTGTTTATGCAGGCGCTGGGCGTGGCAGAGGTGGAGGCGGCGCACTGATTTGGTGCGTTTTGGGGATTGTGCTCGCTGTCCCCTTGGGCTGTGCTCGCTGTCCCCCACGGTCTGTGCTCGCGGTCCCCCATCCCGGCCTTCCCCCGCAAGCGGGGGAAGGAGATGCTGCCACATGCAGCTTCATCACTGACATATTGCAGCATCTTCCTCCCCCATTTATGGGGGAGGACCGAGGAGGGGGACAGCAGGCACAGGCACAATCACAATCCCCTCAACACCTTAAACATCACCGTGGTCGCATCCAGCACACCTTCTGTTGACTCGGCATACAGCGGTATCGAGCCGGCAATCTGCCAATCCATCGACAAATAGAGATCCGTCGCTACGTCGCCGCTGCGCGTGTCCAGCACCAGCAAGGTTTTGCCCTGCTGTGCCGCCAGCTGTTCAGCCTGCTGCATCAGGCGGCGCGCAATGCCCTGACGTCTGGCGCGCGGATGTACCAGCAGCTTGCTGATCTCCGCCCGATGGCGACCGTTCGGCATCGCGCTGAATCCCACCATCACCGTCGCCACAATCACGCCCTGCTGATAAGCCACCAGCAGCTGATTGTCACCGCTCGCCAGGCTGTAAATTTTGTCCTGCCAGAAGCGCTCAATGGCCGCGCGATCGTCCGCATCAATAAAGCCGACGCTGGCACCGTCGGCGACGCAGCCCTGCAGCACATCACACAATGCCGCCAGCAGCGGCTGCGCCTGGGTGGCGCTGAGAGGTTCGATGTCAATCATGGTTTGCATACCACCAAAATGTAGCGCGCGCCGCCTTCGGCATGAGCAGCAAACGCGGATTTGCCGGTGAGGTGGAAGCGCAGACAGTCGCCCGCCTGCAGCGTCCAGTGCTGATCGTCCATGCTGATGGTCAGCTCGCCCGATTGCAGCCAGATGTGCTGCTCCAGTCCCTGAATCGGCGGCGCGTCGTAATCAATGCGCGCGCCGGGACGCAGCACGCCTTCTACCACTTCCGCTTTAAAGTGGCTGGCGGGCGGTGATACGTTGCGGCGCTGGAAACCGCTGGCGTCGTCGCGCCACACCGGCTGTTGCTCCGCCTTCAGCAGCAGCGCGGCCTCCTCTTCCACCTCGCTGAGCAGGCGCGACATGGTCAAGCCGTAGGCCACACAAAGGCGGTTAAGCAAAGCGGCTGTGGGGCTCGTTTCGGCGCGTTCAATGCGCGACAATGACGCCCGACTAATGCCGGTCGCCATCGCCAATTCATCTAATGACCAACCGCGTTGTACGCGTAATTCGGCCAGTCTTGCCGCCAGTCGATCGTCGGTATCCGAAGCAGACATCATCACCTCTCAATTATGGGAAATAAATCTCACATATGAGATATGACCTTAAATAAGCAAATCGGTCAAGTTGTACAACTAAAAAATCGTTGTACAACCCAGTCTTGGGGGTTAAGGTGTTGTTATGCAGGTCAGAATTTTTGAGGACTTTATGGCCTTATACAGTATCGGGGATGTGGCCGAACGCTGTGGAATCAACCCGGTAACGCTTCGCGCCTGGCAGCGACGTTACGGTCTGTTAAAACCCCAGCGCACCGAAGGTGGTCATCGGCAGTTTGATGATGAAGATGTTCAGCGTATCGAAGAGATAAAACGCTGGATAGAGAGCGGCGTGCCCGTCGGCAAAGTGAAAGCGTTGCTGGAAGGCGCCACCATCAATGTGCATGACGGTTGGTCGGCGCTGCAGGAAGAGTTGATGAGCGTGCTGCGTCACGTTCGCCCGGCGAAATTGCGCGTCAAAATTGCCAATATTGGCCGGGAACATCCGGTGGATGCGCTGATCGATCACGTGTTCGTGCCGGTTCGTCAGCGTCTCGGGTTAGATCAAAACACCGCGCGCACCATGTGCAGCCTGCTTGATGGCGCGCTGATTGATTATGTGGCGTTTTGTCTCGCCGGTGCGCGTAAAAAAGCCGGTAAAGATGCGCTGATGATTGGCTGGGCGGTGGAAGATCGTACCCGCATCTGGCTGGAAGCCTGGCGATTGTCGCAGCAAGGCTGGCGCATGGATGTGTTGGCGGAGCCGCTGGACATGCCGCGCCCAGAGTTATTCCCCGGACAAAATCTGTTTATCTGGACCGGCAAAAAGCCGACGCGTCGTCAGGTCGAGCAGTTTGAACACTGGCAGGCGCAAGGTTTTGCCATTCACCTGCACGATCCCGCATAAGTAAAAATCGCACACACGGCCTTTGCCTGGCGTGGTGTGCGCGTTATCATGCCGCCCTAAATTTCTTTTCTCAGGTCTCCTCATGAACTGGAATAAACTCCTTATCGGTTCCCTGTTTGCCATCATGGCGCTTGGCGGCATGGGCGGCATGATGCTGGTCGGCTACAGCCTCATTGTGCATACCAACTAAGTTTGCGCTGCACGCGCTCTAACAGGCGATCACAAATCAACGCCAGCAGCGCCACCAGCAGCGCGCCCTGAATCACATAGGCGGTGTTAAAGCCGCTTAGACCGATAATCACCGGCGATCCCAGACTCTCCGCGCCCACCGTGGAGGCGATGGTTGCCGTGCCGATGTTGATCATCACTGACGTACGCACGCCCGCCATGATCACCGGTGCCGCCAGCGCCAGCTCAATCTGCCACAAACGTCGCCACGGCCCCATGCCGAGGCCGATCGCGATTTCGCGATTGCTGGCCGGTACGCTATCTAACCCCGCCAGCGTGCCCTGCAAAATCGGCAGCAAGCCGTAGAGAAACAGCGCCATCACCGCGGGCGTCGCACCAAACCCCATTACCGGCACCGCAATCGCTAACACCGCAACCGGCGGAAAGGTTTGCCCGGCGGCCGCCACGGTTTCCAGCAGCGGACGAAAGGCGCGCCCGGCGTGGCGCGTAGCAAACACTGCACAGCCAACGCCGACCAGCAACGCCAGCAGGCTGCCGCTGACCACTAACGCCAGATGCGCCAGCGCCAGCCGCCAGAAACTCTCCTGCTGATAGAGCGGGCGCTCCAGCTGTGGAAACCAGTGGGCAAACAGCGGACCGCTGTGCGGCAAGCCCCACAGCAGCAGCAGAAAGGCCGCCAGCAGCCAGTAGAGCGGATCGCGTAACAGCCGCATCAGCTCGCCTCCCGCTGGCGCAGCAGATCGCTGAAGTGCAGCACGCCAAGCGGCTGCTGATGCTGATCGATCACCGGCAATTTGTCGGTGCGGCGCGCAATAAATTGCGACAGCGCTTCACGCAGCGTCAGCGATTCGGCAATCGGTTCGGCGTCAAGCCATTCACCGCGTCGCGCCGCGCTGCCCGCGCGTCCCAGAGCCAGCAAACGCACGCCCAGCTCGCTACGACCAAAGAACTCGCGGGCAAAGTCATTCACCGGCTGCGTCAGCAGATCGATTGGCCTGCCCTGCTGCACGATTTCGCCGCCGTCCATCAGCACCAGCTGATCGGCCAGCGTCAGCGCTTCGTCGATGTCGTGCGTCACCAGCACCACGGTGCGACCGGACATTTTCTGAATGCGCAACATCTCGTGTTGCAGCGCCAGACGGTTGACCGGATCGAGCGCGCCAAAGGGTTCATCCATCAGCAGCAGTTCAGGATCGGCCGCCAGCGCACGCGCCACACCGACGCGCTGCTGCTGTCCGCCCGATAGCTGATGCGGCATGCGCGTCGCCAGATGGCTATCGAGATTGAGCAGCGCCAGCAGCTCCTCGACGCGTTGGTTGATCTTCGTCTGCGGCCAGCCGAGCAGTGACGGCACGGTGCCGATGTTCTTCGCCACGTTCCAGTGCGGGAACAGGCCAATCGACTGAATGGCGTAGCCGATGCGGCGGCGCAACGCGCGCGCATCCATGCTTTCGATGGCTTCTCCGGCGAAGCGGATTTCGCCGCTGTCGTGCTCTACCAGCCGGTTGATCATCTTCAGCGTGGTCGATTTGCCGGAACCGGAGGTGCCAATCAACACGGTAAAACTGCCCTTCTCAATCTTCAGCGACAGGTTACGTATCGCCTCTTTGCCGGCGAACACTTTGCTCACCTGGTGAAATTCAATCATGACGTCTCTCCAGCAGTGCCGACAGTAAACGCAGCAGTGCATCAAAAATCACCGCCAGCGCCACCACCGGAATCACGCCCAGCAGCACCAGATCCAGCGCGCTGCTCAGCAATCCCTGAAAAACAATGGCGCCGAATCCGCCTGCCCCAATCAGCGCCGCGACCACCGCCAGGCCCACGGTTTGCACCACCACCACGCGCAGCCCGGAGAGCCACACCGGCAGCGCCAGCGGCAGCTCGGCGTGCCAGAACTGTTGCCACGCACTCATGCCCATGCCGCGTGCGGTTTCACGCACTTCCTGCGGCACCTGCTGCAAACCGGCCACCACGCTGCGCACCAGCGGCAGCAGCGCGTAGAGCACCAACGCGATCAAGGCCGGTGCGATGCCAATGCCGCTGATGCCCCAACGGGCCAGAACCGGGAAATGCGCCACCAATCCCGCCAGCGGCGCAATCAGCAAGCCGAACAGCGCCACCGACGGCACGGTTTGAATCAGGTTGAGCACGCTGAATGCGGCGTTTTGCCAGCGCGGACGCCGCGCAATCGCCAGCCCGAGCGGCAAACCGATCAGCACCGTTGGCAGCAGCGTGCCGCCCAGCAGCCACAAATGCTGCGTGAAGGCCGCATCAAACACCGCCGTGCGGTTGGCGTACTCTTTTAAAAGCGAGAGACGATCGAGATGACCGCTGAGTAACAGCGCCAGCGGCAGCAGCCAGATTTGCAGGTTAAGTACGATGCGCCACGGCGTATTGCGCGTGATTTGCCGCACCGCTTCCGCCGCCAGCAGCAGCGCCAGCGCCGCCGCACACCACAAGCCGCTGCCAAACGCGGTGCGCGCCAGCGGGCTACCGCTGTTTGCCAGCTGCGTGGCCTGTTGTCCGGCCAGCCAGATGAGTAACGCCAGCAGCCCTTCCGCCGCCAGCAGCACCGTTATCGCCGTGATGCGCCGCGTGGGCCACCATAATGTTTGCCACAGCCACAGCAGCGGGATCAATAACAGTGCGCTGTTCGTCACCTGCCAGAACGTCAGCGGCTGGCCAGAGACCAGCCGATTGGCAGCAAAGCTCAGCAGCGGCAAGGCAAACAGCGCCAGCGTGATAAGCGCGATTAACACCAGCAGCACCGGCTGCTGGCGCGGTCTGAATAACAACGACGACACTGCTTACAGCAACTTATTGGTCTGTAACCACTGTTTCGCGACCTGGCTGGCATCCTGACCATCCACCGCGATCTGCGCATTCAGCTGCTGCAGGGTTTTCTCATCCAGCTTGCTGAAGACCGGCTGCAGCCAGTTGCCGATGTCTGGATATTGCTTGAGCACGCTTTCGCGGATCACCGGCGCAGGCGCATAAATCGGCTGCACGCCTTTCGGATCGCTCAGCGTTTGCAGGCCCAGCGCCGCCACCGGACCGTCGGTGCCGTACGCCATCGCCGCATTCACGCCAGAGGTTTGTTGCGCCGCCGCTTTGATGGTCACTGCGGTGTCGCCACCGGCCAGCGACAGCAGCTGCGCCTGCTCCAACTTGAAGTTGTAAGCTTTTTCAAATGCCGGTAACGCATCGCTGCGTTCGATAAATTCCGCCGAGGCCGCCAGTTTGAAGGTGCCGCCTTTTTTCAGGTAGGCGCTGAGATCGTCCAGCGTGTTGAGGTTGTTCTTCTGCGCCACGTCGCCGCGCACCGCAATCGTCCAGGTGTTGTTGGCTGGCGCGGGCGTCAGCCACACCAGATGATTTTTCTCGGCGTCGAGTTTTTTCACCTTCTCGTAGCCCTGCTGGGCGTTTTTCCACGCCGTGTCTTTCTCATCGTTGAAGAAGAACGCACCGTTGCCGGTGTATTCCGGGTAGATATCCAGCTCGCCGGCGGTGATCGCGCCGCGCACCACTTGCGTGGTACCGAGCTGGATTTTGTTGACGGTTTTTATCCCATGTTTGTCCAGCACTTGCAGGATGATGTTGCCGAGCAGCGAGCCTTCGGTATCAATTTTGGAACCGACTTTCACCGGATCCGCCGCCTGCGCTGCACCCACGCTCATTGCCAATGCAATCATTCCCAATAAACCCTGCTTTATCATCTCGCTTCCCTCATTTGTTTTCATTGTGTGACTATCAAGCGTAGCCTGGCGAATCGGGATGGGCCCGGTCAAGCGGCTTACTTCGTGCTTTTTTTGCTATCAATATCGTATCGGTTATAACCAAAACGAAGCACATATAACCAATTGGAATTTTCGATGCTGGGATGGCGGCTTATGCTCACAGTCTCACTCATTACAATAAATTACAAAACATCATGACCGACTTAGCTTCTCCGGCGCATGTCGCGCAGGCAGGGAATACACCAACCGGTGAGACCAGGTGGATCCGCAGCGCGGCCGATGTCTCCGGGCTGGTGAATAACAGCAACGAATCGCGCAGCAACGCGCGCATCGTTATCGCCATTGCGCTGGGCGGCGTGTTCCTCGACGCCTACGATCTCGGCGCATTGGCGTTTGGCATCAAAGACGTGACGCGTGAGTTCCAGCTGACGCCCGCAGGCACCGGCATGGTGGCCTCGGCAATTACCTTTGGTGCGATTGTCGGGGCGCTGATTGGCGGCTACCTCACCGACAAAATCGGTCGCTATCGCGTATTTATGGCCGACATGTTCTTCTTCGTGGTGGCAGCGTTAGCCTGTGCGTTTGCGCCAAACGAGTATGTGCTGGCCGGCGCGCGCTTTGTGATGGGGCTGGGCGTCGGGATCGATCTACCGGTGGCGATGGCGTTTCTCGCCGAGTTTTCGAAGCTGCGCGGGCAAGGTAACAAGGCCGCCAGCGTGGCGATGTGGTGTCCGACGTGGTACGCGGCGATCAGTATTTCCTATCTGCTGGTTCTGCTGCTGTATGCGGTGTTGCCCGAAACCCACACCGATTGGCTGTGGCGTTTGATTCTGGGTTTTGGTGCGGTGCCGGCGCTGCTGATCATCGCTATTCGCAGCCGCTACATGAGTGAATCACCGATTTGGGCGGCCAATCAGGGCAACCTCACAGGCGCGGCGGAGATTCTGCGCAACTCTTACAACATCAATGCGCAGGTGGCGGATGACGCCGATCTGACGCCGCAGAAAGCGGTGCGAAAAGCCAGCTGGCGCAACTACGGCGCGCTGCTGCAGGGCGTCTATCGCCGTCGTACCATTCTGGCAACCGTCACCTCCATCGCCTCGTCGTTTGCCTATAACGCGGTGGCGTTTGGCCTGCCGGTGATTATCTCCAGCTTCTTTGCGCAATCGATGCTGACCACCATTCTGGTGTCGCTGGCGCTGAATCTGCTGTTTGCCTTTGTCGGCGGCTTGCTGGCGGTGCGGCTGGTGCCGCGTCTTGGCGCGTGGAGGATGTCGGTGGCGGGTTACGCCTGTCAGTGCGTGGCGCTGCTGGGATTGGCGTTGATTGGTCGTCCGGAAGGCGGCGAACAGGCGGCGGTGGCGATTGCCATGCTGGCGCTGTTCCTGTTTGGTCAGGGCTTTGGTCCCGGCTCGCATACCATGACATTTGCCTCGCTGAGCTATCCGGCTTCGCTGCGCGGTGTGGGCGTTGGCTTCAACCAGACGCTGATGCGCGGCAGTTCTACCGTGTCGCTGTTCGCCTTCCCGCTCTTAACCGCGGCGTTTGGTACCGGCGTGTTCTGGGTGATTTTCCTTGCGCCGCTAATTGGCTTGCTGGCGCTGCTGGCGATTCGCTGGGAGCCGTCGGGTTACGACGTGGATGCGGAAGATTTTCAGTAATCTCACCGAACGCATGTCTCGTAGCGGCGCAATTTATTGCGCGATAAATCGCGCCGCTACGGAATGTGCGATCATGCCGTCAGGCGAAACTCGCCCAGCGTATTGGGAATACGTGGGAAGGTATGCAAAAACCACGGCGTAAACTGCGCCGGATTCTCCTGCATCTCCTGCTGAATCTGCGCAACCGAGCGATAGCACCACGCATCGGCCTCTTCCGGATTGAGCACCGGCTGTTCATCGCTGATGGCGAAGAACACGTGGCCATATTCATGCTCGGTTAACCCGTTACTCAGCGGCAGGTTGTAGCTCAGCTCAAACACCGGCGTTAACGCGACATTCATCCCCATCTCTTCACGCAGACGGCGCTCGGCGGCGTCGCGCGTGGATTCCTGTGGATAGGGATGACTGCAGCAAGTGTTACTCCACAATCCACCACAATGATATTTCGTGCTGGCACGGCGTTGCAGCAGTACTTCATGGCGCGAATTGAACACGTAAACCGTCACCGCGCGATGCAGTAATCCTTTTTCATGCACTTCCAGCTTTTCCATTTTGCCGATAGGGCGATCGAGGTGGTCAACGAGAATAACTTCAATGGCGGGCATGACAACTCCTTCGGAAAATTCGCAGCTATTGTACACAACCTCCAAAGGGTTGATGGAGGAAATAGCGCACATTCCGTGCGTTAACGTGGGCATATTAAAGCGTAGCAGCCTGCGGAGAATTCAGCATAAAAAGGCGGGGAACGGCGTTAACAGAGGAGATGTGTGCGGTGTGTGAGAAGGTCGCCATCAATGGCGACCCTACAAAACTTACAACTTGAAACTCTGCACTACATGCTCCAGCTGCACGCTTTGCTGCTCCATCGCTTGCGCGGCAGCTGAAACCTGCTCGACCAGCGCGGCGTTCTGCTGGGTGCTGCCGTCCAGCTGGGTAATCGCCACGTTAACCTGATCGATGCCCATGCTCTGCTCGCGGCTCGCCGACATGATTTCGCTCATCAGCGTGGTCACGCTGCTGACGCCCTGCATCAGCTCATCCATGGTTTGCCCGGCCTGCTCCACCAGCTGGCTGCCGGTATCGATATTCGCTACCGACTCCTCAATCAGCTTCTTGATTTCACGCGCGGAGTTAGCCGAGCGCTGTGCCAGGTTGCGCACTTCCGAGGCCACCACGGCAAAACCGCGACCCTGTTCACCGGCGCGCGCCGCTTCTACCGCTGCGTTCAGCGCCAGGATGTTGGTCTGGAAGGCGATGCTGTCGATGACGCTGATGATATCGACCACTTTGCGCGACGAGTGATTGATCGCGCCCATGGTGGTGACCACCTGACGCACCACTTCGGTGCCGCGTGCCGCCACCTGCGACGCGCCATCCGCCAGCTGATTCGCATGCGTGGCGTTGTCGGCGTTCTGCCGCACCGTGCCGGTCAGCTCTTCCATTGATGCCGCCGTTTCGACAATCGAACTGGCCTGCGATTCGGTACGCGCCGAGAGATCGGCGTTACCGCTGGCGATTTCACGCGAAGCCGCCGTAATCGCCAGCGCGCTGTCGCCCACCTGACGCATCAGGCCTTGCAGATAGGCGATGAACTGGTTGAAGCTCTGCGCCACGGCGTTGAATTCCGGGCTGTTGCTGGCGGGCAGACGCTGCGTCAAATCTGCGCCGCCGGTCGACAAGGCTTCAATGTTGCTGTTCAGCACGGCGAGACGTTTCATCATGGCGCGCACAAAGCCCAGCAGCACCAGCAGCAGGATCACCGCCAGCGGAATCTGCACCAGACCCAGACGCGTCAACATGCTGTGAGTTTGTGCATCCAGCAAGCTCGACGGCACATCGCTGGCGAGATACCACGGGCTGCCGGCAATCGCCTGCACGAACAGCGTGTGTTCGCCATCTTCACCTTCAAAGGTGGTTTGCGCGGGCTGACTGCCCGCCTGCGCCAACAGCGCTTTCAAAGCAGAAGCCATCGGCAGTTTGGTATCAGCAAGGTTTTCCAGCTTCGGTGCGCCATCCACCAGCGCGGCGTTACCGACCACTTTGCCGTCAGCTTCAACGATCAGTACGCGGCCCTGAATCGCCTCACCCATCTGTTTTGCCAGCTGGTTGAAGAAACCGAGCGTCACGTCAATGGTCGCCACGCCCCACGCGGTGCCATCGCGATAGATCGCCATCGCGCAGTTGGTACGCGGCTGCGGGCTGGCAGCATCCTGATAGGCTTTCGCCCAGGCGCACTGGCCCTTCGGCGCGGCCAAACCATCTTTGTACCAGGATTGCTCCCAGTATTTGTCGGCGGCGTCCGAGTTCCAGTAAGTGTTGACCTGCAGTTGATTGCTGGCGTTGCGCGCAAAGAACGAGCTGTTTTTCTCTTTGGCGGGATCGCGACGGTTCGGTAACGGCCAGATGCCACCGCCGAACACGTTGCTGTCCTGATATTGGTTAACTAAAGCGGGCAGCAAGGTGTCGATGGCTGCGCTGTCCATCACGCCTGCGGCTTCGGTAATGGCACGCTGCTGCGCCTGGACGCGGTTCATCTGCTCGACGATGCGACCGGCCAGGCCGTCCACTTCGTAACGCACCAGACGACTTTCGTTATGTGAGAGCTGCGGTGCGATGAACTGATTGATTACCAGTACGGTAACCAGCATCAGACCCGCAAAAAAGGCGACCAGCGTCGCGGTGAAACGGGATTGTGTTGTTTTGAACATTGTGTGTGCCCTTACCCTGGTTGGCGAGTTGCCTGATCGAGGTTAACGGCGTGTTAATGGGGATCTTGAGGTGAGCGCGATCACAAAGCAGTGAAATAGTTGATTTGGGTGATAATTTAAAATCGTAGGGTCGGCATTTATGCCGACCTGATTTACGGAGCTGGGGTTTCAACCACTTCCTGCCGCGGCCGGAACACATGATTATTGCCATCTGCCAGCAAACGCTGCAGCAGCAGCTGGCCACCGCGATCGTCAGCCTGGGCGAACTGGCGTTCAGCTTCGGTAATTGGCGTGGACCACAGTAGATTCACGCGGTCGCCCTCACGTTTCGGCAGGCGGAATTGCGCGGCTTCGGGCGCTAAATCATTCGCTAACAGGAAACTTTCAAAGCCAACCGGTGCCACTTCCGACGCCAGCGTATGCCCTTCGCCAATCCAGGTCAGGCGCGCCCACGGCAGATGGGCAAACTCAGCCAGCGCGCTCGCCATCTGCACCGCGTTGGCTTCAGTCATCACTTCACCGTCCACCGCCATCGCCAATTCAACGCGGCGATACTGCGGCGCCAGCTCGTCAAACAGGTGATCCACCTGCGGCATTGGACGGATCCCCATGCCAAGCGTCAGAAAATACCAAACGCCATTGTGCAAATGCTGCGAAATCGCCATCGGCGGCCAGTTGCCTTGATCGATGGAGTAATATTTTACCGATTCGCCAAACTGCGCCTGATAACACTGCATCAGCTCGCGCTGCACCACATCCCACAAGTGTCCGTCATGCCAGTCGCGCCAGAAGTGGCGCTGCTGCTCAGCGCGCGCGTAGTAATCGTTGGTGGAGGCCGATCCGAGCGGCGCGGTCAGGCGATTCTCTTTGATGCAGGCAGCAGAAAAACTCACCTGCTTATCCTGATACAGGCTCCAGCCGGGGATTACCGCCAGCAGTTGGCCGTAATACCACAACGCGGCGCCGTCATCGCTGGGCTCCCACAGCACCTGTAATCCGGCGGGGTCGAGCATCGGCTCGGCTTCCAGCGTGCGGCAATATTCGGCACTCAGCAGCGGCGCGATGCCCTGCTCCATCGCTTCACGATCTTCCTGCGCGGGCGCAGGCAGCAGGTTACGCAGCCAGCAGCCGCGCACCGCATACTGGCTGCGAAACAGGTCATTCGGCCAAATATAAAAATAGGCCGTACGCGCATCCTGCTCGACGATCGCGGTTAGTGTGTGTTGCTGATTCGGCACCTCAGCAATCAGAGGTTGGTGGGTCATAACGCCTCGATATTACCTGGAGGAATCCATTTTCCCCGAGAATAGAGCAGGATCGGCACTCGTGCCATGTGACACAAGGGTAAAACTCTCAAAGTGCGGGGATGAATAGATGAGAGCGGCTTATGAATTGCCGCTTAACACGCTGACAAGCTTCAGATTAATTTGCGATTCTTTTACAATTTCGCGTGATATTGTTTGCACATTCACCTCTTTGGAGCTGCCATCATGGTGCTGCAAAACCTCGATCTGAACCTGCGTGATGTGGTTATTTTCGCGATTTTGGTGTGGCTGTTTATCCGCTATACATGGGTGATGGCGTCGCTGACGCTGTTGCTGAGCGGCGTGGCGTTGCTGGTGTTATTACCGCTTGATATCTATTACAGCCTGCTGCCGCTGGTGCTGATTGGCTTGGGGCTTGGCATGTTGCTGCACCATTATCAGCAACGTCAGCTGGCGCTAAAACGTGAAGCGCGCACGCCGCGCACCTACACGCAGAAAGAGGATGAGCTGCACCTGTAACGCTTAGCGGCCCATGCGCTGCATGGCGCGGGTATAAGCGCCGCGCTGAATCGACCAGCGCAACAGACCCGCAATCACCGCCATTTCCCGATCCACGCGCCACTGCGTCAGCGGCCCAACCGGCTGCTGAATCTGCTGTTGCGCCCAGTCAGGCAACAATCCCATTCCCGCTTTCAGCATCACGCGCATTGCCGGTTTCGCCTGCCAGCTGGGTGCGGGCGCGTTGATCAGCAGTTGCATCACCTCCAGCGTGCGCGCATCGCAGACTAACTCGGGCCGCATCATCTGTAGATACGCCTCAACCGCCTGCACGCTTTTCGGCACCCGCTGCGCGCCAAGCGCTTCGGCAACTAACGCCGCTTCCTGATAGTAGCGATCCTGATCGGCCAGGCTGAGCTGCGGATTTTTGTAGCGCAGATGCGCCGCCAGAAAACGGCTGGTTTCCGCGACGTGCACCCAGGTGAGCAGATGCGGATCGCTGGCGGCATAGGGCTTGCCCGCGTTATCGACGCCGGTCACGCGCAGGTGAATCCGTTTGACGCGGTCGATGAGGATGTTGGCATCGGCGGTGTTACCGAAGGTGGTGACGGCGATAAACTGGCTGGTGCGGCGCAGGCGGCCCATCATGTCCTGCCGGAAATTGGAGTGATCCCACACGCCTGCCAGCGCCGCCGGGTGCAGCATCTGCAACATTAAGGCGCTGATGCCGCCGCACAACATGGAGGTGAAGTCGCCGTGCACGCGCCAGATGACGTGGTCCGGGCCAAATAAACCGGGATCGCCAGGCGGTTGCGAGATGTCGAATTCGTTGAGTGACAGGCCGTTGAGGCGGAAGACTTGCTGTTGGATGCGTTCGCGGATGTTCATGGGTTTGTGCGCTCATTGGCCTGGTCGGCATGAATGCCGACCCTACAAATCACCGAAGCATAACATGTAGGGTCAGCATTCATGCTGACCGAGCGAAAGAGCGCAACAATCTTACTTACAGATAATCAAACTGCGCATCCTGGGTGCGCACCGAATCCAGTCCAATCATCACATTGATTTTGCCTGGCTCGGCAACCTGCTGCATCTTCTGGTTCCAGAATTTCAGCGCATCAACATCGATCTTAAACTTCACAGTTTGCGATTCACCGGCTTTCAGCATGATGCGCTGGAAGCCGCGCAGCTCCTGCACCGGACGGCTAATGCTGGCGACCGGATCGTTGAGATAGAGCTGCACCACGGTCGCGCCATCGCGTTTACCGCTATTGGTAACGGTCACTGACGCTTCCACCGAGCCGTTACGCGGCATGGTGCGTGAAGACATCTTCACCGGCGACACGCTGAAAGTGGTGTAGCTCAGACCGTAACCAAACGGATAGAGCGGACCATTAACCGCGTCGTAGTAATGCGAGGTGTACTTGTTCGGCTTGGCGAAGTTGTACGGACGACCGGTTGGCAAGTGGTTGTAGTAAATCGGAATCTGACCCACTGAACGCGGGAACGAGACCGGCAGCTTGCCCGACGGGTTGTAATCGCCGAACAGCACATCGGCGATCGCGTTGCCGCCTTCGGTGCCGCTGAACCAGGTTTCCAGCATCGCATCGGCTTGCTGATCTTCCTTCACCACCGTCAGCGGACGGCCGTTCATCAGCACGATCACCAGCGGTTTGCCGGTGGCTTTCAGTGCGGCCAGCAGCTTCTGCTGACTTTCCGGGATCACCAAATCGCTGCGGCTGGAGGCTTCGTGCGCCATGCCCTGCGCTTCACCCACGGCGGCCACCACTACATCGGCTTTTTTCGCCTGCGCCACCGCTTCGTCAATCAGCTCCTGCGGCGAACGCTTGTCCACGCTGACTGCCTGCTCATACAGATTGAGGAAGTCCTGAATGCCTTTGTTGTCGGTGATGTTAGCGCCTTTGGCGTACAGCACGGTGCCTTTGCCGGCCATCGCATTGCGCACGCCTTGCAGCAGCGGAATCGACTGTTTTGCCACGCCAGCGGCCGACCAGCTGCCCATAATGTCGCGCTGGCTGTCCGCTAACGGCCCCACCAATGCAATGGTGGCGTCTTTCTTCAGCGGCAGCGTTTCGCGCCAGTTTTTCAGCAGCACAATGCTTTTGCGCGCCACGTCACGCGCTTCGGCACGATGCAAACGGCTTTCCGCATTGGTGTCCTGCGGATCGCCCTCTTTCGGCCCTAAATGGCTGTAAGGATCGTTAAACAGGCCCATGTCATATTTAACGTTCAGCACATGGCGCGCGGCATCGTCCACTTCCGCCATGCTCACCGCGCCGCTTTTCACCAGGCCCGGCAGATATTTGCTGTAGTACTCGTCGCTCATGCTCATATCGACGCCCGATTTCACCGCAATACGCACCGCTTCCTGTGGGTCGCTGGCTACGCCGTGCTTAATCAGCTCTTTGATCGCACCGTGATCGCTGATGGTGATGCCTTTGAATTTCCAGTCGCCGCGCAGCACATCTTTCAGCAGCCAGCCGTCGGCCGTGGCCGGTGTGCCATTCAGCGAGTTAAGCGCCACCATCACGCCACCGCTACCGGCATCTAATGAGGCTTTATACGGCGGCAGATAATCCTGGAACAGGCGCTGCGGGCTCATATCGACGGTGTTGTAATCCCGTCCGCCTTCCACCGCGCCGTAGGCCGCGAAGTGCTTCACGCTGGTCATGATCGAGAAGCGATCCGCCGCGCTTTTGCCCTGCATGGCTTTCACCATGGTGCTGCCCATTTGCGAGGTCAGGAAAGTGTCTTCGCCGAAGCCTTCAGAAAAACGGCCCCAGCGCGGTTCGCGTGACACATCAACCATCGGCGCCCACGTCATGTTGAGGCCGTCATCCGCAGCTTCATAGGCAGAAACACGGCCCACTTCGCTCACCGCATCCAGATCCCAGCTCGCCGCCAGACCGAGGGGAATCGGGAAGATGGTGCGTTGACCGTGCACCACGTCATAGGCGAAGAACAGGGGAATTTTCAGGCGGCTGAGCTGCATCACCTGATCCTGCATGGCGCGAATGTCCTGACGCGTCACGGTGTTAAAAATTGCCCCGACCTGACCGTGCTGAATCATGTCGCGAACCGCCGATTTTGGCGTATCCGGTCCTACGCTGATCAAACGCATCTGCCCGATTTTTTCATCAAGGGTCATTTTGCTGAGCAGCTGATTCACAAAGGCGTCGCGCGCCTGTTCAGTCATCGGATGTGGGCCAAACAGATCGTCCGCGAAAGCGGGTTGCATGGCTAAGGAGACAGCGAGGCTAACAGAGTAAATCCATTTCATCAGGTCGGGTTCTCTTAAGTGACTGCGCAATATCGAAATAACCGGGGCAGTTTGCCACAAGATGAGGATAGCAGGTAGCCGCCATGTCACACCGCGATCCTGTCGCTGACGCATGCTACAGTAAAAGCGCCATGTTAAAGACAAGGATAGGCCAATGAATAACAACACTTCGCACCCTACTCTGCTCGCCGAACTGCGTCGTCTGGTCGGATCGTCGAACCTGTTAACCGACGCGGAACAGACCGCGCGCTACCGCAAAGGTTTTCGCTCGGGTGAAGGCGAAGCGCTGGCGGTGATTTTCCCCGGTTCGCTGCTTGAGCTGTGGCGGGCGTTGCAGGCGCTGGTCAGCGCCGATGCGATCATTTTGATGCAGGCCGCCAACACCGGCCTGACCGAAGGTTCCACGCCAAACGGCAACGATTACGATCGTCCGGTAGTGATCATCAGCACCTTGCGTCTGGATAAATTGCAGCTGATCGACAGCGGCAAACAGATCCTCGCCTTCCCCGGCAGCACGCTGTATCAGCTGGAAAAAGCGCTGAAACCGCTTGGCCGCGAGCCGCATTCGGTGATCGGTTCTTCCTGCATTGGCGCCTCGGTGATGGGCGGGATTTGCAATAACTCGGGCGGATCGCTGATCAAACGCGGTCCGGCCTACAGCGAAATGGCGCTGTTTGCGCAGATCGATGCCAGCGGCAAACTCAAGCTGGTGAACCATCTCGGCATCGATCTTGGCCATTCGCCGGAAGAGATGTTGGGTCGGCTGGATGACGATCGCTGGCAGCAAAGCGATGTGCGCTGGGATGAACGTCACGCCTCGGATCATGAATACGCCGAGCGCGTGCGCGATATCAATGCAGAGACGCCAGCGCGCTTCAACGCCGATGAGCGCCGCCTGTTTGAAGCCTCCGGTTGCGCCGGTAAGCTGGCGGTGTTTGCCGTGCGTCTGGATACCTTCCCCACCGAACCGCAGCAGCAGGTGTTCTACATC
Source organism: Pantoea sp. B9002 (assembly GCF_013385945.1). Taxonomy (NCBI): domain Bacteria; kingdom Pseudomonadati; phylum Pseudomonadota; class Gammaproteobacteria; order Enterobacterales; family Erwiniaceae; genus Pantoea; species Pantoea sp. B9002. The sequence goes on from NZ_JACAPA010000009.1 coordinate 284,221, forward strand.
GGCACCAATAATCCGGCGGAACTGGGCGATATTCGCCGCCATATTCTGGCGGAATTTACCCATCTGCCGGTGGCGGGCGAATATATGCACCGCGACATTTTCGACATCGCCGAGGTGTACGGCAAAGATACTTTTGTGATGATCGATAAACTCGGCACCGACAAAATGCCGCTGTTTTTCACCCTCAAAGGCCGCGTGGATGCCTGGCTGGGCAAGCTGAGCTGGGTGAAACCGCATCTCAGCGATCGCCTGTTGCAGTGCGTTAGCGGCTGGCTGCCGGCGCATCTGCCGAAACGTTTGAAGCAGTACCGCGATAAATATGAGCATCACCTGATGCTGAAGATGTCCGGCGACGGCGTCGCCGAAGCGCAGGCCTATCTGACCGAATATTTCCGCGAAGGCGGCGGCGCGTTCTTCGCCTGTGACGCCAAAGAGGGTGCGCACGCGTTCCTGCATCGCTTTGCCGCCGCCGGTGCCGCCGTACGCTATCACGCGGTGCATGCCGATGAAGTGGAGGACATTCTGGCGCTGGATATCGCGCTGCGTCGTAATGATGAAGCGTGGTTTGAGCGTCTGCCCGCTGAGTTCGATAACGATCTAAGCCATCGTCTCTACTACGGCCACTTCTTCTGCCACGTGTTCCATCAGGATTACATCGTGAAAAAAGGCGTGGATGCACATGCGCTGAAAGAGAAGATGCTGGCGATATTAGCCGCGCGCGGCGCGGAATATCCGGCCGAGCATAACGTGGGCCATCTGTATCAGGCGAAACCGCAGCTGCAGGCGTTTTATCAGCAGCTGGATCCTACCAACACTTTCAATCCGGGAATTGGGAAAACCAGTAAGCAGAAGGGTTGGGCGGTCATAAAATAAACAAAGATGTGGCCGTGTGTTTGGCCACATCTTTTCCGATCCGTAGCGGCGCAATTCATTGCGTTCTTTTGACCTTTTCATCGCGGTCAAATTGCGCGATAAATCGCGCCGCTACAGTAGGTGCAATCAAGTCATTACGGTAACGGATCGCTTTGCTGATCTTGTGCTGCGGCCATGGCGCGGCGCTCGATGATCATGGTCTGCGGCGTCGACAGCATAATGCCCTCTTTACGCAGACGCGTCAGAATATCGAACAGCAAATCACTCTTGGCACCGGAAATCTGGCGCTGACCGGCCACGTTGCCGGTAACGCTCAACACGATGCCCGCTGGCGTCAAATCTTTGAACGACACGGACGGCTCCGGCGTCTCCAGAATACGTTCGTTCTCCTGATACACCTCCAGCAGAATTTCACGCACCCGCACCGGATCGATATCCAGCGGGAACGTCAGCAAAATAGTGACCACGCCCTGCGCGTTACCCATGGTAGCGTTACGCACGTTCTGCGAGATAAATTGCGAGTTCGGCACAATCACCGTCGATTTATCGCCGAGCTGAATTTCGGTGGCGCGCACGTTGATGCGACGGATATCCCCTTCAATGCCGCTGATGCTCACCAGATCGCCCACTTTCACCGGACGCTCGGTCAACAGAATCAGGCCGGAGATAAAGTTCTTCACAATCTCCTGCAAGCCGAAACCGATACCGACCGACAAGGCGCTCACAATCCATGCCAGCTTGTTCCACTGCAGGCCCATAATCGACAGCGTCAACAGAATAATCAGCACGTAACCGATGTTGCTGAACAGCGTCACCAGCGACACGCGCATGCCGACGTCCATGGTGGTTTTAGGCAGGAAATCTTTATCCAGCCAGCGACGCACCGAACGCAGCACGTAAATGCCCACCACCAGACAGAGAATCGCGTTGACCATGTGCGCCGGCACAATGTTCAGCGACTCCAGCCCTTTGCCGCCCCAGAACTCAATCACCTTCTGGATCAGCTCAATCGGCGTTGATGAGGCAAAAGTGCCGTTCAGCAGCGCCAGCGCCAAAATTGCAATCAGCAAGGTTTTACCCAACGCGCTGAGCAGCGTTGCCGCCTGTTGCAGATAACGCTCATCGATATTCAGCGTGGTTTGCAGGCGCTTGCCGGTGGCATTGCTGGTGGAGAACAGGCTTTCGCAGCCGTCATTCACCAGATGGCTGAGGAAGTAGAACGAACCAAACAAAATGCCGCACCAAATCACTTCATAACTGAGGAAGCGCGCCAGCGTGACGTAACCGATGATCAGCGAAATCAGGATGCCCAGCGCCGTCAGCATCAGCGCCAGCTGCACCAATCCCACCAGCGTTGAACGCGCTTCAGGCTGATGACCTTCCTGCACCATGCGACGGCGCACGCGGTTGATGCGCATGCCGATCGCCAGACCGGTGCTGCCGATCAGCAGCGCGGTCAAGCCGTTAGCAAAAATGGTGGTATTCAGGCTGGTGCCGACGCTGTAGTTAAAGGCTTCTACCGTCTGGAAAACAAACACCAGCGCCGCAGTGAATGGCGGGAACGGCTTCAGCGCCTGCGCCACTTCGTTGGAGATGGCCGGCAAACGCCAGCTTGGGCGACGTGTGGAGAGGAACGCGCGGCCTAAACCGGCGATCAAGCCGCAATAGACGCTGAGCTGCACCAGACGATCCACAAAATCCTGCACATCACCCGAGACTTCATCGCGGCGCGTAAAAGCCAGCGCGATGAAGTTAAAGGTGATGACCACCGCGGCCAGCGTGGTGAGCGCGGTGGTGGCGGCGAGGAAGCTGCGACGTAAGCGCCCTTCCGGCATTTTATGAATGCTGACCCAGGCAAAGAACTCTTCGCTGTAGCGACGGCCCAGCGTCATCACCAGCATCGCCGCAAACAGCCAGGCGATGGTGCCGAAACGCCAGCCTGATTCCCACGACAGCGCGGCGGTGTCCTGCAATTCAGTGATAAAATCGCTGATCTTCTCGCCATCAAGATCCTGACTGCTGACCACCGGAGCCCAGAAACGTGGGCCGAGGATACTGCCGGAGTTCAGCGCCAGCTGGCTTTTCAGCTGGTCACGACGCAGGTTGACGATCTGCGATGACAGCACCAGCGCACCGTTTTTGATGCCATCGGCTTGTTTGATCTGATCGTCCAGCTTGGCTTTCTGGCTCTCCAGCGCCGCACGTTTGCGCGTCACTTCAGGCGTCTCTTTCACGCCGCTATCGGCTTTAGGTGCCGGACCGAGAACCGCCAATTGCGCATCCAGCTGCTGACGCTGCGGCACCAGCGCCTGACCGAGGGTTTCGGCATTACCGGAAAGCTCCAGCGCCATCTCATTGAGCTGGTTGAGCTGGCTTTCATTGGTATCGCCCGAGACCTGGCCTTTAATTTTATCGAGAATTTTCTGCATTTTAGGCAGCTCGACCGAGGCATTCACCTTGGGTGCGGCGTCCTCTGCCTGATCGTTCGGCGGCGTGTCCGCGGCCACGCTCAGCGTGGGGGCTAACAGCACAAGCAGCAGTAAAAACGGGGTAAACAGATGACGAAACTTGAACATATGAATGAGATTCCAGCGTAATAACAGCCGATAAACGCAAGTGCGATCGTGAATGGCGGCTAGTTTAAGACGTTGCCGACACTGAAACTATAGGAATGAAGGTGTAAAACTTTGGCGCTAACGATAAGCGTTTTTGCAGGTGAGCGTAACAAACCAACGCACAATTTGTAGCGGCGCAATTTATTGCGCATCCTGCAGAATCTGCAATGCGCAATAAATTGCGCCGCTACGGTATGTGCGTACTTTAAATCCAGTTATTCATTATTCGCGGTCAAACCTGACTTCTGCTTCTTATACGCCAGCGCAGCGGCCGGAACCGGTGCGGCTTTGCCGGTTTCCAGCCAGTCGCGCAGGCGGTTGGCATCGGCGAAATGGGTGTATTTACCAAAGGCATCCAGCACCACCAGCGCCACCGGACGGTTGTTGATCACCGTGCGCATCACCAGGCAGTGCCCGGCTTCATCGGTATAACCGGTTTTGGTCAGCTGGATGCGCCAGTCGTTTTTGTACACCAGATGATTGGTGTTACGGAACGGCAGCGCGTAGCTCGGATGTTTAAATACGGCGGTGTCTTCTTTGGTGGTGCTCAGTTCGCCAATCAGCGGGTACTGGCGCGTGGCTTTCACCAGCTTAACCAGATCTTCCGCACTGGAAACGTTCTGAATCGACAGGCCCGTCGGCTCGACATAGCGCGTGTGCGTCATGCCAAGTGAGCGTGCTTTGGCGTTCATGGCGCGAATAAACGCATCGTAACCGCCCGGATAGTGATGCGCCAGGCTGGCGGCAGCACGGTTTTCCGAGGACATCAGCGCCAGCAGCAGCATGTTGCGGCGGCTGATTTCGCTGTTCAGTTTGACGCGGGAGAACACGCCGCGCATTTCAGCGGTATGGCTGATATCCACCGACAGCATTTCATCCATCGGCAGTTTGGCATCCAACACCACCATCGCCGTCATCACTTTAGTAAGTGAGGCAATCGGACGTACGCGGTTCGGATGGCTGGAAAACAGCACTTTGTTAGTTTCCAGATCGACAATCATGGCACTGCCGGAGGCGATTTGCGGTTGGGCAATCGGCGCCAGGTTTGAGAGTGCCGCCGGCGCAGCAAGCGCGGGCGTTACAGCGGCTGGCGCGGCGACAAACAGCGCCAGCGACAGCAAGGAAATACGCATTTTTGCAGACATCGTGTCAAAAAAATCCGGTAAGGAGTTTTGCGCTGTGTTGAGACACAGGCCGCCCGCAACAATCCAGACAGGATGCGGGCTGGCAGCAGTATCATACGCACTTACCTGAGAAATTTCTTATTGAGATTGTTTCTGAGCGTTAAAAAGGTCGCCATGAATGGCGACCGTCGGAGGTGGATGCGTTTTGTGGGAAGGTCGCCATGAATGGCGACCCTACGAGGTGGGTGCGTTTTTTGTAGGGTCGTCATTTATGGCGACCGTAGGAGATGGATGCGTTTTTTTGTAGGGTCGCCATTTATGGCGACCTGACTTTCCTAAAACAACCGTGGTCCGTAACCCCACAAAACCACCGTCAGCGCCAGCAGCACCTCAAACACCAACACACCAATCGCCAATGTTGATCCGGAGAAGCGCAGGCTCTCATCACGGTCGATGCTCAGGAACACCGGGATGCCGACGTAAAGCAGATAACCGGTGTAAACCAGCGCAATCGCGCCCACCAGCACACACAGCCACACCAGCGGATAGAGCGCCACCAGCCCGCTAAGAAACAGCGGCGTTGCCACATAGCCGGCAAACACCGTACAGCGCTGCAAGCTGGGACGCTGCGGATAGTTACGCGCCATCCAGTGGATCACGCGGCCCATCACCGCCACGCCGCCGAGAATAATCAGATAGAACAGAATGCCGAGACCGATACCGGTCAGTAGATTGAGTTGTACGAACTGCCCTTCGCCCAGATTCCAGCCCAGCTGCGTGGTACCGATAAAGGCGCAGATCACCGGGATCGCCGCCATTAGCAGAACATGATGGGTGTAATGGTGCGAAACGCTCTCATTTTCCTGTTTAATATCGCGCATTTCCTGACCTGGATGCGCCAGTAAACCCCAGACATGATTCATACATTTACTCCTTTGCTGCGATGGGCTGCCCTTACAGCCAACGGCCAGATCAACGGAGGCAGCGTTAGCTCAAGTATAATCGTCGTCGCCGTTTTTGCGGGCCACCACACAAATTAAGCCGCTGGTATACACTAATAGCGATTTCACACTTTGCAGGGAGGATAATTTGCATCTCGATATCAATGGATTAATCACCCAATACGGTTATCTGGCGCTGCTGATTGGTTGTATCGCCGAAGGGGAAACGTTCACATTGTTGGGAGGTGTGGCGGCGCATGAAGGCTTATTGCACTTCAGCGGCGTGGTGCTGGCGGCGATGATCGGCGGCATTATTGGCGATCAGCTGTTGTTCTGGCTGGGACGTCGTTATGGCACGCGCATTTTGCGCCGTTTCAGTAAACATCAGGAAACAATTGGAAAGGCTAAGCGCCTGATCCAAAAACATCCAAGCCTGTTCGTGATTGGCGTGCGCTTTATGTACGGCTTCCGCATTGTCGGGCCGATCATTATTGGCACCAGCCGCCTCAAGCCGCTGCGTTTCTTCATTCTGAACGTGATTGGTGCGGCGCTGTGGGCGCTGATCTTTGTCTCGCTCGGCTACTTTGCCGGACAGATTGTCGCGCCGTGGCTGCACAAGATCGATCAGCACCTCAAGCCGCTATTATGGCTGGCGGCGGCGGTGATTTTTGGCATCGTATTGCGTTACATCATTCGCCACTGGAATCACCGCCGCGCCGGTTGATTATTGGTGGTAACCCTTAAACTGCGGATTGGCCAACATAAAACCACCGTCGACAATAAACGATTGTCCGGTGGTATAGGTTGCCCACTCCGAACAGAGCCACGCCACTAAACTCGCCACTTCACGCGTATCGCCGGGACGCCCAATCGGGATTTCCGGCATACGTCGTCCTTGCTGGTCATCTTTCATATCGTTCATCGCCGTGGCAATTGCGCCCGGCGCGACCGCGTTCACCAGAATGTGGTGCGGCAAGAGACTCAACGCCATCGATTTGGTCAGGCCGCCGAGCGCATGTTTGGCGGCGGTATAAGCGGTGGCATCCGGCAGCGGCGTGTGTTCATGCACCGACGTGATGTTGATGATGCGTCCGCCGTCGCCCTGATCGACCATATGGCGCGCGGCAATCTGCCCGCAAAGAAACGCGCCATCGACATCCACGTTGAACACTTTGCGCCAGTCCTCAAAGGTGACATCGAGAAAGTCGGCTTTGGTCATCACGCCGGCATTACACACCAATACGTCAATGCGCCCCAGCGAATTGATCAGCTGCGCCAGTTGCTGTGCGCCGGCTTGCGGATCGGAAAGATCGACCTGCCGCACCTGCGCCAGCTGGCCACGGCTCTCCACCATGCGTGCGGTTTCCTGTGCGCCCTCTTCATCCGAACTCCAGGTGATGCCCAGCGTATAACCCGCTTCGGCCAGCATCACCGCACAGCTGCGACCAATGCCAGAACTGGATCCGGTAACCACAGCGACTTTCTGTTTTCCTGAGCTCATAACATTCTCCTGATTGAGGGTGTCTTTACAGTATAGAAGTTATCCTTCTGTGCCTCGGGGCCGCCGAATCTGCCGTTTCGTCTATAGTTAACAATTACATACGGCAAAGGGGGCACGATGAGCGAGATTAAACGCAGAATAGACGACCACGGAGTGATTGGTGATTTACGCACCTGCGCACTGATTGCTAACGATGGCACCATCGATTATCTCTGCTGGCCGGAGCTCGATAGCCCGTCGATTTTCGCCGCGCTGCTGGACAGCGATGAGGCCGGACTTTTCTCCCTCGCGCCAGACTGGAAAAATGCCCGCCAGCAGCAGCTCTATTTGCCGGATACCAATATTCTGCAAACCCGCTGGCTGGATGACGCGGGCGTGGCAGAGATTACCGATTACATGCCGATCTGCGATGAGCAGAGCAAAGCGCCGCGTCTGGTGCGCCGCGTGAAGATGGTGCGCGGCACCGCGACCTTTCATTTGCTGTGCGCGCCACGCCACGACTACGCGCGCGCCGAAACCACCACCGAACTGCGGCCCGGCGGCATTGCGTTCCTGGCTTCGGGACAACCGGCGTTGCGCCTCAGCGCGTCGGTGGTGATGACGCGCGAGAATCATAGCGCGGTGGCGGAATTCACCCTGAAAGCTGGTGAAACTGCTGAATTCGTCTTTGGTAACGATGACGATCCTAATGTGGCCACCATCGCCACCGAGCAGTGTTTCCATGACACGCTGGAGTACTGGCGACGCTGGAGCAGCCACAGCTCCTATCGCGGCCGCTGGCAGGAGATGGTGACGCGTTCGGCGCTGGCGCTGAAGTTACTCACTTCGCATCAGCACGGTTCAATCGCCGCCGCAGCCACCTTCGGCTTACCGGAAGAGTTGGGCGGCGAGCGCAACTGGGATTATCGCGCCTCGTGGATCCGCGATGCCTCATTCAGCATGTACGCGCTGATGCGCCTCGGCTACACCGAAGAAGCGCGCGACTTCACTAAATGGGTCGGCCGCTGCGTTGAACACAGCCACGACGACACGCCGCATCTGCAGGTGATGTATCGCCTCGACAGCGGCACCGAACTGCACGAAACCGAGCTGCTCAATCTTTCCGGCTACGCCAATTCACGTCCGGTGCGCATCGGCAATGATGCCTGGCGTCAGACGCAGCTCGATATTTACGGCGAGCTGATGGATGCCATTTATCTCGCCAACAAATATGGCGAAGCGATTTCGCATCGCGGCTGGAAGTACGTCTCCGATATGATCGATTACGTCTGCGTGAACTGGAATCAGCCCGATGCCGGCATCTGGGAGATGCGCGGCGAGCCGGAACATTTCCTGCATTCACGCCTGATGTGTTGGGTCGCGCTCGATCGCGCACTGCGCCTCGGCCTGAAACGCTCGCTGCCGATGCCGTACGATCGCTGGGATAAAGTGCGCAGCGAGATCCGCGATGATATCTGGCAGAACTTCTGGAACCCGGAGCTGGGCCATTTCACCGCTACGCGCGGCGGCAATTTCCTTGATGCTTCTATGCTGCTGATGCCGCTGGTGCGCTTTGTCAGCTCCACCGATCCCGACTGGCTTTCGACGCTGGACGCGATTAAAACGCATCTGGTGAGCGACGGTTTAGTCCGACGCTATAACATTCACGAGACGCCTGCCGATGCTTTAACTGGCGGGGAAGGATCTTTCGCTGCCTGTTCATTCTGGTATGTGGAGTGTCTGGCGCGTGCGGGTCGCGTACATGAGGCGCATTTTGAGTTTGAAAAGCTGCTGAGTTACGCCAATCCGCTTGGTTTGTATGCCGAAGAGTTCACCTCGCACGGTGAAGCATTGGGTAACATGCCGCAGGCGTTGACGCATCTGGCATTAATCAGTGCCGCTTTTTTCCTCAATCGTAAACTGAGTAATGAAGTGACGCTGTGGCAGCCGTGAAAATTCACATTTTGAGCTGCGGATCTAAGAGAATTGTCTGGTAAAGACAAGGATTTGCGTAAAGTATCTGCAGCCAGTAAAAATCCTGATTTCCATCAATGCGCCAATGCACATATAATGCGCAGCGGGTCATACTGACCACGATGGATTCGACACACTGACAAGCCTGAAACATGGCCATAACGACTTGAAAAACATGAAAATGAGCATTCGCGCGTTCGCTTCACTCGCCCTCGTACTGGCGGCGTTCAGCCAGTCGGCATTTGCAGTAGTCTATCCGCTGCCGCCGGCTAACAGCCGTCTGATCGGCGAAAACATTGAAATCACTGTCCCTGATGACAGCAAACTTCCGCTGGAAGCCTTTGCTGCACAGTATCAGATGGGCCTCAGCAACATGCTGGAAGCCAATCCGGGCGTTGACGTTTATCTGCCGAAAGCTGGCACTAAAATGATCATCCCACAGCAGCTGATTCTGCCTGACGCGCCGCGTGAAGGCATCGTGATCAACAGCGCTGAGATGCGTCTTTACTACTACCCGAAAGGCACCAAGACCGTGGTCGTGCTGCCAATCGGTATCGGCGAGCTGGGCAAAGATACGCCGATCAACTGGACGACTGCGGTTGAGCGTAAGAAAGATGGCCCAACCTGGACGCCAACCAAAGCGATGCACGCCGAATATGCGGCACGCGGCGAGAGCATTCCTGCGGTGTTCCCGGCGGGCCCGGATAACCCGATGGGTCTGCACGCGCTCTATATCGGTCGCCTGTATGCGATTCACGGCACTAACGCCAACTTCGGTATCGGCCTACGCGTAAGCCACGGCTGTGTGCGTCTGCGTGCTGATGATATCAAATGGCTGTTCGACAACGTGCCGGTTGGCACCCGCGTCCAGTTCATCGATCAGCCGGTGAAAGCCACCGTTGAGCCAGATGGTTCGCGCTATGTGGAAGTACACAACCCGCTGTCGACCACTGAAGAGCAGTTCAACTCACGCGAAGTGGTGCCGATCAACCTGACTTCCGCCGTGACCAAAGTGATTGCCGATGCCAGCACCAACCAGGATGCGGTTAACAACGCTATCCAGGCGCGTAACGGTATGCCGATCAAAATCAACGGTCCAGCAGGCGAAGTACAGCCAGCACCGGTTCCAGTGCAGGAGTCTTCTGACGCATTGCCGAAAGAAGAGCCAATGACACCGCAAGGTATCAACGGCGCAGCGCCAGCAGCACAGCCGGCTACCAGCCTGTAATCGCGAGTTAATAAGCGCAATAAATTGCGCCGCTACAAATACGTGCACCTACCGTAGCGGCGCGATTCATCGCGCAATGTCACTCAATCACGCGGTCGTCGAAACGCCAGCCAACCCGCCACCAGCGTAAACGCCAGCACCACCAACACCAGCAGCAAAAAACCGTGCGGATTATTCGCCAGCGGAATCCCGCCCACGTTCATGCCAAAAAATCCCGCCACGATATTGATCGGCAGCGCCAGCACGGTAATCACCGTCAGCAAAAACAGCGTGCGGTTGCTCTGCTCCATCAATCGTGCGGCAATCTCTTCCTGCAGCAAACGAATCCGCTCCATCAAACTCGCCAAATCGTTCAGCGCCACGCTGAACTCTTCGGTGAAAATCCGCAGCTCGCCTAACGGTTCGCGCTTAAGCCATTTGGGCGGACGATTCAACAGGCGGAACAGCGCCGCCGGTTCCGGTGCCAGCAGACGCTGCACGCGCAGCAGCATACGACGCAGTTGCCCCAACTCGCGGCGATTGGTTTTGATCGCCGCACTCAGCAAGCGCTCTTCAATGGCATCCACCGCCTGACTGGACCGCCGCACCACTTGCTCCAGCTGCGCTTCCTGCTCGCCAAGCAGCCACAGCAGCATCGCATCCGGCTCCGCGAACTTAAGACGATCCATCTGCTGATGCATGCGTTCGATCATGCCAACAGGGCGGAAGCGCGCGGTGACCACCACGCGCGGGCAGCACCACATCCACAGCGTAGCGTTCTGCGTGCTGCGCTCCTCTTTACTGAAAGTCACGTCATTGAGCACCGCCAGCAGCGCATCGTTTTGATGGGCTAAACGGGTGCGCGGCGAAGCAGAATGTATCTCGTCGAAAAAATCGTGGTCTACGCCAAAGTGGTCCTGAACCCAGCGTTCAGCACGCGCGTGATTAAGGTTGATGTGCAGCCAGATAAAGTATGACTCCGGCAGCTGCTGCTGTGCCAGCTGGGCCGCTTCGCGTGCATTGAGCCGCTGTGGCGGCGACACAGGCGTAAACAGATAACCATGAATCAGTCCGGCGACTTCGTTATTGAAGTCCGGCAGCGAGGCGAGCGGTAGTACGGGCTGAAGCATTAGCAGGTCATTCCCGAGCGGTCAGATCCACAGCGTGCGACAGGGATGTTGCAGCAAGATGACACCGGGCGTGCGCCATCATCATTCTGTCATACAAACCACGTATCACACTGCCATTAACGGGTGCCGTTCGAGCATCGTGATTTAACACTGAGGTGTTTTATGGCTGAAAACAGTTTACCTGCATCGACCTCCTCGTCCCATAGCGGACGCCCGAACCTTAACCGCGGCAACGGCCCTGCCTCACGCCTGATCTTCGTGCTGTTGCTGATTGCTGGCCTGCTGTATGCCGGCATCAACCTGTTTAATGACGTTGAAGAGACCGGCGCGCCGGTCACCAGCTACACACCGTTCCTGCTGCTCGGCGTTGCGCTGATCATTGCGCTCGGCTTTGAATTTGTGAACGGCTTCCACGATACCGCCAACGCCGTCGCTACGGTGATCTACACCCATTCACTGTCGCCGGGCGTGGCGGTGATGTGGTCCGGTTTCTGTAACTTTTTGGGCGTGCTGCTCTCCAGCGGCGTGGTGGCGTTCGGCATCATCTCGCTATTGCCGGTGGAGTTGATTCTGCAAGCGGGCAGCGGCCACGGCTTTGCCATGGTCTATGCGCTGCTGTTCTCGGCGATTATCTGGAACCTCGGCACCTGGTATTTTGGTTTACCGGCCTCCTCTTCGCATACGCTGATCGGTTCGATTATCGGCGTTGGCGTGGCGAACGCCTTGCTGCATGGTCGCAGCGGCACCAGCGGTGTGGATTGGGATCAGGCAATTAAAGTCGGGTATGCGCTGCTGCTGTCGCCGATTGTCGGCTTCGTCTGCGCCGCGCTGCTGCTGCTGGCGATGAAAGCTTTTATCCGCAATCGCCAGCTGTATGAAGCGCCGAAGGGCAATCAGCCGCCGCCGGTGTGGATTCGCGGCTTGCTGATCCTCACCTGCACCGGCGTCTCTTTCGCACACGGCTCGAATGACGGGCAGAAAGGCATGGGCTTAATCATGCTGATTCTGGTCGGCACCATGCCGATTGCCTACGCGTTGAACCGCTCGCTGCCGCCGGAGCAGATTCCGCGCGTCGCCGCCTTAACTCAGGTGACGGAACAGCAGCTGCTGACGCTGCAACCGGCGCCCGCCGCCATGCCTGCACCGCGCGAGGTGCTGACCGAATTCGTGCGCACCAGCCAGAATCGTCCACAAGTGTTGCCGGCGCTCGGCATGATGCTGGGCGATATCGGCGACCAGATTCGTCGCTACGGCGCGGTGGAGAATATCCCGGCGCAAGCGGTGACCAACACGCGAAACGACATGTATCTGGCCTCTGAAACCATCAAGCATCTGCAAAGCGCCAAAGTAGCGCTGCCGGAAGAGACCGCGCGCAACCTGGCGGCGGTGAAGAAAGAGCTGGATGCCGCCACGCGCTTTATCCCGATGTGGGTGAAAGTGGTGGTAGCGATAGCGCTGGGTCTCGGCACCATGGTCGGCTGGCGTCGCATTGTGGTGACGGTGGGCGAACGCATCGGCAAAACCCATCTGACCTACGCGCAAGGTGCCAGCGCCGAACTGGTGGCAATGGCGACCATCGGCGCGGCCGACGTGTTTGGCCTGCCGGTTTCCACTACGCATGTGCTCTCTTCCGGCGTCGCCGGTTCGATGGCCGCCAACCGTTCAGGTCTGCAACTTGCCACCATCCGCAATCTGGCGATGGCGTGGGTGCTGACGCTGCCGGTATCCGTTTTACTTTCGGGGCTCCTTTACGCCCTGTTTATCCACCTGTAACGGGAGAAAATGATGGCGACACACGACAATAGCTTCCACAGCGAGACCTTTAATCAGCGTCTGCTGCAGGAGTTTTATGACAGCTACGACGAAGAGCTGGAGATGGAGCTGGATGACCTGCGTTTTAACGACAGCGGCGAGCCGCAGGCTGATGACGATAAAGCCTTTCGACGCCGCTATTTCCGCGAACTGCTGCATCTGCAAGGTGAGCTAGTCAAGCTGCAGGATTGGGTGATGCGCACCGGACATCGCGTGGTGATTCTGTTTGAAGGGCGCGATGCGGCGGGTAAAGGCGGCGTGATCAAACGCATCACCCAGCGTCTTAATCCGCGCACCTGCCGCGTGGCCGCCCTGCCCGCGCCCAACGATCGCGAGAAAACTCAGTGGTATTTTCAGCGCTATATCGCCCATCTGCCGGCCGCTGGTGAGATCGTGATGTTTGACCGCAGCTGGTACAACCGCGCGGGCGTCGAGCGCGTGATGGGTTTCTGCAACGAAGATGAAGTGGAAGAGTTTTACCGCAGCGTGCCGGAGTTTGAAAAAATGCTGACGCGCAGCGGCATCCAAATCATCAAATACTGGTTCTCGATCACCGATGAAGAGCAGGAGCTGCGCTTCCTGAGCCGCATTCACGATCCGCTTAAGCAGTGGAAGCTGAGCCCGATGGATCTCGAAAGCCGTCGGCGCTGGGAAGATTACACCGAGGCAAAAGAGGAGATGCTGGAGCGCACCAACATCCCCGAAGCGCCGTGGTGGGTGGTGCAAGGCGTGGATAAGAAACGCGCACGACTCAACTGTATCAGCCATCTGCTGCAGCAAATGCCGTACGAAGAGAGCGAAGCCAAACCGATTATGCTACCGCCGCGCGAACGTTCTGAAGACTATCGCCGCGCGCCGGTACCCGATCACATGGTGGTGCCGGAGAAGTATTAATCCAGCACTTGCGCGGCCGTCTGGCGGCCGTGCTGCTGGTGCAGACGCAGCGTGATGGCAAACGCGCCCAGCACCATCAGCGCCGCCGCCAGATAGACCGATTGCATGCCCCAATGACCAATCAGCAAGCCCGCCACCGGACCGGTTAATCCCAGTCCTAAATCGAGAAACGCCGAATAGGTGCCGAGCGCCGAACCCTGATCCTGCTGCTGGACGCGCTTCACCGCTTCCACGCCCAGCGCCGGGAACACCAGCGAGAAACCGCCGCCGGTAAGGAACGCGCCCAAATCCACCAGCCAGATGCTGTCGGCCTGCCAAATCAGTAGCAGTCCGGCACACTCCAGCACGAACGACACCAGCGACACTTTCAGGCCACCGAAACGCGTGATGTAGCGACCAAAACCGAGGCGCACAATCACAAAGCCGAGGCTGAACAGCGTCAGCGCGAACGCCGCACCGCTCCAGTCGCGGCTGGCGAAATAGAGAGTGATGAAGGTGGAGATCACGCCGAAACCGATGGTGCCAAAGCCAAGCGCCAGACCAAACATCCACACGCGGCTGACCACGCGATGAAACGGAATGCGCACGCCGGCGGTGACGCTGACGCCCGCTTTGCGGCTCGCCATCCAGAATCCGGCAACGCCCATGATCGCCACCAAACCGGCAAAGCCACTGATGCCAAACCACTGATTCAGCAGCACGCCGAGCGGCGCACCAATCGCCATGGCGAAATAGGTCGCCACGCCGTTCCACGAGATCACCCGCGCGGTTTGCAGCGGACCGACAATGTTCATGCCCCACAGCGTCGATCCGGTGCTGCTGAAGCTTTCGCCCACGCCGAGGAACAAGCGCCCCGCCGCCAGCAGCGCCAAACTCAGCAGCGGCATATCGCTGCACAACGCGGCGATAATCGACAACACGCCGCTCATGCCGCAGAACACCAATCCCATCATCACCACGCGTTTTGGACCAAAGCGGTCCGCCAGACGACCGGAGTGCGGGCGGCTTAATAACGTAGCGAAGTATTGCAGGCTGATGATCAATCCGGCGATGAACGAGCTGAATCCAAGCTGGTTATGCACAAATCCCGGCAGCACCGCGAGCGGCAAACCCACCGAAAGGTAGCAAAAGAAGGTGAAGACAATGACGGAGAGAATACGTTTATTTAACTGAGCGTTACTCAGTACAGCGGCGTCAGACATGGAAAGTGGCGTCGGGGATCAGGATGAAAGTAGGCGGTCACTATAACCTTAGCGTGCTAAGAGATCGCGGGTTTTTTAGTTATAAAGTTTTTATGTATTTGAATGAGAAGGTCGACATCAATGATGTAATGCCGATCAGTTGAGCGCCGTATCAAATCACCGCACCTTGCGTAGCGGCGCGATTTATCGCGCAATGAATTGCGCCGCTACAATGTGTGCTCTCGGTAATTAGGGGTTTTCATGTCTTAACTGAGCGGCATTACGCCATGAAGGGTGCCTCTACAAATGAGAAGGTCGCCATGAATGGCGACCCTACCAGGATTTGATTATTGCTGCGGCATGGCGCTCGATTGCGGTGGCGATGTCGGCGGAGACTTTGAGGGTGCGAACTTCGCTGAATAAGCCGTCGGCTTGGTGATACGCCTTGCGCAGGTAGCCAAGCCACTGCTTGATGCGCGCCACGTGATACATGCCGGTATCGCCCTGCTTTTCCAGCTGAGTGTACTTCAGCAACAAGGCGACCACGTCGGGCCACGCCATCGGTGCTTCGTTGTACTTCACCACGCGCGCCAGATTCGGCACGTTAAGCGCGCCGCGTCCAATCATCACCGCATCGCAGCCGGTAATGCGCATGCAATCCTGCGCGTCCTGCCAGTTCCAGATCTCACCGTTGGCGATCACCGGAATGCGCAGACGCTGGCGAATTTCGCCAATCGCCTGCCAGTTAATGCTTTCGGCGCGATAGCCATCTTCTTTAGTACGACCGTGCACCACCAGCTCGCTGGCACCGGCTTGCTGCACTGCATCGGCGATCTCAAAGCGACGATCGCCGGAATCCCAGCCCAATCGCACTTTCACCGTCACCGGCAGATGATCCGGCACCGCTTCACGCATCGCTTTCGCGCCGCGATAGATCAGTTCGGGATCTTTCAGCAAGGTGGCACCGCCGCCGCTGCCGTTGACCAGCTTCGACGGACAGCCGCAGTTGAGATCAACGCCCCAGGAACCGAGTTCCACCGCGCGCGCGGCGTTCTCTGCCAGCCACTCGGGATATTGCCCGAGCAGCTGCATGCGAACGCGCGTGCCGGACGGCGTGCGGCTGTTGTTATGCAGCTCAGGACACAAACGATAAAAGGATTTTACCGGCAGCAGCTGATCGACCACGCGCAAAAACTCAGTCACGCATAAGTCATAATCATTTACCCCGGAGAGCAGCTCACGCACCAGCGAATCGAGCACGCCCTCCATCGGCGCCAGCAAAACCCTCATGACGTTAGGCGTTCCCGGTTTTCTTTGGTGCTGGACGACGACGACCGCTGTTGGCGGCTGGCGCGGCCTGGCTTGCGCCCTGCGCAGGACGACGCGCTGAACGCGCTTCACCCTGCGGACGTGGCGCATTGCCGCTGTGCGGACGAGAAACGTTGCCGCCCTGACCACGACCCTGGCCTTGACCCCGTCCACCCTGACCGCGACCGCCGCCCTGCTGCTGACGACCGTTCTGGATAGGCTCCGCTTTGATGCTTGGATCGACTTCGAAGCCTTCCAGCTCAATGCGTGGGATTTCACGCTTCAGCAGACGCTCGATATCGCGCAGCAGTTTGTGTTCATCAACACACACCAGCGACAGTGCAGCACCGGTTGCCGCCGCACGGCCAGTACGGCCAATACGGTGCACGTAGTCTTCCGCCACGTTCGGCAGCTCATAGTTCACCACATGTGGCAGCTCTTCGATATCGAGGCCACGCGCCGCGATGTCGGTTGCCACCAGCACGCGAATGCCGCCGGATTTGAAGTCAGCCAATGCACGGGTACGCGCGCCCTGGCTCTTGTTGCCGTGGATCGCAGCGGCGGTGATGCCGTCTTTGTTCAGCTGCTCAGCCAGATGGTTTGCGCCGTGTTTGGTACGGGTGAACACCAGCACTTGCTGCCAGTTATCACGACCAATCATCAGCGACAGCAGTTCCCGCTTGCGCTTCTTATCCACGAAATGCACTTGCTGTGAAACCTGCTCAGAAGCGGTGTTACGACGCGCAACTTCAACCTGTTCTGGGTTGGTAAGCAGTTTTTCCGCCAGCGTTTTGATCTCATCAGAGAAAGTGGCAGAGAACAGCAGGTTCTGACGCTTAGCAGGCAGACGCGCCAGCACGCGACGGATGTCGTGGATGAAGCCCATATCGAGCATACGATCCGCTTCATCCAGCACGAGGATTTCAACCTGTGACAGATCAACCGCGTTCTGGTGTGCCAGATCGAGCAGACGGCCCGGTGTCGCCACCAGCACGTCAACGCCGCCGCGCAGTTTCATCATCTGCGGGTTGATGCTCACGCCGCCGAATACCACCAGCGAACGGATATCCAGATATTGACTGTACTCACGCACGTTCTCGCCAACCTGAGCCGCCAGTTCGCGGGTCGGGGTCAGGATCAACGCACGCACCGGACGGCGGCCACGCGCCGTAGACGGTTTTGCAGTCAGACGCTGCAGCAACGGCAGCGTAAAGCCGGCGGTTTTACCGGTGCCGGTTTGGGCGCTCGCCAGCAGGTCACGACCAGCCAGCACCACAGGAATTGCCTGACGCTGAATTGGCGTCGGCTCTTGGTAGCCTTGTTCTGCTACCGCACGCAAAATATCGGCACTTAAGCCGAGAGAGTCAAATGACATGCAGGTGTATTACTCCGAACCGTCCTGACCGCCGTAGGCGATGTAGTTTTCAGGAGGGATATGACGCAAGCGCGGGGCTCACGTGTGAAAAGGGCACAAACTACCATGCGTAAGGGCGCGAGTTTAGCAGCTTTCCGCGCGTACAGCATCCATAAAAAAAGAGCCGCATTCGGCTCCTTTTTGTCAGGTCCGCAAGATTGCGGTCCTCAATCAATCAACTGCGCTTCTTCTCGATGCGCTGGACCGGCTCTTTCGCCAGCAGTGAAACCAGCGCCGGGCCCACTAACATCACCACGCCGAGGATACCAATCAGCAGGTTGTTGTGGATAAAGCGGGAGATCAGGAACAGCGTTAACATCGCTGCGCCAAAGTAGTAAGTGGTGGTCACCTCTTCGAGGGAATCACCCATTCTACGTAAACGGGCACTACGCTGCATGACCAGCATGGTAATGAATACCACCGCATAAGCTGCCACCAGGGTACTGCTCACTTCAACCAGCGCCCTATGTTTCCAGCCCCAAACCAGTGCGGCAATCACCAACAGGTGCATTGCAATGTGCAAACAGGTTTGTCCGGTAACAATCTGAACACGATTAGACCATTTCATTCTCTTCTCCTGGCAGACCCAACAGGTCGCCCAAGTGTATCTGGCTGGAGGCCAGACGAACGTCCTCAATGTAAAGCAAATTTCGGATTACGCCCTAATTTTCTGCCCTTAACACCACCCATTTGTGACAAAGACTACACTTTGTGCTGTTGATGATGAAAAGGAGCGCGTCGAAGTATGCCACAAAATACGCAAGGATTTTCATTTAAAGTCCTGACGATCAATACCCACAAGGGGTTCACCAGCTTTAATCGCCGCTTTATCCTGCCGGAATTGCGCGACGCTGTTCGCGCCACATCGGCGGATATCGTCTTCCTGCAAGAGGTGATGGGCACCCACGCCATCCATTCGCTGCATATCGAAAACTGGCCGGAAACCTCACATTACGAGTTTCTGGCCGATACCATGTGGGACGATTTCGCCTATGGCCGCAACGCCGTTTATCCCGAGGGACATCACGGGAACGCGATATTGTCACGATTTCCCATCGTTGAATATGAAAACCGCGATATTTCCGTCGCCGGAAGTGAAAAGCGCGGCATGTTGCACTGCCAAATCCGCCTGCCGGATCGGGCGGAGCCGCTGCATGTGTTCTGCGTGCATCTCGGTCTGAAAGAGAAACATCGTCAGGCGCAGATGAAGATGATGTGCGACTTCATTGATACGTTGCCGCCCGATGCGCCTTTGGTGGTGGCCGGTGATTTCAATGACTGGCAGGTCAGCGCCAATCGCTTTCTTAAGCGCGCGGTGGGCTTAGAGGAAGTGTTCAGCATCAAAACCGGCCGCCCTGCCCGCACCTTCCCGGCGCGTTTTCCGCTGTTACGGCTTGATCGTATCTACATTCGCAACGCCACGGTGAGCAAGCCGTGGGCGCTGCCGGTTAAACCCTGGTCTCACCTGTCCGATCATGCGCCGTTAGCGGTGGAGATTTTCCTATGAGTTTCAATTGGCGCGACGGTAATCAGCTCCGTCTGTTAGAAAATGGTGACCAGTTTTTCCCGCGCGTATCAGGCGCGATCCAACGCGCCGAGCGCACGCTGCTGCTGGAAACCTTCATCCTGTTTGAGGATGAAGTCGGCACCGATCTGCACGAACAATTGCTCAAGGCGGCGCAGCGCGGGGTAAAAGTCGAGGTGATGGTCGATGGCTACGGTTCGCCGGATCTCTCCGACCGATTTGTTGATAGCCTGACGGCCGCCGGCGTGCGTTTTATCTATTACGATCCGCGTCCGCTGGTGCTCGGTATGCGCACTAACGTGTTCCGCCGCCTGCACCGCAAAATCGTGGTGATCGATGAAGAGATCGCCTTTGTCGGCGGCATCAACTTTTCTGCCGAACACAACACCGATTTCGGCGCGCAATCCAAACAGGATTATGCGGTAGAGGTGAAAGGTCCGGTGGTGCTGGATATTGCCCAATACGTGCGGCAAGAGATGGGCAGCGAACAGCACACGCGGCGCTGGTGGGGCGCGCGTTCCCATCGCCCGGCGGTCAACGCCACGCCCGGTGAAGCGCAGGTGCTGTTTGTCTATCGCGATAACGACGAACACCGCGACGACATTGAGCAGCACTATCTCGCCATGCTGCGCAAGGCCCAGAAGGATGTGATCATCGCCAACGCCTACTTCTTCCCTGGCTATCGTCTGCTGCGTGAGATGCGCAGCGCGGCTCAACGCGGCGTGCGCGTCAGGTTGATTGTGCAGGGCGAACCCGATATGCCGATCGTCAAAGTCGGTGCTGAGCTGCTGTACAACTATTTGGTCGATGGCGGCGTGGAAGTGTATGAATATTGCCGCCGCCCACTGCACGGCAAAATTGCGGTGCAGGATCAGCAATGGTCCACCGTCGGCTCCAGCAACCTCGATCCGCTGAGTTTATCCCTCAATCTGGAAGCCAATTTGATGGTGCACGATCGCGCTTTCAACCAGACGCTGCGCGACAATCTGGAACTGCTGATTCAGCAGGACTGCGTGCGCGTGGAGGATGACAAGCTGCCGCCGCGCAACTGGTGGCAGCTCACCAAAGGCGTGATTGTGTTCCACTTTTTACGCCACTTCCCGGCCATCGCCGGTTGGTTGCCTGCGCATACGCCGCGCTTGTCGCAGGTTGCGCCGCCGGTGCAGCCTGAAATGGAAACTCAGGATCGGGTTGAAGCCGATAATTCAGGAGCGAAACCCTAATGTCGAAAAAGAATCCGCGCTGGCAACTGGCGAAGAAAATCCTCACCTGGCTATTTTTTATCGCGGTGATCGTGCTGCTGGTGGTGTATGCGCGCAAGGTGAACTGGGAAGATGTTTATACGGTGATCGTCGGCTACAACCGCTATGTGGTGCTGAGCGCTGCCGCGCTGGTGGTGGTGAGTTATCTGACCTACGGATTATACGACCTGATTGGACGTGCGTACTGCGGCCATAAGCTGGCGAAGCGTCAGGTGATGCTGGTGTCGTTTATCTGTTATGCCTTCAACCTGACGCTCAGTACCTGGGTTGGCGGCGTGGCGATGCGCTATCGGCTCTACTCACGACTCGGTTTGCCGGGCAACACCATTACGCGCATTTTCTCGCTGAGCATCGCCACCAACTGGCTCGGCTACATTTTGCTGGCCGGCGTGGTGTTTGCGGCGGGCATGGTGCCGATTCCTTCCGGTTGGTTCATTGGTGAAACCACGCTGCGCATGATTGGCGCGGTGCTGCTGGTGATGGTGGCGGTCTATTTGTGGGCTTGCGCCTTCGCGAAGAAGCGCCGCTGGACGGTAAAAGGCCAGCATCTGCAGCTGCCTTCGCTGCGCATGGCGCTGTTCCAGTTTGCGGTTTCCTGCGCCAACTGGATGGTGATGGGCATGATTATCTGGCTGCTGCTGGCGCGTCAGGTGGATTATCCCATCGTGCTGGGCGTGCTGTTGATCAGCAGTATTGCGGGTGTGATTATTCATATCCCGGCCGGGATTGGCGTGCTGGAAGCGGTATTTTTGGCGCTGCTGAGTGGGCAACATGCGTCGCACGGCACCATTATTGCGGCGCTGCTGGCGTATCGCGTGCTCTATTTTATCCTGCCGCTGTTGGTGGCGCTGGTGCTGTATTTGTGGCTGGAGAGTCGCGCGAAGCATTTGCGGCAGAAGAATGAGCAAAAGATGGAGAAATCGGTTTCGCGTTAGTTTTGTGCGGGATTCCCCTCACCCTAACCCTCTCCCGCAAGCGGGAGAGGGGACGGATTGGTGCAGACCGCACGCGGGAGAGGGAATCGTTTGGTGCGAGGTTTAACGGCGGTTACCGAAGATACGCAGCAGCATCAGGAACAGGTTGATGAAGTCGAGATACAGCGTTAGCGCGCCCATGATGGAGGCGCGACGCAGGTTCTCTTTGTCATTGACGTTGATGTTCTCGCCAATCGCCTTCAGCCTCTGCGTGTCATAGGCGGTTAAGCCAACAAACACCACCACGCCGATATAGGTGATCGCCCACATCAGCGCCGGGCTTTTTAGCCAGAAATTCACCAGTGACGCCAGCAAAATACCGATCAGCGCCATAAACAGCAGGCTGCCAAAACGGCTCAGGTCGCGCTTGGTGGTGTAACCGTAGAAGCTCATGGCACCGAACATCCCGGCCGTCACAAAGAAGGTGCTGGCGATGGATGAGTAGGTGTAGACGAGGAAAATACTCGCCATGGTCAGGCCAGTCAGCGCCGAATAGAGCATAAACAGCGCAGTGGCGACCGCGCCGCTCATACGTTGCACCATGCCAGACAGCACAAACACCAGCGCCAGCTGCGCGATGATCAAGCCGAAGAAAGTGATGCGGTTAGCAAACACCAGTTCCATTACTGCAGGTGTGCGGGCAGCAAACCACGAAACAAACGCGGTGAGCAGCAAGCCGCAGGTCATCCAGCCATACACCTGCGCCATGTAGGTCTGCAGCGAGGTGGATGCCTGCTGCACGATTGAATCATTACGTGGATATCGATCCATGAAGCGCCTCATTAGCTGTTACGTTAACAAACTCTGTAAGTGTGGAGTGTACACCCGTTTGCGTCAACGGCGCGTCAAGCACTGTTGATAGCGGCCATTTACGCGCTGAGCAAACCACGCGGTGGTGAGATTGCGGGTGATTTTCGGGCTCTCCAGCTTGATGCCGGGCAGCATTTCGCGTGGCAGACGTTTTCCGGCCATCTTATCGGCGAGGATAAAGGTCTGCTTCCACAGTGTGCTTTTGGCAAAATCTTCGGTGTCGCCCTTCTCCAGATCGCGGCGGATTTCACGATTGCTCATATCCAGCTGCTTACTCAGGCTGCGCACCGCCAGTTCGGTGGAACCGGCCTGCTCGCTGCCATAGACGATCAGGTCGCCATCCAGTGCCAGCTTGATGCCGCTGGCGCGGGCGATTGCCGCCTGGAATGCCGCATTACGGCTGGCGTACCAACCGGCGTTGAAGTCGGCGAAGCGATACAGCGGCTGGCTGTAATCGGCCGGATAGCCAAGCAGATGCAGCGTGCCGAAGTAGATGCCACCGCGACGAGTGAAGACCTCACGACGAATCGAGCCGTCAACCGCATACGGATAGCCTTTGGCGTGCGCTTCCGCAAACTCAATGCTGACCTGCATCGGCCCGCCGGTATGAATCGGGTTGAGGTTGCCAAACAGCTTCTGCCCCATCGGCACCATATCGATGAAATCATCAAAGATGGCGCTCAGCTCTTTCTCGCTGCGCACCTTATCCAGACGCGCGGCATAGCTTTCGCCATTCGGTGATTTGATCAGCAGTGCGGTGCGCACCAGAAATGCCGGCACGTGCACTTTAGCGGCGCGGCGATCGATCTCGCCCCAGGCGATTTTCGGTAAGCCCGGCACCACCGCATCGGCGCTGAAGTTAGACTCCTGATCGGTGACGGCAATCACCGCGCAAAGGTTGCTGACGCTGGCATCGATTTGCTGCACGCGGAATGCGGTATAGATGTCGTCGGCCCAGGCAGATTTCTGCTTCACGTCGCTGGGCAACAACTGCTGGATTTGGCTTTTTACATCGGCGGGCTGACGCGCGGGCGCCTGCGGCTCTTTCTTCGTGCTACAACCGGCCAGCACCAGCGCAGCCAGCAACGCTGCGCCTTTCATCATCTTGCTCGTGTTCATCCTGATCCCTGACGCCAACAAAAACCGTACCTTAACGTTTTCAGTGGCCTGCCGCTATCGGAGCGGGAGGATTTTGCGCGCTAGCTCCAGCGCTCAGCGGCCTGATGATCGCTGTCGCGGGCATCAACCCAGCGGTCGCCTGCGGCAGTGGCTTCACGCTTCCAGAACGGCGCGCGGGTTTTCAGGTAATCCATGATGAACTCGGTGGCGGCGAATGCGCTGCCGCGATGCGCGCTGCTGACGCCAACAAACACAATCTCATCGCCGGGGAACAGTTCGCCAACACGATGGATCACCGTGACCTGCTGCAGCGCCCAGCGCTGACGCGCGTCTTCAACGATCTCCGCCAGCGCTTTTTCCGTCATGCCGGGATAGTGCTCCAGCGTCAAGGCCGCCACGCTGGCACCGAGATTGTGATTGCGCACTTTGCCGGTGAAGGTGACGACCGCGCCGTCGCTTTCATGGGCGGCGAGTTTTTCGTACTCTTCGCCGACGTTGAACGGCTCTGCTCCCACACGAATCTGCGTTTCCATCATCAGCCTCCGGTGACCGGCGGGAAAAAGGCCACTTCATCACCCGCACGCAGCGGATGACTCATCGGCACCAGCGTTTGGTTTACCGCCGCCAGCAGCTTGCCGGATTCCAGCGCCAGCGCCCAGCGATCGCCCTTCTCCGCTAACGCCGCGCGCAGCGTGGCGACATCGGCGTAGGCAGGCTGTAAATCCAGTGAAGCGGTGCCGGTTAATTCCCGCACCTGAGCAAAAAACAGCACCTTAATCATGGCTCACCGCCTTGAAGTCGCCGGACTTGCCGCCGCTTTTAGTCAGCAAACGCAGCTGGTCGATGACGATGTCTTTTTGCACCGCTTTGCACATGTCATAGATGGTGAGCGCCGCGACGGACGCCGCCGTCAACGCTTCCATCTCAACGCCGGTTTTGCCGGTGAGACGACAGAGCGAGGTGACGCGCACGCGATTGTGCTGCGGTTCGGCCAGCAAGGTGACTTCCACTTTGCTCAGCATCAGCGGATGACAGAGCGGAATCAGTTCCCAGGTGCGTTTTGCCGCCTGAATACCGGCGATGCGCGCGGTGGCGAACACGTCGCCTTTGTGATGGCTGCCGTCAATAATCATCTGCAGCGTTTCGGCGCTCATCAGCACCAGCGCTTCGGCCTGCGCTTCGCGCACCGTTTCGGTTTTGCCAGAGACATCCACCATGTGGGCTTCGCCAGCGGCATTGATATGAGTTAACGATGACATACTTACAACTTCTTCAAATGTGAGACGAAATTACACGGACGCGTACGCGCATCCAGCTGATCTTCGATAATGCGTTCCCAGGCGCTGCGGCAAGCGTTGGTCGATCCCGGCACGGCAAAAATCAGCGTCTGGTTGGCTAATCCAGCCACCGCGCGCGACTGCAGCGTCGAGCTGCCGATCTCTTCATAGGAGATCATGCGGAACAACTCGCCAAAGCCTTCGATTTCGCGGTCCAGCAGCGGCAGCAACGCTTCTGGCGTGCTGTTTTTGCTGTTGAAACCGGTGCCGCCGTTAACGATCACCACTTGCACATCGTCACTGGCAATCCAGCGCGATACCGTGGCGCGAATGCGATAGCGGTTATCTGGCACAATCGCGCGATCGACCACTTGATGCCCGGCTTCCGCCAGCGCTTCACGCAGATAATCGCCCGATGTGTCATTGCTGGCATCGCGGCTATCCGAGACGGTCATCACCGCCACATTTAAGGCGACAAATTCGCCGGAAGGTTTACCCATGGCCGTAACTCCTGTGTTTAGCCACCAATAAAGGAGAGATTTTGCGTGATGCCGGTGTTGCCCTGATGCAGGAAATGCGTCTGCTTTTTCAGTCCAAGGCTGTGCGCAATGCGCGCCTGCAACTCGTCTTGCTGATCGTCAGAGGCCAGCAGATCGCGCAGCGACACGCCGCCATCGCCAAACAGGCACAGATGCAGATTGCCCAGCGCCGAGACGCGCAGGCGGTTGCAGCTGGCACAGAAATCTTTCTCGTACGGCATGATCAGGCCGACTTCGCCCTGATAATCGGGATGACGGAACACCTGCGCCGGACCGTCGCTGCGGCCGCGCGGCTGCCGTTGCCAGCCTTGCAGGATCAGCTGATCGCGGATCACTTCACCGGAGATGTGATGACGGCGGAACAGATCGCTGCCTTCACCGGTTTCCATCAGTTCGATAAAGCGCAGTTGAATCGGTCGCAGGCGCAGCCACTCAAGGAAGGTGCTGAGACTGTGGCTGTTCACATCACGCATCAGCACGCTGTTGACTTTCACTTTCTCGAAACCGGCATCGAAGGCGGCGTCGATTCCCGCCATCACCTCAGCAAATTTGTCCTGGCCGGTAATGGTGTGAAACTGGCGTGCGTCGAGGCTGTCGACGCTGACGTTGATATGGGTGAGACCGGCGGCGCGCCAGGCGCCTACGTCACGCGCCATGCGGTAACCGTTGGTGGTCATCGCGATCTGGCGAATGGCGGCGTTTTCACGCACCGCAGCGATGATGTCGGTGAAATCGCGACGCATAGAAGGTTCGCCGCCCGTCAGACGCACTTTTTCCGTGCCCGCAGCCGCAAAGGCACGCGTCACGCGACGAATCTCATCCAGCGAGAGAAAGCTTTTATTGTGCGTACCGTTCGGCTTGTAGCCGTTGGGCAAGCAGTAGGTACAACGGAAGTTACACACATCCGTCACCGACAGACGCAGATAGTAAAAGCTGCGTGCGTAGGCATCTTTAAATTGTGGCACCTGAACACCTTTCCAAAGTCGGGAGATGCAGTCATTTCTTTCTGCACCCTGGCAGCTCAAGGCTGCGGCCGGAATTCCGTATCGATTAAGACTTAGGAACGCAGGCTTGGGAGTTTGCTGTCATTGTGGACAACACGGTTAGCGTGAATGGTAGCGCGATTACTCATCGGCATCCATCAGTGAATTTCGCTATATATCTTGATGCATAACGTGTTTTTCACCGCATTTTCGCGACAGAATACGTTAAAATACGTCGCAGATATTGATGCATATCAGTTCAACTACGCCTCAACGCGTGGACGTCAGAGATAAAGGAGCAACATGAATCGTACCCTGGCAGATTTAGATCGTGTGGTGGCGTTGGGTGGCGGACACGGTCTTGGCCGCGTGATGTCGGCGCTGGCACCGTTAGGCTCGCGCTTAACCGGTATTGTTACCACCACCGATAACGGCGGTTCCACCGGACGCATTCGCCGCTCGGAAGGCGGTATTGCCTGGGGCGATATGCGCAACTGCCTGAATCAGCTGATTACTGAACCGAGCGTGGCGACCGCAATGTTCGAGTATCGCTTCAGCGGAAATGGCGAATTGGCCGGACACAATCTTGGCAACCTGATGCTGAAGGCGCTTGATCACCTGAGCGTGCGCCCGCTGGAAGCCATTAACATTATTCGCAATCTGCTCAAGGTCGATGCGTTTCTGATCCCGATGTCGGAACAGCCGGTCGATCTGGTGGCGCAGGATGGCGAAGGCAATATGGTGTACGGCGAAACGGCAATTGATGAGATGAAGCAGCCGCCCGAAGAGTTGATGCTGCATCCGAATGTGTTACCGACCCGTGAAGCGATCGAGGCGATCGGTGAAGCAGATTTGATTCTGATTGGTCCCGGCAGCTTTTACACCAGCCTGATGCCGATTCTGCTGATGGAAGATATGGCGCGCGCGCTGCGCCGTACGCCTGCCACCATGGTGTTTATCGGCAATCTGGGCCGCGAACTGAGCCCGGCGGCGGCTAGCCTGAATGTGGCCGATAAGTTGGCGATCATGGAGAAAGCGATTGGCAAGCGGGTAATTGATGCGGTGGTGGTGAGTCCTGCCGCCGATATTCGCGGCGTGGAACAGCGTTTAATCATTCGCGAACCGCTGGAGGCCGCCGACATCAAGTATCGTCACGACCGCCAGCTGCTGCGCATCGCGCTAGAACACGCGATTCAGGCCGTTTAACCAATATCACTGACCGCACAAATCGTAGCGGCGCGATTAATCGCGCGTATCAATGGCGGCAACGCGTCCACTGAGATATTGCGCAATAAATTGCGCCGCTACAGTCAATGCTAACTAGGAAGCCGCAATAAACAGCTCGCGCAATTGATGCAACTGATCGCGCACGCTGGCGGCCTCTTCAAACTCCAGATTCTGCGCGTGTTGCTGCATCTGCCCTTCCAGCTCGTGAATTTTCTTCTGCATCGCCTGCGGCGTAAGCGCCATATAGTTGGCTTCTGCTTCCGCTGCGGTGCGTGAAGCGGTTTTGCCTTTGCCGCGCGTTTTCACCACGTTTTTGCCGAGCTCAAGAATATCGGTGATCTTCTTGTTGAGCCCTTGCGGCGTAATGCCATTCTCTTCGTTGTATTTCTGCTGCTTCTCGCGACGGCGCTCGGTTTCGCCCATCGCGCGCTCCATCGACGGCGTGATTTTATCGGCGTAAAGAATCGCCCGGCCGTTGATGTTACGCGCGGCGCGACCAATGGTCTGAATCAGCGAACGCTCCGAACGCAGGAAGCCCTCTTTATCGGCATCGAGAATCGCCACCAGCGACACTTCCGGCATATCCAGACCTTCACGCAGCAAGTTGATGCCGACCAGCACATCAAATTCACCGAGGCGTAAATCGCGGATGATCTCCATACGTTCCACGGTATCGATATCCGAGTGCAGATAACGCACCTTCTCGCCGTGTTCCACAAGGTATTCGGTGAGATCTTCCGCCATGCGCTTAGTCAGTACGGTAACCAGCACGCGCTCGTTAATCTCCACACGCTTGCGGATTTCCGACAGCAAATCGTCGACCTGCGTCGCCACCGGGCGCACTTCGAGGATCGGATCGAGCAAGCCGGTTGGACGCACCAGCTGATCGATCACTTCGCTGCCCGATTTTTCCAGCTCGTAGTTGCCCGGCGTGGCCGACACATAAATGGTTTGCGGTGCTGCTGCTTCAAACTCTTCAAACTTCATCGGGCGGTTATCCAGCGCCGACGGCAGGCGGAAACCGTATTCCACCAGCGTCTCTTTACGCGCGCGGTCACCGCGATACATGCCGCCAATTTGCGGAATGGTGACGTGCGATTCGTCGACCACCAGCAAGCCATCCGCCGGTAAATAGTCGAACAAGGTTGGCGGCGGCTCGCCCGGTCCGCGCCCGGAGAGATAGCGCGAGTAGTTTTCGATGCCGGAGCAGTAACCCAACTCGTTCATCATCTCGAGATCGAACTGCGTACGCTGGGAAATACGCTGCTCTTCCAGCAGCTTATTGTTCTCCAGCAGCACTTTGCGGCGCACCACCAGCTCATCTTTGATCTCTTCCATCGCCTTAAGGATGCGCTCACGCGGCGTTACGTAGTGCGTTTTCGGGTAGACGGTAAAGCGCGGGATCACCGAATCAATCTGGCCGGTGAGCGGATCAAACAGCGACAGCCGCTCAACTTCTTCATCAAACAGCTCAATACGCAGCGCAATGTCGTCCGATTCCGCCGGGAACACATCAATCACTTCGCCGCGTACGCGGAAGGTGCCGCGCTGGAAGGCCTGATCGTTGCGGCTATATTGCAGTTCCGCCAGGCGGCGCAGAATGCTGCGCTGATCGATAATCATGCCGCGCGTCAGATGCAGCATCATTTTCAAGTAGAGATCGGGATCGCCCAAACCGTAGATCGCCGAAACCGAGGCCACTACGATGACATCGCGGCGCTCCAGCAGCGCTTTGGTCGCCGACAGACGCATCTGCTCAATGTGCTCATTCACCGAGGCATCTTTCTCGATAAAGGTGTCAGAACTCGGCACATAGGCTTCAGGCTGGTAGTAATCGTAATAAGAGACGAAAAACTCCACCGCGTTATCCGGGAAGAACTCCTTCATTTCACCGTAGAGCTGCGCCGCCAGCGTTTTGTTCGGCGCCAGCACCATTGTCGGTCGGTTGAGATCGGCAATCACGTTCGCCACGGTAAAGGTTTTACCTGAGCCCGTAACGCCCAACAGCGTTTGATGCGCGAGTCCATCTTCCAGTCCCTCTTCGAGACGGCGAATCGCCTCAGGTTGATCCCCTGAAGGCTTGAAAGCGGAGTTGAGTTTAAAGGCTTTGCTCATGTTTTAGCGGTTCCAGCAGATGAAGTCGGCGGGCAGGCTGCTAATTCTACTCTGCTATGGCGAATTTGCCAGAAAAAAATACTGGACATAATTACAGTAACATTGCACGATAATGGCACCTGACGGCGATTCTCTTCAGTGCAATTTAAGCGGCAGGCGGCAAGTTGTTGTTGCGCAATGTTATCCCCAGGCGGAGGACGCTTTTAACATTTGTCAATAGAGTGTCATTAAATTGCAGTCCGATGACAAGGCAGATAATTCGCATGCTTGATTTTAACTAACCTGCTGTTTTAATTCACATTGACTCAAAAGCCCAGTTTCTCATCATAATGTATGAAGGCCGCGAATTTACTCGCTTGCACACGGTTTTCAGTCGCTAATGCACAAGGTTATCCACAGTAATGGTGGATAAGTGAATCCAGCCCCGAGCCCATCGGCTGTGTATAATTTTCTCCCGCCCATTCTTAAGCGTGAAAAAAAATTTTTTCGCATTTATTTTTCCCGCTCTGCGTGTCGCATTAACCCTTCTTTTTACCTATTTACCTTGCCGTCCCCGGAGAAAAGCCAGGCGTTAAGGCCATTTATTTCCCCGGTTATTGCCTTACGAACGATCAAATGCACCAGAAACGTTAAGCAGTCAGCACCGTCAAAGTGCAGTCGATTTATCACCGCCGGCAATTGTTAAGCATTTCTCAACTTTTAGCCGCTGATTTGTCAGGTTTCAGCCGCAGATGCGCCTGAATTCCTAACCTGGCCTGGGAATTGCAATGTTAACGCTATGGAGTGACGAGTCCATATCGGCGCTTGCCGACGACAGCGGTGTCCATCAATCGTGCACGACTGTATGCCAGACGACACAGAGCGGGAGCATTCAGGCTAATAATCTGGAAGGAGTATGTCAGATGCTGAGTTTACGTTCGGTGAATCAGTTTTACGGTCAAAATCACATTCTGTGGGATGTGGATCTCGATCTGCCGCCGGGCACGTGCACCGGCGTGCTGGGCAGTCCCGGCATGGGCAAAACCACGTTGGTGAACTGCATTATGGGCCGCCTGCCGATTAACAGCGGCTCGATGACCTGGCAGGAAGATGGCGCGCCGCCGGAAGATTTGCTGCTGCAACCGGCCGAGCTGCGCGCGCGCACCGGCATTGGTTATGTGCCGCAAGGACGGCATATTTTCTCGCAGATGAGCGTGGAGGATAACCTGCTGATCGCCCTGATGGCGGCGCAGGACGATCGTAGCCGCGCCATTCCGGAAATGGTGTTTGACCTGTTCCCGGCGCTCTATTCGTTGCGCCATCAGCGCAGCGGCGAGTTGCCGATGGAACAGCAGCAACATTTGGCCCTGGCGCGCGCGCTGGTGCTGCAACCCAAGCTGGTGATTCTGGATGAACCGACGGAAGGGATGTCGCCGTGGCTGGAAGAGGAGATGGGCAATCTGATTCGTCGGTTAAACCGTGAGTATGGTTTAACCATTTTGCTGCTGGAGCAGCACGTCTCGTTTATTCGTCGCGTCGCCGATTATTTCCTGCTGCTGCATCGCGGACGCAATGTGGCGCACGGCAAAGTGGCGCAGTTGGATGATTTGACGGTGAATAAGTGGCTGACCGCGACGTGACGATGTAGCCAGGTCGCCATGAATGGCGACCATACGGTGCGTGATGTGGTTTTGTAGGGTCGCCATTTATGGCGACCTGGTTTATTGCGGCAACGTCAAATAACGCCCACATTCGGCCTGCTCGGTCTCATCGCTAAGGTGCGGAATCTCACCGAGGAACGGCGCATCAATCCGCTGACGCAGCGTAGCCATATACTCCTGATGGCGTTTGCCCGGCGGCTGAATATCATTGGCAATCCAGCCTGCAAGCCGCAATCCGCGCGCTTTAACCGCTTCGGCGGTGAGCATTGCATGATTGATGCAGCCTAACTTCACGCCCACCACCAGAATCACCGGCAGCTGCTCGGCTTCCACCCAATCGGCATAGGTTTGCGTCTCTGACAGCGGCGTAAACCATCCGCCTGCGCCTTCGACTAACACCCATTCCGCCTGCTGCTCCAGCGCGCGCAAGCCCGCTGACAGCGTGGCGAAGCTAATCGGCCTGCCCTCTTCCGCGCTGATGATATGCGGCGAGGTCGGCTCGACAAACGCCAGCGGGTTCACCTGTTCGTAGCTCAACGGCAAGCTGCTGTAGCGCTGCAATGCCAGCGCGTCACTGTTGCGGATGCCTTGCGGCGTGATCTCGCAGCCGGATGCTACCGGCTTGTAGCCTGCGGTACGTAAACCGGCGGCGCTCGCCGCCTGCAGCAGCGCGCCACTGGCCACGGTTTTGCCCACTTCGGTATCGGTTCCGGTAATAAACCAGCGTGTCATTTGCTTAAAACTCCATACATCAGGTGATAACTCAGGCGATAACCGGCCTCGTCCTGCGGCCAGTGCTGCTCAAGCTGTGCCAGTTGGGAACGTGTCAGCACGCTGGCTCCGCGTCCGTCGTGCAGATGCGTGGCACCAATGCCTTTCAGCGAGCGCATAGCGCTGAGCGCGCTGGGAAAATGCAGCGTGATAACCTGCTGCTGCGCAGCGATCGGCAGCGTCGCGGTGGCCGCATGAAACTGCGCAGCGCTGAGGAAACGGTTAGCGTGCTGGCGACCATCCAGCTGCGCCCACGCGTGATGCACTTCGTGCAGCGAACCGTCGAGCAGCGTGGAAAACAGCACCGTGCCGCCCGGCCGCGTGACGCGCAAAAACTGCTGCAGCGCGGTGTGCAAGTCGCTGCTCCACTGCACCGCCAGATTGCTCCATACGCCGTCAACGCTGGCGTCCGGCAGCGGCACCGCATCGATATCGCCCAACAGATAGTGCTGCGCCGATTGCTGATCGCGCGCGGTTTGCAGCATGTTGGGCGACAGATCGAGCGCCGTCAGCGTGCGCCCGCGATCGCGCCAGTAGCGGCTATACCAGCCGGTGCCGCACCCGGCATCCAGCAGATGCGGACCAAAACCAGCGGGTGCCAGCACCAGCAGCGCATCGCCGCTCAGCCGCTGTAACTGGGCGTGCTGTTCGTAATGGGCAGCCGCACGACCAAAGGCCTGCGCCACGGCGTGCTTGTTAACCTGCAGCGTCATACAGCGCCTCCAGCAGACGATCAATATCATCGGTGTGATGCGCGGCGGTGAGCGTGATACGCAGCCGCGCGGTGCCCGGCGGCACGGTCGGCGGACGAATCGCGCTGACCCAACAGCCGGCCTGCGCCAGCCGCTGCGACAACGCCATTGCTGCGCTGTTTTCGCCAACGATCAGCGGCTGGATGGCGCTCGCAGAATCGACCAGCTGCCACGGCAAATCCGCCGCACCGGCGCGGAAACGCGCAATGTGGCTATGCAGTTTTTCGCGCAGCGCATCACCTTGTTGAATCTGTCGCAGTGCCGCCAGCAGCGCGTAGCACTGCGCCGGTGGCATCGCGGTGGAGTAGATCAGATGACGCGAAAACTGCTCGACGTAATCAGCGGTGGCGTCATCGCACAGCAGCGCCGCGCCGCTGACGCCAAATCCTTTGCCGAAGGTGACGATCAGCAGTTCCGGTTTAACCTGCTGCTGCCAGCAGCTGCCGCGCCCTTGCGCGCCGGTCACGCCAATGCCGTGCGCATCATCTACCAGCAGCCAGCCGTTGCCGCGCCGCGTCTCTGCGGCGATCTGTCCTAGCGGAGCGCTGTCGCCGTCCATGCTGAACACGCCTTCGGTCACCACCAGCGTGCCGCCGTCCGACGGCGTTGTCAGCAGCTTCGCCAGACTTGCAGGCTGATTGTGGGCAAAACGACGCAGGCTCGCCGGGCTGTGGCTGGCGGCATCCAGCAGTGAAGCGTGCGCCAGCTTATCGGCGAAGATGCGATCCTGCTTTTCCGCCAGCAGATGGATCACCGCCTGGTTGGCGGCAAATCCCGAAATGAACAGCAGCGCGCGCGAATAGCCCAGCCAGTCAGCCAGCTCTTCTTCCAGCTGCGCATGGTGGCGGCTGTAGCCGGTCACATGCCCGGATGCACCCGCGCCAGCGCCCGTCTCGGCCGCGCCCTGCTGCCACGCGGCAATCACCGCCGGATGCTGGCTAAGACCAAGATAGTCGTTGCTGGAGAAGTGGCGATAACGCTGACCGTCCAGCGTAATTTCCCGCACGCTGTTGTGCTCAACGGGACGCCGCAGACGCCAGCCATCCGCGGCACGCCGCGCCGCTAGCGCCTCGTCGATACGTTGTGACCAGCCCATTTACACAGCCGCGTTGTAGAACTGCTCGGTATCGGCGTGCAGCAGCTGCTCGCTGAGCTGATGCTGCTGCTCGTTGTCACCCGCCGTTGTCGCGGTATGCTCGGGATTCAGACCCAATTTGCGGAACAGAATCAGATCCTTATCCTCCTCAGGATTT
Source organism: Pantoea sp. B9002 (assembly GCF_013385945.1). Classification (NCBI taxonomy): domain Bacteria; kingdom Pseudomonadati; phylum Pseudomonadota; class Gammaproteobacteria; order Enterobacterales; family Erwiniaceae; genus Pantoea; species Pantoea sp. B9002. The sequence goes on from NZ_JACAPA010000009.1 coordinate 318,421, forward strand.
GGCGTGGTGAGCAGTTTGCAGCCGTAGAAGATGGAGTTAGCACCGGCCATAAAGCACATCGCCTGCGTTTGCTCGCTCATCTGCTCGCGTCCGGCAGAAAGACGCACGTGCGACGAGGGCATCATGATGCGCGCCACCGCGATGGTGCGGATGAAGTCGAACGGTTCGACGTCGTCGTTATCGGCCAGCGGCGTGCCTTTGACCTTCACCAGCATGTTGATCGGTACGCTCTCGGGCGGCGTCGGCAGATTTGCCAGTTGCACCAGCAGGCCCGCGCGATCCTTCACCGTTTCACCCAGACCCACGATGCCGCCGGAACACACTTTAATGCCCGCGCCGCGCACTTTATCCAGCGTATCCAGACGTTCCTGATAGCTGCGCGTGGTGATGATGTTGCCGTAGAATTCTGGCGAGGTGTCGAGGTTGTGGTTGTAGAAATCGAGCCCCGCTTCGGCGAGGCGCTGCGCCTGGTTGCCATCCAGCGTGCCAAGCGTCATGCAGGTTTCCATGCCCATCGCTTTCACGCCCTGCACCATCTGCTGCAGATAGGGCATGTCACGCTCGTGCGGGTTTTTCCACGCGGCGCCCATGCAGAAACGGCTCGATCCCGCCGCTTTGGCTTTGCGCGCCGATTCCAGCACCGCATCCACTTCCATCAGACGTTCCGATTCCAGACCGGTTTTGTAGCGCGCGCTCTGCGGACAGTATTTACAGTCTTCCGGACAGGCGCCGGTTTTGATCGATAGCAGCGTGCTGACCTGCACCTGGCGTGGATCGAAATGTTGACGATGCACTTGCTGCGCTTCAAACATCAACTCAAGGAAAGGTTTATCGAAAAGTGCCTGAGCTTGTGTCAGTGTCCAGCGGTTTGCCATTGCTTACTCCAGAAAAAGGGGGTTCATCCCGACGATTAACGTGGTTATACTTGTAAACTAAATCTTTTTAAAATGGTTTACAACTCACATGTTCACTCAGGACGACCTCAACTTTGACCGCCAGCATATCTGGCATCCCTACACGTCGATGCGCGATCCCCTGCCTTGTTATCCGGTTGTGGCGGCGCACGGCTGCCAGCTGCAGTTGGCCGATGGACGTGAACTGGTGGACGGCATGTCGTCGTGGTGGGCGGCGATCCACGGCTACAACCATCCGCGTCTCAATCAGGCGTTGCAGCAGCAAATGACGCAGATGTCGCATGTGATGTTTGGCGGCATTACCCATCCGGCGGCGGTGGAACTGAGTCGCCAGCTGGTTGCCATGACGCCTGACGCGCTGGAGTGCGTGTTCCTCGCCGATTCAGGTTCGATCGCCGTTGAAGTGTCGATGAAAATGGCGCTGCAATACTGGCTGGGACGCAACCAAACGCGACAGAAATTCCTCACGCTGAAGCGCGGTTATCACGGTGATACCTTTGCCGCGATGTCGGTGTGCGATCCCGACAATTCGATGCACAGCCTGTGGCGCGGCTATCTGCCGGAACATCTGTTCGCCACCGCGCCGCAGTGCGCTTTCGATGACGCGTGGAACGAGGCCGATTTCGCCGATTTCGCGCAGCTGGCGGAAACCCACCATCGGGAGATTGCAGCGGTGATTCTGGAGCCGATTGTGCAAGGCGCGGGCGGGATGCGTTTCTACCATCCGCGCTATCTGCAGCAGGTGCGCGAGCTGTGCGACCGATACGGTTTGCTGCTGATTGCCGATGAGATCGCCACCGGATTTGGCCGCAGCGGCAAGCTGTTTGCTTGCGACCATGCGGGCATCACGCCGGACATTCTCTGCCTCGGCAAAGCGCTGACCGGCGGCACCATGACGCTCTCCGCCACGCTGACCACGCGTGAGGTCGCCGACACCATCAGCCGCAGCGCAGCGGGCTGCTTTATGCACGGACCTACTTTTATGGGCAATCCGCTGGCCTGCGCGGTGGCGGTGGAAAGTCTGAAGATGATTAGTGAAGGCGGCTGGACCACGCAGGTGGCGCACATCGAACAGCAGCTGCGCACTGAGCTGCTGCCGCTGCGCACTCATCGCGCGGTCGCCGATGCGCGCGTGCTGGGTGCAATTGGCGTGATTGAAACCCATCAGGCCGTGAACATGGCGGCGCTGCAGCACTTCTTCGTTGAGCGCGGCGTGTGGATTCGGCCGTTTGGGCGCTTGATCTACCTGATGCCACCTTATCTGATTTCTGCCGCCGAACTGACGAAACTGACGCAAGCGGTCGGTGCAGCACTGGATGTTGCGGCGCATTTCCACCATGATTGAGGGCACTGCACAACCAATAAGGAGCGATCATGCGCGTAGTTAGCCAGGATTTTAACGACGGCGATAAGATGCCAGAGCGACACGTTTTCAATGGCATGGGTTACCAGGGCGACAATGTGTCACCGCATCTGGCGTGGGATGATGTACCGGCAGGCACCAAAAGCTTTGTTGTCACCTGCTACGATCCCGACGCGCCTACCGGTTCCGGCTGGTGGCATTGGGTGGTAGCGAACATTCCGGCTGAAGTCTCCGTGTTGCCGCAAGGTGCCGGTTCCGGCGTGGCGGAACTGCCGGCGAGCGCCATTCAGACGCGTACCGATTTTGGCCAAACCGGCTACGGCGGCGCGGCGCCACCGCAAGGCGAATCACATCGCTACATCTTTACGGTGCATGCGCTGGATACGGATAAAATTGACGTGGACGAAGGCGCGAGCGGCGCGATGGTGGGTTTTAACGTGCATTTTCATGCGCTGGCCAGTGCGTCGATTACGGTGAAGTACGCGTAATAAGAAAGGGTCGCCATGAATGGCGACCCTACGGGTTTGTAGGGTGCGCATTTAGGTACAAACCGGGCTGATGG
>NZ_JACAPA010000089.1:0-450 GCF_013385945.1 Pantoea sp. B9002
TAATACAGTCCTGCTGTATTTTTCCGGTAAACGCTTTTACGCCAAGATAGCGGTACAGTTCGGTTAAATGTTCGCGTCGCGTGGTTTCCCTGCCGGAAAGGTAAGCAGGCCAGAGATCCCCGGTAAGTTTTAGCCTGCTGGCGATATGCTTCAGCAGCGCATCAGAGGGTGGGATTTTTTTATCCGGTGCAAAGCCGACATTTTTCAGATAGCAAAGAAGGACGGAAAAACCAAAACGACTGGCGGGTTTACGGTGAGCACTGATAAGCGCCAGATCATGCTCACTAAAATACGCCATTCGTGTCAGCGTTAACTCATCGTCCGGTAATGCCAGTAATGATTCTCTTTCCGACAGAGAAAGAATCTGCCTCCTTGCCATATAGTTTCCCTCATAAATTATTCGATGCGGTATTTTTAAACAAAAATGGTTATCGCATAAGGGTACACCCT
>NZ_JACAPA010000090.1:0-721 GCF_013385945.1 Pantoea sp. B9002
AATTCAGTGTGCCACTACATTAACGTCACTTCAAAATTAAAACGAACCCCATTCATCTTCATTACAACATCTGGGTGATTTTCTCCTGTTTGCTCAATCAGCAGGGCTTCTTTACCAATACTTTTTTGCAGAGCAGCTGCCAAAAATACCTCGGAAGGAAATGATTTTTGCTTATTAATATCGTTCTCAACGTCAATTGCTTGAGTAAATGAGTCCTGATGCTTGCCAAGATATTTTCTTACCTGTTGATATGCCAGTTCATAATCGAAACTCACATCCATCTCCTAATTCGAATCTTTACAGGGGGCTGAAACCCGACCCTACGAGAACGTACGCCAAGTATAATTTTTAGGCTGGGCATTCGTTAGTAAGCTATTTAGTAATTCCCTCATTTTTAAAGGAGGTTCAATAGAGCCGGTAAACAGCAAGTTTGCAGTCTCCAACAATTCATCTTTCTTGATTTATGGTCATTCCGACCATGCAATCTTGCTTATTTTTAATAAGAAGCATCATTAAAATTAAATATTTACTTTCTGATTCATTCCTTTTAAAAAGACCGTTGCCGAATCCGGATCTTTCAATAATTCGCGAAACATTTCCTCTTGAGAAACCGCCTCTCCATTTTTTTTTAAGAAAAAATTGCATCATTTCTTTGTTTTGTAACCTGCTCTGCAAACGAACCAACCCGCCTAAAGGCGGGTTGGTTCGTTTGCAGAGCAGG
>NZ_JACAPA010000091.1:0-941 GCF_013385945.1 Pantoea sp. B9002
ATGATTTTGATTTCATCTTCGGTGCTGACGATGCTGATTTCCCTGCGCGCCAGCAGCTCCATCAAATCGTTTTGCGCCTGCAGCTGCACCGGCCCCTGATTGGCAATCAGCCTGATGCCCAGCCTGCGCACGAACACGCTCAGCGCGTTGCCTACCCCGATGAACAGGTTTTTCATTACGCTGACGTCGGCATTGTTGCCCGCCGTCGCCACCAGATTCTGCGTCGCGGAGAGCTGCAGATGCCCGCCGCTGGTCAGCGCCACGCCGTCCGGCGCGCTCAGCAGCAGCACCGACTTTTTCAGCTCCTGCAGCTGCTGCTCAAGCAACGCTATCTGCGCGCGCAGGTCTGCCGGGTTTGCCGTGGCCTTCTGCGCGTCGCCGGATATCTCCGCCATCTGCTCGCGCGCCTGGTTCAGGTTACCCAGCGCCGCCTGCATGTCCTTCTGCTGCCCCTGCGCCGCCGCCTGCCCGTCCGCGCTGATAAACAGCCCTTTTCTCGCGCGAATGGCGCCCCAGCTGTCGGTGCGCAGCTCGAAGCCTTCGCCGCGCGGCTGGCGTTCGCCGTCGACCAGATGCCCGAGATTCAGCTGGCTCTTGCCGCCGTACTCGGTGCTGAGCTTGATGTGCTCCTGGCCGCGCGTGTCGTCGAGGCGCAGCTTGTTGTTCGACGGCGTGCGCAGCACGTTGCGCCTGTAGTTGCGGATGGTGACGTGGTCCGCACGGGATGAATCGTGCAGCACGCCGGCGATGTACGGACGGTCCGGGTTACCGTGCTCAAAGCCAATCGCCACTTCGGTGCCTGCCAGCAGCGGCAGGTGCAGGCCGTAGGTGTCGCCGGCAAACGGGCGCGACTGGCGCACCCACAGGCTTTCATGCCCGCTTTCCCAGCCCGCGCGGTCAAACAGCATGCTGACGCGATAGCGGCCGTCGCGGTCAATGTG
>NZ_JACAPA010000092.1:0-983 GCF_013385945.1 Pantoea sp. B9002
GTTTTTGTTGACCACTACAACTCGAGTTTCTGAAAAATCGCATGCCAGAGAAGTCGAGAGCCTAAATCTTATCGGAATGAGCCTGGGTGCGGCGAAAGAAAAGTTAATTAAAGAAGGATTTGATTGCAGCGACTATCCTGAGACCAATAGGGTGCAAACACAATCCGGCGCACGCACTTTAATGCAGCTTGATTGTAGCAAACGAAGCTTAGAACTGATTTGTCCGCAGATACGCTATGCGGTACTCAATGTCGACCCCCAAAGCTTCAAAGTGGTATTGATGGGAAAACGAATAACTCAACAAGCATGTTTTTGATGATTAATGATCCTACCTCTGCTCTTGGCACATAGCGGACGAACTAATTGAGTTGAAGGTCCGCTGTGAGCGAGGAGCGGACATTATTTTGGGGGCGGAAACGTCGTAATGACTCAACCGTTAGGGAGTTTTAATTTTGCTTGTTCTGGTAAAGATCCCAGCGGTTGCCGTATAGGTCCTCAAATACAACTACTGTTCCGTACTCCTCTTCGCGAGGCTCTTGGGAGAATGTAACGCCTTTTAATTTCATGGAGTTGTAGTCGCGCCAAAAGTCATCAGTTTGCAGAAAAAGGAATACCCTTCCACCACATTGATTGCCTATAAAATCTTCCTGCCTCTCATTTGAAGCGCGTGCCAGTAGAAGATTGCAATCGCTTTCCGGGTTAGGTGTGACTACGACCCAACGTTTACCCGGCTGAGGTGTATCTTCAACGAGAGTAAACCCCAGCGTTTCCGTGTAATACTCAATTGCCCGATCATAGTCATCAACGACTATGGCCACATATCCCATGCATCGCTTCTGCGTTCTCATTTCTGCTCCATCAGGTTTCAGACATAACTGCCAAGAAACATTTTTTTAACACAAATGATCCTTAGTTGCATTATGGGTTTGTCCAAAGCACTGAAGTCTGCTTTTGGCTGTGAGTTCAACCGATGGATGCAACAC
>NZ_JACAPA010000093.1:0-359 GCF_013385945.1 Pantoea sp. B9002
CAACCCTCCAGATCGCGTTGAAGACACAGGCATTCAGCGGTTATGGCCGACGACTTCACTGCAAGGTCAAGGAGGGTTTGAGCGTCTATCAATCGGTCCATCATGACGAGTATTTCTCCGTGTTTTGCGCACTGCTTCGCGACGTGCTCAAGGTCGATATCTACCCCTGAACAATATCACGCCGACGCACCTCCCCTTGAACGCTTCACGCGTTTTGGTGTTCCGGGTACGGAGCGGGTTGCCGCTGGTGGTCATTTTCGTGCTCGGCACAGGCAAGCAGTACCGAGTGGGCGATGACCTCGGCAGCCTGGTCGATTTGCGCGAGATTGAGGTAGGACGGCGCAATTCGCAGGTGACGT
>NZ_JACAPA010000094.1:0-327 GCF_013385945.1 Pantoea sp. B9002
CCATGGAGCCGAACATGTTCGCCAACCTGCCACTCACCGCGCTGCGCGCCTTCGAGTCCGCCGCGCGCCAGCGCAGTTTCAAGGCCGCCGCCGAAGAACTGGTGGTGACGCCAACCGCCGTGTCCCATCAGATCCGCTCGCTGGAAGGCTGGCTCGGCGTGCCGCTGTTCGAGCGCCTGCCGCGCCAGGTGCGCCTGACCGATGCGGGCGAGCGACTGTTCCGCAGCCTGCATGGCGCGCTGCTGGAGATTGCCCAGAGCGTCGATACCCTGCGCCCGCAACGCAGCGGCACCAGCCTGACGATTTCCACCACCCCAGCTTTTGCCG
>NZ_JACAPA010000095.1:0-410 GCF_013385945.1 Pantoea sp. B9002
CGACTGCAGCGGCTTCCGAAAATGATCCGCATGATTTCCGATAACGATGCGTTCCCGCCATATGACATCAAGGGCGCCGAACTCGACCTGTTGCGGATTCACGCCCGCGTGCTGCTGGCCTGGAATGCGAGGAAGCTGTAATGCATAAAATCATGAACACTATTCCAAAGCGGATAGGGATTGTCGCTCTCGCAATTGGCACGCTGCTCTTGGCAATCGGCCTGCTCCAAATATCTGGAGATGCATGGAGTGCGTCTACTTTTTTCAATAAATGGGGCCGGGTCATCACGCTTGATGCAAGCCAAGTACGGCGATACCCCCTTGCCCTCTATGGCACCTACCTGGTTATCGCTGGTCTGCTGTTGTCGGTCTTGTATGACGCGATCACTGGTCGCGTGTATCGATGGGGA
>NZ_JACAPA010000096.1:0-314 GCF_013385945.1 Pantoea sp. B9002
GCCACGGCGACCCTGCTGGCACCGTTCGAATACACCGGGCTGATCTGGGCGTTCCTGCTGTCGAACCTGATCTGGGGCACGCTGATGGATGTGTCGCTGATGATCGGTGCCGGACTGATCGCGGTCAGCGGCACCCTGGCGATGATCTTTGGTCGTCACCCGTCACAGGACGTCGTCGGCGCCGAATGCTCCGTGTCGCAGCCCCTTTATCCAGCAACGGCTGATATGGAGGCCGTTGGCGGGGCTGAAGGTCTCGGGGTTCAGACACCACTCGAGCCAGAGTCCGTCGAGCATCGCCGATAGGCCGATGGCGG